>CAZIXN010000232.1:0-4349 GCA_964543215.1 uncultured Phycisphaera sp.
CTGCTGGATTATCTGCGAGCCAACGGGTTCAAGACGTTCATCGTGTCCGGTGGCGGGGTGGATTTTCTGCGCGTCTTCGCCGAGGAGGCGTACGGCATCCCGCCCGAGCAGGTCGTGGGCACGCGGTTGGAAGCGACCTACGCGATGCAGGACGGCGTGCCGGTGATCGTGAAGCGGCCGACGCTGGACCTGCTGAACGACAAGGCGGGCAAGCCGGTGGCGATCCATCAGCACCTCGGCCGCCGCCCGCTGCTGGCGTTCGGCAACTCCGACGGCGACCGCGAGATGCTGCAGTACACGACGATCCCGCGCAACGCCGACGACACGACGCCGCGCCTGGGACTGATCCTGCACCACGATGACGACGAGCGCGAGTTTGCGTACGACCGCGACTCGCACATCGGCCGGCTCGACGCGGCGCTCGACGAGGCGACGGAGCAAGGATGGGTCCTCGTCAGCATGAAGCGGGACTGGGCGGAGGTGTTTGCGAGGTGAAACGCCAACTTCCGCACGCGTTGGATCGATCGCTCATCGTCTAGGTTTGCCCCGATGCGGCTTGCCCGCCGCGCATCCTTTTTGAAACGAAAGCCACCATGTCACATTGCTCCAGGCTCGCCTCACGTTGGGTTTTCCTGCTCCCGCTGCTCGCGATCCTGCTGCTTCCGCAGCCCGGCTGCGCTTCTCGGGGCGGGCCCGCCGACTCGAACCGCAAGGCCGTGGCCGCGCTGGCGGAAGTGAACCAGGAACTAGAGGACCTCGACGCCGCCGTGCTCGCCAGTGACGAGGCGATGCGTGGACTGAGCGCGGAATCGGCTGACCTCACGGGCGCGTTCAAGGCGTTCGGCTTGTCGGTAGCCGGCGTTGAGTCGGCGTACGACAACGCCGTGAAAGACTGGCGGGACATGCGTCAACGCTCCGACGCGTACATCACCGCTTGGCAGGAGCAAGTGGCCGCGGTGCAGAACGAATCGCTGCGGGCAGCGGCGCTCGAGCGGCGCGAGACAGTGCGCTCGCGTTTCGAAGGCATCCGAGACGCCGCCCGTACCGCCGAAGCCGAGTTCAAGCCGTTCCTTCAGCAATTGCAGGACCTGGAACAGGTGCTCGGCCTGGACCCGACCCCCGCGGCGGTCTCGGCCGTCGGACCGACGGTGGAGGAAACGCTGGTTCAGGCGGGCGAGGTGCGCACAAGCATCGATGCGCTCCGCACCGAGTTGCGGTCCATCTCGGTGGGCATCACGGCACCGCCGGCGAAAAAGTAGGCTCCGCGACACGCCCCGATCCGTTCGCACCCCGCCGCGATCCACCCATGCACACCGATGTTCTGACGGTCCTTCTGCTGTTCGTCGGGTTGATGGTTGGACTCGAGGCCGGCCGATGGGTGGGCCGACGGGCCGGTGAATCTGCCGGCAAATCGTCCGGCCACGCCGCGGCCGACGGCGTGGTGTTCGCGGTGCTCGGGCTGTTGATCGCGTTCATCTTCACGGCGTCGGCGGCACGTTTCGACCACCGGCGTGAATTGATTGTCCAGCAGGCCAACGCCTACAGCACGGTGTGGTCGCGCATCGATCTAATGCCGGTCGAGACCCAGGAAAGCATTCGCGAACCGCTGCGGCAATGGCTCGACATCGCCGGCCATCTGACGGAGCAGGTTCAGCAGCACGGCGATCATCCCGAGCAACTCGCCGCCCGCGTCGAGGCGTTGCAGGCAGGCGCCTGGGATGCGGCCGTCGCCGCCGTCGGGCCGCAACCCACGCCCACCGGCGCGTTGCTGCTTGCGTCGATGAACCAATGGGCGGACCTGACCAACAGCCGCAAGGCGATGGACAATCTGGGTCTGCCGCCGATGGTGCTCCCGACGCTCGTGGGCCTGTCGCTGCTCGCGGCGGTGCTGGTGGGCCACGGCATCGCCGCCGACCCGCGCCGCGGAAGGCTGCACGAAACCGCCTTCGCGCTGGCGATCTGCCTGTCGATCTACATCATTCTGGACCTCAATGGGCCCCGGGCCGGCCTGATCCGCCTGGACGCGATGGACCAGCAGTTCCGCCAACTCGCCGAGCCGGTGCCCGCCGTGACGACCGAAGCGCAGCGATAGACTCGAGCCATGTCGATCACGCCGCGCTTCTACAACACGCTCACCCATCAACTCGAAGATTTTCACCCGATCACGCCGGGGAAAGTCAGCATGTACAACTGCGGGCCGACGGTTTATGACTTCGCGCACATCGGGAACTTCAAGACGTTCATCTTTTCCGATGTGCTGCGGCGGTTCCTCGAGCTGATCGGCCACGAAGTCCATCAGGTGATGAACCTCACCGACGTCGGCCACATGACCGACGATGCCCTCGCCGACGGCGGCGGCGAAGACAAGATGGAGGCCGCGGCCAAGCGACTGCTGGAATCCAAGAAAAGCGGCGAGGCGCACGCGGCCAGCATCGAAGACCCCAACGATCCGTATCAAATTTCAAAATTCTATATCGATGCGTTCCTCGACGACGCGCGGAAGCTTGGGCTCAAGGTCGCGGACGACGCCCCGCGAGGTGAGAACGGTATCCCGCAGAACATGCCGCGCGCGACCGACCACGTGAAGCAGATGCTGCAGATCGTCGGCACGCTGCTCGAAAAGGGTCACGCCTACGTCGCCCCCGGAAGCGGCGGCGCGGTGTACTTCCGCATCCAGAGTTTTCCGGCCTACGGCAAACTCAGCGGCAACACCCTCGATCAGCTGCGCGGCGGGGCCGGCGGCCGCCTCGACGCGACGCACCAATCCACCAAAGAACACCCCGCGGATTTCCTGTTGTGGAAGCCCGACCCCACGCACCTGATGCGCTGGGACCCCCGGACCCCCGGAATGGGGCTCTCGGGTCCCGCGGCCGAATTGGGCGTCGGCTACCCCGGCTGGCACATCGAGTGCAGCGCGATGGCCAAGGCGGTGCTGGGGCGGGACATCATCGACATCCACACCGGCGGGGAGGACAACATCTTCCCCCACCACGAATGCGAGATCGCGCAGACGTGCTGCGCGACCGGGCAAGAGCGCTTCGCGCGATTCTGGATGCACAGCCGACACCTCATGGTCGAAGGCGAAAAGATGTCCAAGAGCAAGGGCAACTTCTTCACGGTGCGGCAGGTGTTGGACGGCACGTTCACCGGCCGCGCGGTCGATCCCGCGGTGCTGCGTTTCGAATTGCTCAAGGCGAACTACCGCAGCCGCATGGACTTCTCGCGCAAGGGCCTGTTGGATTCGGCGAGCGCGGTCTCGCGTTTCCAGAATGCTTATGGGCACACCTTGGTGTCGCTGCACGCAGAATACGACGCAAAATATGGCGGATTCGAAGAGATGAACCGCGAAGCGGATTCGGTTTCCATGCAGCATCAAACAGTTCGTGAGTTCACTGAGGCTTTGTGCGACGACCTCAATATCGCCGCAGCCATTGGCGTCGTCTTCTCCTGGATCAAGTCCAAACCATCGATGACGACGGAGTCGCTTGGCGTGATGGATCGATTCAACGATGTCCTTGCGATCCGCAACAAGGACAGAGCTTTTTCAACCCCAGATCACTCTTCAGGCCAGTTGTCGCTGGCTGATGTTTTGTCGACAAGTATGGATTCTGAAGTGCTAGCCAAGTGCGCCGCGCTGGACGATGCCCGTCGCAACGGGGATTTTGCCAAGGCCGATGCGCTGCGCGACGAGTTGCAGGCCGCTGGGTACGAAGTCAAAACCACCAAAGACGGCACGGTGGCGACGAAAAGGCTGGCCTGAAACCAAACCGTTGAAACCGCAGATATCGCAGATTGCACAGATTCAAATCTGCGTTCTCTGCGAAATCTGCGGTTCATGCTCATCCGTGTGTATCCGTGTCCATCCGTGGTTCCTGTCCTTCGACCGTGATCTGGGTGCGGACCGCGTGGCCGAACCAGGCGTTGACGCCGTCGGGGCCGGGGTAGTATTTTTCGAGGGTGTCGGTGACATCCTTCATCGTGCCGCCGGCGGGGGACCAGCGATCTTTGACATCGGGGAAGTCCAGCGAGCAGTTGTCGCACTTGGTGTCGTCGCGGAAGCGGATGGGGCACCAGAAGGATTCGATGTTGCGGAGCATCTCCGAGCCGAGCGACCAGACGCCGGTCATCCAGTCGCAGTAGAGGCACCAGATGCGGTCGGCACCGACGAGGTTTTGATGTTTTTGCCGGCTGACGCTGACCCAGTCTTTCGCGTCGTATTTGGGCAGGCCGATGAGCCAGGTGACGGGCGGGTAGACCACCATCTCGGCGAGTCGCACCAGCGCGAACAGCGGCACGGCCCAGGCGGTCCACCAGACGGCAACCGTGTTGCGGAATGGGCCGACGGTGCG
>CAZIXN010000233.1:0-1236 GCA_964543215.1 uncultured Phycisphaera sp.
ACCAGCGCCGGAACCGCCGCCCGCACCATCGTGTACGGCCCCTGCGGGATCACCGCGATCCTGGCGGCCGGGTTCGCCTGCGCGAACGTATCCACGAAACGCTGCAGCCGCGCCTGCACGCCGCCCGCACCCGCGACCGGCGTGACGCAAAGCTTCGCTTGTTCCACCACGGCCATGCCGTCGCCCAGCACGTGCAACCCCTCGACGCCGACCCGCTGCAGCACCCGCGTCTGCATCTGGAACTCCCACTGATCCTTCGCCGTGTCGCTCGACGCTTCGATGTCGCCCAGGAACAGACGCCAGTCGCCGGCGTACCGGTGCATCAACTCCGTGTACTCCGGCGAGCCGACTTCGTGCATCGCGGTGACAATGAGCAACTCTCCGCCCCCGGCGATCGCGGGCAACGCGGTGCACATGCCCTTGACCGTTTGATAGAAGCTCGTGTCCAGCGGGAAGCCGCCCGCGTTGGTCACGACCAGATCGAACGGTTCCTCGACGACCGCCGTGTTCCATTCGGCGACCTGCGCACAACCCGCGAGGTGCGCTTCAACCATGTCGCCGGCGTAGATGCCGGCGGGGACACGGTCGTGCGTGATCGCGCAATTCACCAGAAAGTTGCAGCCGACGAGCTTGGCGACGCGCAGCGATTCTTCGTGGCACGGGTTGCCGTCGAGCCGACCCTCGACGCTGTTCGGATCGCCCATCACGCCGAAGCCATGGAAGCGCTGCACCGCATCGAGATCGACCAGTCCCGGACAGATGCCCTTGCGTCCGCCGGAAAAACCGGCCATGAAGTGCGGCTCGATCAGACCCGTCACGATCTTCAGATCCGCCTCAACAAACAACCGGTTCACGCCCACCGGCGGATCGTCGCTGACGCGCACCAGCGACGATGCATCGTCGGCCTCGTGGTCCACGACCTTCACGCGCCGCAGCAACGCCGGCCCGAGCATGATCTCGCGCTCCTCGGCCGTGCTGGGCCGGTGCATCCCCGTGGCGATCAGCACCGTCACCTGCTCGTCCGAAATACCCGCGGCATGAAGCTCTTCGAGAATCGCGGTCACGATCACTTCGTTGGGCACCGGCCGGGTGATGTCGGAGATCGTGATGACCACAGTCTTCGGCGATTTGCGTGACGCAATCTCGCGCAGCGGCGGCGAGCCGATCGGCTGGCGCAACGCCGCGAGCGTTGCCGCACGCGGGTCGGGCAGTGCGGGGATGTGCGGCGTGTTGAGC
>CAZIXN010000233.1:1336-4345 GCA_964543215.1 uncultured Phycisphaera sp.
GTGATGAGCGTATCGACGGACGTGGCCGGAGCGGTGAACACGTGCGAACTGACCGCGAACTTGCTGGCGTCGGCCAGCAGCACGGTGCGTGCCGCCGACTCGATCATGCGCAGCTTGATGGACGCCTGCGGCACATCGACTTCGCTCATGCCGCGCTTGGGATCGATGCCCATGCACGAGCAGAAGCACAGCGCGATGTTGAACCGCCCCACCGCCGCCTCGGCGGGCAGGCCGGTGAACGCCTCGGCGTCGTGATCGAGCACGCCGCCGGTGCAGATCACTTCGATGCGCGTGCGCGGGCCCAGCAGGTTGCACACCGCCAGCCCGTTGGTCACGACGGTCAGCGGAACATCGGGCAGCAGCCGCGCCAGCTCCACCGCGGTCGAGCTGGCGTCCAACGCGATGACCATCCCCGGCTCGACGAATTCGAGCGCCCGCTGCGCGATGGCCCGCTTGGCGCCGGCGTGCTCGGCGGTGCGCTGCGTCAGGCTGCGGCGGTGGGCCGGGCTTGGCGACGCATGGGCCGTCGCCGTCCGGATCGGCAGCGCTCCGCCGTGCGTCCGCACGAGCGCGCCGCGGTCGGCCAGGGTCTTGAGGTCACGCCGGATCGTCTCCTCCGCCACGTCCAGGTCGCGGGCCAATTCCACCACCCGCGCCGCCCCCGCGACGCTGACCCGATCCATGATTTCGCGGTGACGTTGAGAGGCGAGCACCGCGGAAGCATACCGCATTCCCACATTTTCGGGAATACTTTGGGCGATAATTCGGAAATTTTCCCACAATCAGACTTCCCGAAACCACATAATCGGGTATCTTCTCGCTTTCCGCCCTCCTGCCCCGCCGCTTCCCCATCGCCGCCGAGCCTTCCGCCATGCCGAAAAACCCGCCCAAGAACGCCGCCGATTTCAAGCACGTCCATCACCTCTGGGACGACGCCAAAGCCCAAGGCATGTCGCCGCTGGAGCGTCTGACCTACCGCTCCAACCTGCTCGGCTCGGACCAGCGCATCACCAACACCGGCGGCGGCAACACCTCTTCCAAAGCCACCGAAGCCGACCCGCTCACCGGGGAGAAGGTGGACGTGCTCTGGGTCAAAGGCTCCGGCGGCGACCTCCGCACCGCCAAGCCCGACAACTTCGCCTCGCTCTACATGGAGAAGCTGCTGCACCTGGAATACAGCTACGGCAACGCCCCCGGAAGCGGCGTGAAGTCCGCCGTCGAAGACGCCATGGTCGACAAGTACCGCCACTGCACCTTCAACCTCAACCCCCGCGCTTCGTCCATCGACACGCCGCTGCACGGCTACCTGCCCGCCAAGCACGTCGACCACATGCACCCCAACGCGGTGATCGCCGTGGCCGCTTCGAAGCAGCAGGAAAAACTCACCAAAGAAATCTGGGGCGACCGCGTCGCGTGGACGCCGTGGCAGCGCCCGGGCTTTGACCTGGGTCTGGTCATGCGCGACGTCGCGAAGAAGAACCCCAAGGCCGTGGGCATCCTCATGGGCCAGCACGGCATCATCAACTGGGCCAACCACGACCGAGCCTGCTACGACCTGACCCTCGAGCTCATCGAAGACGCCGCCCGCTTCATCGAGTCCAAAGACAAGGGCGCGCAAACCTTCGGCGGCGAGAAGGTCGCCCCCCTCAACGAAGCCGACCGAAAGAAGACCGCTGCCGCGATCATGCCCTGGCTGCGCGGCCAGGTCTCGCAGGAGCAGCGCTTCGTCGGCACGTTCGACGACCGCAAAGCCGTGCTCCGCTTCGTCGGCAGCGCCGACGCGCCGCGGCTCGCCGAGCTGGGCACCTCCTGCCCCGACCACTTCCTGCGTACCAAGATCAAGCCGCTCTACGTCGCGTGGGACCCCCGGAAGCAAGACGTGGCGGCGCTCAAGACCAAGCTCTCCGCCGGCCTCAAGCAATATCGCCAGGACTACGCCGCGTATTACGACGCCTGCAAACACACCAACTCCCCGGCGATGCGCGACCCCAACCCTACCGTGATCCTGATCCCGGGGGTCGGCATGATCGCGTGGGGTAAGAACAAGTCCGAGTCGCGCGTCACCGCCGAGTTCTACCACTGCGCCATCGAAGTCATGCGCGGTGCCGAAGCCATCGACCAGTACATCGCGCTGCCGCAGCAGGAAGCCTTCGACATCGAGTATTGGCTGCTCGAAGAAGCCAAGCTCCAGCGCATGCCCGCCGAAAAAGAACTCGCTCGCAAAGTCGTCGCGGTGATCGGGGCCGGCAGCGGCATCGGCAAGTCCGTCGCATTCCGTTTAGCGCGCGAGGGCGCCCACGTCGTCTGCGCCGACCTTAATCAAGACGCCGCGCAGGCCACCGCCGACGAACTCACCGCTAAATACGGCCAGGGCATCGGCGTCGCGGGCACGGGTGTGTCGTCGTGCGGCCCCGCCGTCGCCGCCGCCGTCAACGTCACCGACCGCGACTCGGTCAAGCAACTCCTCGACGTCGCCGCCCTCGCCTACGGCGGGCTCGATCACATCGTCGTCACCGCCGGCGTCTTCGCCACCCCCGGAAGTGATGGAAAAAACACCGTCGCGCAGTGGCGCATGTCCTTCGACGTCAACGTCCTGGGCATGTACCAGATGATCGATGAAGCGAAACCACTCTTCACCGAGCAGAACCTTCCGGGATCGGTCGTCCTCACCACGTCCGTCAACGCCGTCGTCGCCAAGAAAGGCACGCTCGCCTACGACACCTCCAAAGCCGCCGCCAACCACCTGGTCCGCGAGCTGGCCGTCGAGATGGCCCCGCTCGTCCGCGTCAACGGCCTCGCCCCCGCCACGGTCGTCAAAGGCTCGACCATGTTCCCACGCGACCGCGTCATCTCCTCGCTCCAGAAATACGAAATCCCCTTCGAAACAAGCTGGAACGACGATCAACTCCGCGACGCCCTCGCCGAGTTCTACGCCCAGCGCACGCTCACGAAGAACCCCATCACCCCCGAAGACCAGGCCGAGACCGTCTACTTCCTCGTCTCCGACGC
>CAZIXN010000234.1:0-3058 GCA_964543215.1 uncultured Phycisphaera sp.
CCGTAGAGGAACAGGGCGGCGGACATCGCGCCCAGGAAGAAGTACTTGATCGCGGATTCCTGCGCCAGGCCCGAGTCGCGCGAGGTGGCGATCATGATGTAGGTCGGCAGGGAGACCAGTTCCAAAGCCAGGAACAGCCAGACCAGATCGGAGGCGCCGGCGGTCATGAGGCAGCCGGTGATGGAGAGCAGGAAGAAGGCGTAGAACTCGCCCTTCATGGCGTCGCCGGGCTCGAAGCGTCCGCGGTCGGCGGCGGCCTCGGAGCGGCGGTGTTGGCGCAGGGCATCCGGCACGCCGGCGGCGACGGCGAGCAGGAGCAGTCCCACCCCCAGGACCGCGAGCTTGACGAAGGTGGCCAGGCCGTCGAAGCCCAGCGGGTGGGCCTGAGTGTCGGGCACGAAGGCCACGAGCAGCGAGGCGAGGCCCAGGGCGAAGGCGGCGACCCAGGGGGTGAGCTGGCGTGCGGCGCGGGAGGCGTTCAGCCCGGTGACCAGGCACGACATCGCCCCGAGCAGCAGGACGATCTCGGGCCAGAGCGTGGCGAGTTTGTCGGTGAGGAGGTCCATTTAGTTTGGCTTGACGGCGGCGAGCGGCGTGGCGGCGGGTTGGGCGGGTTGTGGGGTGGAGGTGTCGGCCACGTCCATCGCTTGGTCGTTGGCGATGAGCGTCGCGTCGGCGACGTAGCGATTCACCGGCGCTTCGATCGGGCCGAGGATCAGTTGCGGGAACACGCCCAGCAGCACGCAGCCCAGCGCCAGAGGCGTGAGCATGGCGAACTCGCGTCGCTGGAGTTTGCCCTTGGATTTCAGGGTGGCGGGAGCATGGTCCGGGCCGGCCAGCGCGGTTCCGGGCGCGGACCAGACGATGCGTGCGGTGAGGTGCAGGAGGTAGAGGGCAGCGAGAACGACGCCGGTGGCGGCGACGGCGGCGTAGGCGGGTCCGAGCACGCCGGCGGGCGAGTTGAACGTGCCCATCATGGTGAGGAACTCGCCGACGAAGCCGTTGAGCCCCGGCAGGCCGACGGAGGTCATGGCAAAGAGCACGACAAAGAAGGCCAGTCCCGGCGCGACGGCGGCGAGTCCGCCGAGGCGTTGGAGGTCGCGGGTGCCGAAGCGGTCGTGGACGATGCCGACGCACAGGATCAGGCCGCCGGTGGCCAGTCCGTGGGCGAGCATGTAGAAGATCGCGCCCGAGGCGCCGATGCCGCCCTGGTCGAAGGCGAACAGGCCCAGCAGGCAGAAGCCCATGTGCGAGATGGAGGAGTAGGCGATGAGTTTTTTCGCGTCGCGCTGGACCCAGGCACAGAGCGCGGCGTAGACGACGCCGACGCAGGCCAGCGCGCCGACGACCGGCGCGAAGTGGACGGCCGCGAGCGGGGCCATGGGGATGGCGAGCTTGAGGATGCCCAAGGGCGCGATCTTGAGCACGAGCGCTGCGACGTCGACCGAGCCGCCGGCGGGGGCCTGCTCGTGGGCGGCGGGCAGCCAGGTGTGCAGCGGGACCATCGGCATCTTGACCAGGAAACCCGCGAGCAGCGCCGCGAGCAGCCAGCCCTGCTGCGGGGCGGACATCGTGGCGGCGGCGGCGTAGAGCGCTTCAAACTCGAAGGACCACGCACCGCCCCCGGAAGGGATCGACGCGGCGACCCACGCGACGTAGAGCAGGCCGGCCAGCGTGAACACCGAGCCGGTGAACGCGAAGAAGAAATACGTCATCGCCGCGCGGATGCGCTCGGCCCCGCCGAAGCGGGCGATCAGGAACACCGCCGGGACCAGCGTCAACTCGAAACACGCGTAAAACAGCAGCGCATCCTGCGCGACAAACACGCCCAGCAGCGCCGCTTCGAGGAGGAAGATCCACGACAGGAACGCGGCGAGGTCCCCCGGAACTTCCTGGCCGGCGCTGCCTCGGCTTCCGGGGGTGAGGGTTTCGCCCCAGCTCGCCAGCACGACGACGGGCATGAGCACGACGGCGGTGACCAGGACCAGCCACAGGCCCACGGCGTCGAGGCCGTAGCTGAACGACAGGCCCAGGGCGGGCATCCACGGGATCGCGCCGCGCATCTGGATGTCGGGGTTGCCGAAGTCCAGGCCGAGCGTCAGCAGCAGCGCGAGCGCGCCGATCACCCCCGAGCCGATGAGCGACGACCGCCAGACCGCGTGCCGGCAATGCCACAGGCCGATCGGCAGGCGCAGCGCCAGCGCGAAGAGCAGGGGCAGGATCACGAGCAGGGGCAGGAGGAGGGACATGGGGCGGTGATCGGGGATCAGGGATCGGGGATCAGGGTTCGGGGATCAGGGATCAGGATGGCAGATGGTTTTCTTCACTTTGAACTTCAGACTTCGGACTTCGTACTTCGGACTTCGTACTTCCCGCCTATCCGACGGTGGTGGCGATGAGGACGACCAGCGCGAGCAGAGCGACGCCCAGCGCCATGGACAGGCCGTACGCCTGCATGCGTCCGGTCTGCACCGGCCGGATGCCGCCGCCGAGGAAGCGTGGCGACAGGCCGACGACGCGGGTGGCGCCTTCGATCACGAGGGCGTCGAGCACGTAGAGCAGTTGCGCCGCCAGGTGCAGCGGCTTGACGAGCACGGCGTCGTAGATTTCGTCGACGTACCACTTGCGACGCAGCACCGCGATCGGGCCGGCGAGCAGGTTCGCGGCGGTGTCTCGGGCCGGGCGTGCGAGCCAGTGGAAGAACGCCGCGGCCGCGATGCCCAGCAGCGCGATCGCGCCCGAGAGGTACATCATCGTCGTATGCACATCCCCGCCCAGGAAGGTGGCGTGGTGCAGGTTCTTGCCGGGCGGATAGGCGTGGTGTGCGATTCCGGACTGGTCATTTAAGTGACCAGTCCCCGCGTGCGCTTGGACCGTCTCGACCACGGCGATGTTGCCGTAGTGGAACTCTTTCTCGAAACCATCGGCCGCGCCCCACCACAGCAACACGCCCAGCACCGTCGAGCCCAGCGCCAGCACCACCAGCGGCAGATTCATCGGCAGCCAGGGCATCTCGTGCGGGGCGTCGTGGATGTGGTTGGCGTGTTCGAGGTGCTCG
>CAZIXN010000234.1:3158-4276 GCA_964543215.1 uncultured Phycisphaera sp.
TCGCCCATGAACACGGTGAACCACACGCGGAAGGTGTAGAACGCCGTGAGCAGCGCGGTGACGATCGCCGACCACGCGACGACGGTGTACAGCGTGCCGTAGCCGCGCCAGTCGTTGAGGCCCACGGCCATGACGTCCGCGAGAATGAGGTCCTTCGACCAGAAGCCGGCACTGAGCAGCGGGAAGCCCGCCAGCGCCAGGCAGCCCACGAACATCAACCAGCAGGTGACGGGCATGCGGTGCCGCAGGCCGGACATCGTGCGGATGTCGAGTTTTCCGGCGAGAGCGTGCATCACCGAGCCGGCGGTGAGGAACAGCAGGGCCTTGAAGAAGGCGTGGGTGTAGAGGTGCATGATCGCCCCGCCGGCCGAGACCGCGCCGACGCCGACGAACATGTACCCCAGTTGCGAGACGGTGGAGTACGCGAAGACGCCCTTGAGGTCGTTGCTGCACAGCGCGATGGTCGCGCCGAGCAGGGCGGTGAACCCGCCGATGACCGCGATGGTCACGAGCACGCAGGGCGAGAGCTGGAACACCGGCAACATGCGGACCACGAGGTACACGCCGGAGGTCACCATGGTCGCGGCGTGCACGAGCGCGGACACCGGCGTTGGGCCGGCCATCGCGTCGGGCAGCCAGACGAACAGCGGGAACTGTGCGGATTTGCCGAACGCCCCGAGCATGAGCAGCAGCGGGATCCAGGTGTGGACCGCGTCGCTTGATCCTTCGCCACCGCAGGCCGACAGCAGCGCCGCCGCCTGCGTGAGGATGCCATCACTTCCGGGGGTTCCGGGGGTGCCGTGCAGGCTCAGCGTGCCGTATTCGCGGAACAGCAGGAACATGCCCAGCAGCAGGCAGAAGTCGCCGATGCGGTTGACGATGAAGGCTTTCTTGGCCGCCGCGACGGCGACTTCCTTTTTGAAGTAATGCCCGATGAGCAGGTACGAGCAGACGCCCACGCCTTCCCAGCCCACGAACAGCAGGACCAGATTGTCGGCCATGACCAGCGTGGTCATGGCGAAGATGAACAGGGCCACCGCGCCGAAGAAGCGGGCGTAGCCGTCGTCGTCTTTCATGTAGCCCAGCGCGTACCACGCGATCAGCGAGCCCACGCCGGT
>CAZIXN010000235.1:0-4256 GCA_964543215.1 uncultured Phycisphaera sp.
GGGGATGTCGGAGTTGACCGCGATGATGGAGGAGGCGAGCCGGAAGCTCGTGGCCATGGATTACCTGGCGTGCGAGGCGGCGTGTCTGGCGGCGCTTTCGGTGGCGCGGTCGGCGGGGGATTGGCGGGCTTATGCGCGGATCGTGATGCCGTTGCAGGAGGCGCGGCGGCAGCGGCGGATGATCGCGGGCGATGCGGTGGTGCAGCTGGGGACGGGCGAGGGGTGTGAGGAGGGTTACGAGCCGGGCGATGCGGGGTGTGTGGTGTTCACCCGGCCGGCGGATGCGGACCGGGCGCGGGCGGCGTTGGCGGCGGCGCGGGAGCGGGGCGGACACGTGGAGGTGCTGTTCGCGGATAATGCGGCGGAGGCGGCGCGTTGGGTGCTCAGGACGTTTACCGGTCCGGCGGTGAGCGTGGAGGTGGCGGCTCCGCCGGCGGCGCTGCGGAATGCGGCGTTGCATCCCGATGAGACGAACGGGACGGGCGTGACGCCGCGGCACTGGTTCGTGGCGGCCAGCGAGGCGCTGGGGGATGCGGCGCTGGCTCAGGCGGATGCGCCGCTGGGGAGCGTGGCGCGGGTGGAGCAGCTCGAGGGGTTCATCGCGGCGTGCGGGGACCATGAGTTGCTGCATCAGGCGCTATTTGCGGCGGGGAATGCGGCGGGGAATGCGGCGGGGAATGCGATGATGGGGAAGGTGCCGGCGTGAGTGTGTCGGAGCAGCAGTTGCAACGTCGGCCGCAGTGGGTGATGCCCGTGCTGCTGTTGCTGCTGGGGGTGACGATCGGCGGGTTCGTGCTGTACCGGCAGTGGACGGCGGTGCCGGCGGCGTTCCGGGAGGCGGATGCACGGCTGCGGGCGATTCCCGAGCCGCGTCGGCTGGAACTGGCGAAGCAGATCGAGATGCGGCTGCCGAGTCAGTATTCGCGTCGGATCGAGCCGGGCGAGGATGGGAGTCGGACGCTGGACGCGACGTTCGAGGAGCTGAACGCGTGGCTGAATATGCGGTTCGAGCCGTATCTGGCGAATCAGGGGATTGCCTGGCCCAGGGGGGTGGGGGCGGTGCTGGTGGCCGAGCGGCAGGGGCAGCTGGTGCTGGCGGCGGATGTGGATATTCCGCAGTTGCGTCAGATCGTGAGCGTGTATTTCGAGGTCCTGCCGATCCCCGAGGCCGATGCGACGGCGACGGAGCGGTTCGCGGTGCGGGTGGCGAAGGTGACGGCGGGGAACGTGCCGCTGCCCCGGGCGAAGCTGGCGGAGCTGATCCGCGGGCAACTGGGGCAGGGGGCGGAGAAGGAGGCGGTTTTGGGGCTGTTATCGGCGTTGGAGGAGGACCGGGCGGTGCCGATTCCGGCGCTCAAGGTGGATGCGGCCCGGCGTGCGACGGTGACGGATTTGTCGGTGACGCCGACGGGTTTCACGGGGTCGCTTCGGGTGTGGCGGGAGGGGACGGGAGATTGATCAGGGTTCAAGCCGGCCGGGCCGGCTTTTTTGAGCGGAGCGCCACCTTTGTGAGCGGAACGTGAAAATTGTGTCTTTGCTCTGGACAGAACTTCTGAAATCTCTACATTGCGGACATCGTTCAGCGGGTTCGCCGCCTGCCCGCCCGTACCCCTCGGACGATCCAATCCCCCGGCCTGGCCATCCGTGGTCGCTGCCGGCGGAACCGTGGCCTGCCCATCCCGACGGCTTTCGCTTGAGCTTGACTGCCCAAGCGTGACGGTCGGAATTGTCGGGTGGATCCTTGCCCGGCCCCGCCCCCGGATTCAGACCCTGCGGAATCCATCCCGGAACCCGCCCCCGGAAACGTCTCGATGCCCACCGCGCCCCACAGCCCACGCCGTTGTGACCTGCCCCGCCCCGCCGGCTTCACGCTCATCGAGCTGCTGGTGGTCATCTCCATCATCGCCCTGCTGATCGGCATCCTGCTGCCGGCCTTGGGCGCGGCGCGCGGCACCGCCCGTTCGGCCGTCTGTCTCTCCAACGTGCGTCAGGCGGGCATCGGCGTCAACATCTACTTTTCCGACAACAGTGGCTGGATCCCGGGCCCCAACACCTCCGGCTACGGCATCGCCCGAGGCTACAACTTCAAGGATTCGCCCACCGAGCCGACGCAGAACCAGGACTGGGTCTCCCCGACGCTCGGCGATGTGCTCGGTCTGCCCGGCGACCGCGTCGAACGCATCGAGGCGATCTTCAACACCGCCTTCCGCTGTCCCGAGGCCGCCGATGAGTTCTACACTGGGGAGTTCGGGGGCAACGTGTTGCCCAACCCCACCTCCCTCAACGTCAACAGCTACGCCGCCACGATCGCGTTCCATCACTTCAGCGGCGTCAACGCCTCGCAGGGCGTCGATTACTACGCCCGGGGCTTGTGGGGATTTGGTGCCCTGCTGCCCGATCTACAGCGGCCGGTCCAGCCGACCGGCTACCGCCCCAACATCGATTTCATCGGCTCGCCCACCGAGAAGGTGTTCGCGATGGACGGCGGACGCTTCATCAACAGCGACACCGAAGTCACCTTCAACTCCTTCGAACGCCAGATCCAGGGCGGCAACTTCATGCTCGCCGGGCCCTGCACCCCCCTGGGCGGCGACCCCTACTCCCGCGAGTCCCTGAGCAAGCCGACGCTCACCAACGAGACGTACGGCTCGCGACATAACCAAGGCGCAAACATGGTCTTCTTCGGCGGCAACGCCTCGACGTTTGTCAACGAAGACCAGCTCGTTTTCGAGCGCTACTTCCCCCGCGGCACGATTTCAGTCGATCCGGGCAGCATCCCCTGGGTCGTCAAGGCCCCGGCGTCGGGCGTCCCAATCGACTGATCCCGCCGGACGTTCCACCGTTTTTCTAACTCGTTCCTGTTTCGTTGATCACTGCACGACCACCCCTGGAGGATTTTGACCCATGCGTTTTGCCACTTTTGCTCTGTTGACCGCCGCGTTGTCGGCCCCCGCCGTTGCCCAGACGAACTTCTTCGTTCATGCCAACGAAAACCAAGGCTTCAGCGACTCGCGTCGCTCGGTGACGTTCTACGACGCCGACGCCATCGGCGACCTCGCGCTGTTCAGCGTGTATATCGGCCGTGAAGACACCACCGGCTCGACCAACAACAACGAAGAGATCTCCGCCATCGACGTGGACCCGCTCACCGGCGACGTCTACGTGCTGGCCTTCGACTCCGGCACGCCGGGCAGCGTGGCGACCGGCACGGGCGGGTACCCCAACGACACCGAAGGCGTCTTCGACCTCTACCGCATCGACTTCAACACGGTCTTCTCCTACTGGACCGACAACTTCAAGGGCCAGAACGCCCGCACCGTCGCCGGCATCCCCGCCACCGTCAACGCGTTCAGCCCCAACCCCACCGCGCCCAACGACACCAACACCGACTACGTCACCTTCGGAACCGGCCCGGGCGCGCTGCCGTTCCAGGTCTCGCACTCCAACGCCGTGAACCTGGCCGGTGCCGTCACGAAGATCGGTGAAGTCAACCGCAACCAGGCTTCGGACTTCTTCAAGTTCTCCCTGGAATACATCGACAACGACACCCTGCTCGTGCTCGACAACGCCGAAGACACCTCCGACCAGGCCTCGACCGACCACGGATTCCGCGTGCTCGAACGCGTCGCCACCACGCCCGGCAGCGGCGACTTCAACAACGGCACCAGCGAGTCGTGGACCAGCCGGGAGATCGCCAAGGTCAACCTCGACTTCGTCAACGGCGTGCCCACCGGCCACTCCGAACCCGAATCCACCGCGTTCTACGACAACGGTGCGGGCGTCCGCGGCGTCTGGGTCACCGAGTCCGACGGCGGCGGCGACGACATCGCCTTCCTCGAGCTCGACGCCAACAACAACAGCCTGGGCTACCGCTTCGCCACCACCGGCTTCAACTCGTTCGCGCTGGACAACGATCCGTTCACCTCCGCCACCACCAACGACGGCAAGGCCGACAACATCTTCGTTGATCCCAACACCGGTAATCTCATCATCGTCGAGTCGGGCTTCGGCGACACCGTCGACGGCATCGACACCATCGACCGCGAACCCTCGGTCATCGTCCGCGAAGTGCTCGGCTACGACGACAACGGACAGATCCGCTTTGGCGCCTGGTCCGAAAAGCTCACGCTCAATCCCACCAAGGACAGCACGTTCCTCGAACGGGGCGCGTGGTCGGCCTACGACAGCGTCAACAACGCCGTCATCTTCATCAGCCCCGACACCGGCAACTTCCTGGCGGACATCTTCGTGCTCGA
>CAZIXN010000236.1:0-4247 GCA_964543215.1 uncultured Phycisphaera sp.
CGCTCCCACCGCCTATGCCCCGACGCTGGCCCGGCTCGGTCAGGCAGCGATAAACGCTTACCGGACACCGCAGAACCGGCTCACTTTCGCCGGCTCAGCGTCGCGTCCGCCAAGGCCTCCAGCCGGCTCCGCGCATCCGACGCAGGCAACGACTCCGCCAGCACCGCCTTGGCGTCGGCGATCAGCATGCCCGCCTGCTCGTAGGCCCACTCGATCGCGCCGCTGCCGGCAACCTCGCTCCGCAGCCCGTCCACCGCCCCGCCCGCCACCGCGCCGCCCGCCGCCGCCTCGCGCAGCGTTCGGCGACCAAGCTCCGCCTCCCGCTCGCCACAGCCACGCAGATCCTCCAGCCAACGGATCAGCGGCAGGGTCAGCTTGCCCTTGGCCAGGTCGCGCCCCAGCGACTTGCCGACCACCGCTTCGTCGCCGACCAGGTCCAGCACGTCGTCGACGATCTGAAACGCAATGCCGACCTTCTCGCCGTAGGCGTGCAGGGCCGCAGCGGTCGTATTTCCCCGTCCGGGCGCATCGGCATCCAGCAACCTCACGGGGATCGCGCAGCACGCCGCCGTCAGCGCCGCCGTCTTGCGCTTGACGATCTCGAAATACGTCCGGGCCGACATCTCGAAATCGCCGCGGTGCGAAAGCTGCAGCAGCTCGCCCTCGCAGACCGTATTGGTCGTCGCCGCCACCGCCTTGGCCACGTCCGCCCCCAGGCCGCAGCACAGGTGATACGCGTGGCTGATCAGGTAGTCGCCGAGCATCACCGCCGCCTCGTTGCCCCGCAGGCGATTGATCGTCGCGCCCCGCCGCCGAATGTCCGCGTCGTCGAGCACATCATCGTGCACCAGCGTGGACATATGCACCATCTCGAACACGGTCGCCAGGAGGTCCACCCGCTCGGCCCGGGCGTCGTCGTCCGCCTGCCCCACCGCCAGACTCGCCAGCACCGTGAGCATCGGCCGAAGCATCTTGCCGCGATACCGCTCGACGTGGCCCACCAGCTCGTTGACGCAGTCCAGGTCGCTGTGCAGCTCGCCGGCGAAACGACGCTCGATCCGCGCCAGCCGCTGGGCCAACACAAAATCAATCCGCGCCCCCGACGGCACATCCAGACCCGGGAGCAGGGGAGCGGTCGCGTCGGGCCGGGTCGAGGGCAAAGGTGCGGTCATGGCCGAGAACCATACGCACCGCCGAACGATCGCGTTGACACCTTCCGAATGACCCTGATACGGTTCGTCGGTCTGACGCGGGTCTCCGAGCCCGTCCGCGAAGTTCCTGCTCCCCTGTGACGCCCGTCGAGCCGATGCATCTCCCATGGCCCACGCCGACGATCCATCCTCCGGCTCCACCGCGATCCCTGCCCCGGGGACCCACGGCAACGGCAGCAACGGCAACGGCAGCAACGGCCCCGACGGCAACCCCGCGAGCAGCCTCGACACGGTGATTGGCCGCCTGGTCGTCGATCGCGGCCTCGCCACCCCCCAGGAAGTCCAGGACGCCAAGGACGCCCTCATCGGCCTGGCGGGCGAATCCGACGCCAAGAACAAATCCCTCGGCGCCGTCCTCGTCGAACGCGGCATCATCACCAAACGCCAGCTCGACCGCCTCCGCCCCGAAACCGACGCCAAGTCCGGCCAGCAGATCCCCGGCTACCAGATCCTCAAAAAGCTCGGGGCCGGCGCGATGGCCACCGTCTACAAAGCCCGCCAACTCTCGCTGGACCGCATCGTCGCCATCAAGGTCCTGCCGCAGAAGTTCACGAACAACCAGGACTTCGTCGACCGCTTCTACGCCGAAGGCAAGGCCGCCGCCAAACTCAACCATCCCAACATCGTGCAAGCCTTCGACGTCAACAAGGCCGGCGACTTCCACTATTTCGTGATGGAGTTCGTGGACGGCAAGACCGTCTTCGAGGCGATCCAGGAGAAAGGCCGCTACGAGGAGGCCGATGCGCTGCGGGTCGCCATCGACGTGACCAACGCCTTGAATCACGCCCACGACCGCGGCTTCATCCACCGCGACGTCAAGCCCAAGAACATCATGATCTCCGGCGAGTCCGGCCGGACCAAGCTCGCGGACATGGGCCTCGCCCGCGCGATCTCCGACCGCGAAGCCGCCGAGGCCGAAGCCGGCAAGGCCTACGGCACGCCCTACTACATCAGCCCCGAACAGGTCCGCGGCGAGGTCACCGTGGACTTCCGCGCCGACATCTACTCGCTGGGGGCCACGCTCTACCACATGCTCACCGGCCAGGTCCCCTTCGACGGACCGAACCCCTCGGCCGTGATGCGCAAGCACCTCAACGAAGACCTCACCCCACCGGATCACATCAACCCCAACCTGTCCTCGGGGATCGCCGAAGTCGTCGAAGTCTGCCTCGCCAAAGACCGCAACAAGCGCTACAACTCGACCACCGACCTGCTCGAAGATCTTCAGGCCATCGAACGCGGTGAGCCGCCGCTGCAGGCCCGCAGAGTGTTCGACGTCAACGCCCTGTCCGCGCTGGAACGACGTGCCCCCGGCAGCGCCGACAGCAGCGACGCCGACGTCGTCGCCTCGCCCTACGCCGGCGCGGCCGGCCCGTGGTTCTACGCCGCCCTGGCGGGCTGGTTCCTCGCGGTCTTCCTGCTCATCGCCCTGCTGGTCGTCGCATCCGGCTGACCGCCCGCAAGGCCGCGTTGATGCCACGCCTAGGCTTGGCCCATCACTCGCGCTTCGCTTGCTCTTCGATCAAGGACCCCTTTCATGCCCAACGCACTCAAATCCCTCATCGACGCCGGCACCCGCCTCTGGCTCGACTCCGTGGACCCCGACGAAGTCAAACAGAACAAGGCCCAGGGCATCACCGGCGCCACCTCCAACCCCGCCATCATCCAAAGCCTCATCCAGACCGGCCGCTTCGACGACCACATGCAGGCCTTCCTCGACGCCGGCCACGACGACGAAGCCATCGCCTGGGCGATGACCGACAAACTGGTCGCCGATGCACAAGCCCACTTCCACGACGTCTGGACGACTTCCGCCGGCAACGACGGCTGGGTCTCCTTCGAACTGGACCCGCTGCTCGAAGACCCCGACAACGACCTGCCCCTTGACGAGAAAATCAAGCGCTACGTCGAACTGGGCAAACGCTGGTCCCAGGGCCACGACAACCGCATGGTCAAGGTGCCCGCCACCCCCGCCGGCCTGGGCGCACTCGAAGACCTCGCCGCCCACGGCATCACGCTCAACGTCACCCTCATCTTCACCCAGCGTCAGTACGAACTCGCCCGCGATGCCGTCTGGCGCGGCCGGCAGAAGTCCGGAAAGCTCGACCGCTTCAAAAGCGTCTACTCCATCTTCATCTCCCGCGTCGACGTCTACACCAAGGACCACTGCAAGGACCTCTCCGCCGACGCACAAGGCCTCATGGGCATCGTCAACGCCAAACGCATCGGCATCGACAACGCCAAATTCTGGGCCGACAAGAATCTCCCGCTACAGCAGGAAATGATCTTCGCCTCCACCGGTAAGAAGCTCGACTGGCAGTCCGAGGACTACTACGTCGCCGCCATGGCCGGGTCCGACATCCAGACCAACCCGCCCGAGACCAACGCCGCCGTCCAGAAGATGGGCAAGTCGTACGACGCGCAGTCCCGCCAGCTTCCGTCCAAGGCGATCCTCGACGAGCTCGACGCCAAGGTCGATCTCCAGCACCTCGAGGACACCCTGATGTCCGAAGGCACCGCCAAATTCGCCCAGCCGCACAAGAAGCTCCTCGCCGCCATCGCCGAAAAACGGGCCGCCCTGGCGGGGGCGTGAAGTGAGAATGTCAGATTGGTGATTTCAGATTTCGGATGTCACGCCTCGCCTGCCTATTCACCAGCGAGCTTCTTCCACATGGACATCTGACATCTGACATCTGACATTTGAAATTACGCCCCCCCGCCCCCTCCGCTTGACCCCGCGCCCCGCCGCGTCGATACTCGCGACTCCTGATTCGGAAGTACTTACGGAGACCTGCGCGATGCGGCCAACGATCCAAACCACCCCCAACCGCCTTGCCGCCGTGTTCGCGTCCCTGGGTGCGGTGTCCTGCCTCGCGCTGATGCTCCTGGCAACCCCCGGCTGCGCCGCCACCCACGGCGATGCGGATCGCGCCGGGCGGACCATCAACGTCTCCGGCGGCTCGCTGGACCCCTCCACCCTCCGCGAGATGGGCTTCAGCGTCCGCTGGCTCTACGACCTCAAGCTCGCCGGCCGAG
>CAZIXN010000237.1:0-4231 GCA_964543215.1 uncultured Phycisphaera sp.
TGCCGGAGAAAAGGACCAGGTCGCCGGTCTTGAGTTGCGGACGGATCGATTCGTAGAGCACAAGCACCCCCGGCCCCCGGAAGAGGGCGATGTGGATTCGCCGGCCGGGAGACGCACGTCTCGCTGCGGCGGTCGCGCGGAGGGTAGAGGTGCCGGAAACGTTGTAGCGCAGAGTTGCGCACGGAGCGCTACGGCAGGTCGGAGAGAAACACGGTCTGACTGCCGATGGCCAGGGCGTAGGCGTGGTCGAAGAGGCGGGCGGCGTTGGGGTTCACCGTCGCGCGGCCGGCGTCAACGGGATGCTCGGCAACGAGTCGGCCGGTGTCGCGTTCGTAGGCGTGCAGGAGATAGGCGCGAGCGATGCCTTGATTGACACCCATCGGCTGATTGGCCTGATGGATCGCTCCCGGGCCGAGCGCGGGGCCTGCGGGCTCGACGGTTTCGCTGAGCACCAGGACGTGATTGCCGGCGAGGCTCTGGCGCATGGGCGTCATCGCCGGGTCGTCGATCACGGCGCGCCAGATCGGCCGGCCATCGGCGTGAAACGCTTCGGGCGCGTCGAGCAGGAGGTGAACCCGGCCGTCGGCGGCCTGGATGTCGGCGCCACCCTGTCGCGCGCGAACCAGCTGGGGGTTGAGCGTGAGTTGGCGCTGCGTCCGGCCGGTGTCGGGATCCAGCAGCAGCAGCGTGGGCGCCCCCGGCGGGAACTTCATCGCCAGCACGCCATCGCCCGGCGAGCCGAACACCGGCGGGGGCAGGAAGTTGGCGACGATCTCGAACGGCTTGGGCGTGCGCCACAGCAGCCGATGGTCCGGCGGGGCATACGCCGCGACGAAGCGCGGGTAGGTCACCAGCAACGAGCCATCGGGCATCGGCCGGGCGTCCAGCGGCGCGTCGGAAGCCTCGAAGATGGGCGGGCCCTGCGGTTGCCCGGTGAGCGGATCGAGCACGAGCGTGAGGCCCTGCTGCGCCTCGGTGCCGGGCGCGGAGAGGCCGGTGAGCACGATCGCGTCGTCGGTGGCGACCAGCCCGGTGACCGCGGTGCGCGGCTGCGCGAAGGACCACTGCACGTCGCCGGTGAAGCGGTCAAAGGCGACGACCCGGCCGACGGTGTCGGCGGCGAGCAGCAGCCCGTCGTTGACCGCGTAGTACCGCACGCCCGCGCCGCCGCGCTGCGCGAGCAGGATCTGGTTCTGCTGGAAACGTTCGGCCTGCTGGACCTGGCGGAGGCGGCGCAGGCGTTCGAGGTCCATGCGTTCGGCGTCCAGGCCGGCGTCGAAATCTTCGAGCTGGGCGTTGTCCGCGGCGGGCATCGGCACGGCGTCCAACGCCGGCTGCACCGGCAGCGACACCGGCGGATCGTCTGGTCGATTCACGTCGATCAGGATGAACTCGCCCCGCTGCGACGACACGAGCACGAGCTGGTCGTCGCTGAAGCGGCGGACATCGGCGTCACGGGCCGGCAGGTCAAGCTCCAGTATTGCGCGCCGCCGCGACGGATCGACCACCGTGAGGTCGCCGCGGAAGCGCAGCACCGCCAGGTCGCGGCGCAGCGTCGCTTCGGCATCGGGATGGACCGGCACGAGCGTGCCCGGCACCGTCCAGGGCGTCAGCGTCGCCGTCGCGTCGAACGCGGGCAGCGACGGCGTCGGGTCGCCCAACTCGGCCAGCCGCGCATCCCACGCGCTGGCCGCCGCGGGCTGGCGATCGATCCACGGCGAAGCCATCGGAAACTCCTGCTTCACCCGCCGCAGCCAACCGCGGGCCATGTCCGGCCGATCCAGCGCGAGATACAGCTCCGCCAACCGCCCCGCCGCGCGGTCGCGCGGCTCGGCCGAACGCGCCGCGCGGTAAGCCCGCTGGTACGAACGAATCGCCAAACGCGGACCGCTCGACTCCGCCCGCAAATCGCCCGCCTGCGTGAGCGCCTCGGCCGACGCAATCGCCAGCGGGAACCGATCCGCCAACGACTCGAACCGCTCCGCATCCCGCGGCGCTGCCAGACGCAGACGATCCAACTCCGTCCGCGCCAGCGCATCGAACGGCGCGTAAGGCCCGAAACCCGCCTCGGCGATCAGCGATGTGAGCTGACTCCGCGCTTCCAGCCCGGCCTGTCGCTTGGCGCCCTCCATCCGCGGCGCCTGCGCCGCGAGCAGCGGGTCCTGCAACACCGCCTGAAAATGCTCGATCGCTTCCGCCGGTCGGCCGGCCTCACGCTCGAGCGGACCCATCGCCAGGTGATACGCCACCAACTCCTCGGGCCCGGTCACCGCCGCCGCCACCCGATCAAACGCCGCGCGACGCACCGCCGGCGAAAGCGCCTCCGCCTCGGCAATCAGGTCGATCAACTCCAGCACCACCGACACGCCGACATCCCCCGATACACCCGACGTCTGGCCGCGCGACGCCGACCGGCCGTCCTGCCCGCCGTACGCCGCCAACAGCGCATCGACTTCCGAACTCGTCAGCGCCGCCGCCGATGACGTCGCGGACGGCGCTTGCGGGTCCGGCTGCGCCTCGGGACCCAGCGCCCGCAGCGCCGCACCCACCCCGTCGAGCAGCAACTTCGCTTTGCCCGTCGCCACGCCCAGCGTCGCCAGCGACAGCCCCGGCTCCGCATCGCCGGGCCGCACCTGCGCACGTTCGGCAATCCGCCGACGCAGCCGCGATTCCCCCCACGTCGGGCTGACCATCCCGCTCACGCCCTGCGCCGACACGCGAAACACCTCGCCGCCCTGCCCCAGCAGGCGCGAGCCGACGTCCCACGCGACCGACTCACCCGGCGGACCCGTTCGCAACTCGAACCGCCGCAGCGTGCCCTGCGACGCGAGATACACCGACTCGTCATCGATCAGCGGCGGCCAGGCCGACGCATCGTCATTGGTCGTACGCTCGTCCCGCCAGAGCACCGACAGATCCTCGCCATCAATCAGCCACAAGCGATCCGAATGCACCAGCAGCGGCGCACCTGCATCGTCGGCCGTCGCGCTGCGCTCGTCCTGCGCCACGTGCCACCGCGCGCCCCGCACCCACGGTGCCGACTCGGCCGTCAGCCGCTCAAGCAACCGACCCGTCGCCGGATCCAGCAGCAGCGCCGCATCACGCTCGGTCCCCGGCGACAACTCCGCCACCAGCAGACCCGCCCCGAGCACCGCCGGCCCGGTCCGCCCCTGCACCGACGCCCGCGCCGGATTCACCAACGCACGACGCACCGCCGCCGGCAACTCGCCCTCACCCCGATCCACCACCGCCTCGCCCTCCGCCTCCAACGCCTCCGCACCGCCCCGCGCCGCCTCCGGCGTCAACACCCGCAGCCAATGCAGCCCGCCGTTGCGCGGATCCACCGACGCCACCACGCCCAACCCATCATCCACAAACAACCGACCGTCCGACACCACCATCGGCGTCGCCACCGGCAGCGTGCCCGTACCCCCCGTGTCCGCCGTGCTCACCAGGTGCCGCGTCCACAGCACCGCCCCCGTCCCCGCATCCAGCCCCACCACAAACGCATCCACAAACCCCGAGTTCTGCACCCGACGCACCCCCACCGCCAACACCTCCGACGTCGCCGCCACCGGCACGCCCACGAACTGCGCCCCCGACATCCCCTCGCCCAACTCCTCGGGCAACACCCGCCAACGCGTCGCACCACTCTGCCGATCCACGCACCACAACCCCTGCGACACGCCCTCGTCCATCATCCCACCCCGCACCATCCGCGGACGCACCGCCTCGGCCGGACCCAACACCGCCAACACCCCATCCGGCAACACCAACACCCCACGCCGATCCTGCAGACGCTGCCCCCGGTTCATCATCGGCGACCACAGCCCCGGCCAACCCACCGCCCAACGCAGACGACCCGACGACCGATCCACGCTCGCCACAAACCGCCCGTCGCTCACGTACACCGCGTCACCCCCGAGCGCGCCATCGGCCTGCAAACCCAACGGATTCACCCCCGAACGAAGCCCCCGCACATTCCCCCGCTGCTGCAACAGATTCGCCGGCAACGGCCCGTCCAACACCACGCCTTCAAACCACACGTCCCCACCGAACCCGCCCTCCACCACCCGCCCGTCCGCATCAACGGGCGTCAGGCCCGCCGGCTCCGACAGACGCTCCATCTGCTCCCACCACGCCGTCCACACCGGCTCGTCCAGCGACACATCCCTGGCCGCCGCACGATCATCCGCCCCGCGCTCCGACCGCCACGCCGCCCGACGCGCCA
>CAZIXN010000238.1:0-4213 GCA_964543215.1 uncultured Phycisphaera sp.
AGAACCCGAGGGTCATTTTCAAGACTTTCTTTAAAAGCATGGAGACTATTGCCAATTATCCCTGCATCCCGGATCACAATTAGGCCTTCTTTGTCATATCCAACATCTTTATTTTGAATATAATTCATCTGTTGGCTTACCACTAAGGTGCCAATGATTAGGCATACAGAAATAGCAAACTGAAATACGACAAGGCCGCTGCGGACACCTTTACTGTTTCCAGAAGAAAATTTGTTTTTTAAGGCTTGTAGGGGTTTGAAATTGGACATAAAGAAGGCGGGATAACCCCCGGCTAGAAAACTGATTACCAAGGTTAATCCAATTAAAACTGTTACAAACGGAAGTGTAATGATCTGGCCGAAGTCAAAGTCTTTATTAGCCAGTTGATTAAAATAAGGCAACGCAACAGAAAAGAGAAGCACCCCAATACACATAGCAAAAAATGTTGCCAGAAAAGATTCTGTCAGGAACTGAAAAATCAGTTGACCTTTGCCGGAACCCAACACTTTTTTCATCCCAATTTCCCGGGCTCTTTTGGACGCCCCTGCAGTGGACAAGTTCATAAAGTTAATACAAGCTATCAATAGCATAAACAGTGCTATGGCAGTAAATATGTATACCAAATTAATATCTCCACCCTCCTCAAATTCTTCTATCATATCTGAGTGTAAATGGATTTTAGTTAAGGGTTGGATATAAAGACCTACTTTATTAATTTCCAGGAATTTCTGAAAAGTCATTCCCATTGCAGCTTCCAACTGACTTCCCATGTATTTTTCGGTAATGGCTGGTAGTTTTGATTCCAACTGCGAAATAGTTGTTCCCTTTGCCAATAATAAATAAGTCCTGTAACTACCACTAAGCCAGCTCTGATTGGTGGCATCTTTATTCCCTTGCATGGAAGCAATCAAATCAAAATGGAAGTGGGAATTATCTGGAATTTTTTCAATGATTCCGGTAACGGTGTATAGGCCGCTGAGATCGACAAATCCAGAGGTGCCGTAAACGCCTATATCTTTTATATCTACCGTTTTGTTCAAGGGGTTTTCGTTGCCAAAGTAGGCCTTTGCTTGTTCTTGGGTCAAGACGATGGAGTTGGGCATACTTAAAACCGAATTTAGGTCTCCTTTTAGCAAAGGGAGGGTAAACATCTCGAAGAAATTGGAATCTACAAAGGCCAGTTTACCTTTTCTCAATGTAGTTCCCTCATAGGTAACCTTGGTGTGGTCTGATAGCTTTAAAATTCTGGTAGAAGCCAGCACTTCCGGAAGTTCTTTTACCAGCGTTTCGCCCACAGGTGCCATCAAGCCCGATTCCTTAATAATTTCCTGCCCCATCTTGGCGTTTAACACTACCCGAACGATTTGGTCTCCTTTTTCGTGGAAACGATCATAGGAAAGCTCATCCAGCACAAAAAGTGAGATAAGTAGACAAGACGCAATCCCAAGCGAAAGGCCTATGATATTAATGACAAAGAGGCTCCTATTTTTTAGGATGGATCGCCAAGCGATTTTAAAGTTATTTTTGATCATGGTGTTTGTTTTAATTTTTATATCAATCGCTACGTAATGTTACCGCAGGGTTAATGAATGCCATTTTTAAGGATTGAACCAATATGGATAATAAGGCTACAATCAGAACCAATAGCAAAGGCAATACAAACATCCAAGGGACTAATTCAGTTTTAAAGGCATAACTATCCAACCACTTTTTGGTAAGAAAATAGACTATTGGGATTGCTATTGTTCCTGAGATTAAAATTAAGCCCAATAATTTTTCTGGTATCAAAAGGATGGTCTGAAAGGTGGATGCTCCCAGAACTTTGCGAATGCTTATTTCCTTTACTTTTTCCAAGGCCATATGTGAACTCAATCCGAATAGGCCAAGTGCTGCAATAAAAATGGCCAGAATCGAAAATAGGAGACAGACCGTACCGAATTTAAGATCGGCCTTATATTGTTGGTTAAAATATTCATCAAGAAAAAAGAAATTAAAAGAATCGTTGGGAAACAAACTATAGAATTGTGATTCTATGCCTGCTATAGTTTCACTGATATTGCTTCCGCTAATATTCAGAGTAATATGGTTTGCAATATAACGATCCTCATAGATCAGCATAATGTTTTCAAACCCCGTTTGTAACGATTGCTGATGGTAATTGTCCACAACCCCCACAACTTCTCCGGTCCTTTCTACCGGACCGTATTTGAAGACTATCTTCTTGTGAATTGCTTCTTCCGGATTTAAGAATCCAAGGGATTTTACAGTATACTTGTTTATAATTACCGGATGAATATTGGGATCCCCTTCTTCCCCTATCGGATAAAAAGCACTTATGTCTGTTTCCATAAAATTTCTGCCAGCCACCAGATCCATTTTATAGGTGTCCAGGAAATCATGATCTATGCCCATAAAATTAAGGGGCACGTGCTCTTCTTTTCCCTTTCCTTTTATCCGTATACCATCTGTCCAGGCCATCGGTTTTCCGGGAATGTCGGTGCTCGTCGTAACAAAATGGATATTCGGGTCGCGTTTCAACTCGTTCTTAAACATTTCCATTTTATGTTGCGCAGTAGAATCTACCGAAATCGGAGCATTGATTACCAAATTTTGATCTGCCACAAAACCAAGTTCTTGGTTCTGCATAAACGAAAATTGACTATATACGATCAACGTTCCCGAAATCAGTGCTATCGAAACAGCAAATTGGGTCACCACCAATCCTTTTCTTAAAAGCGAACCTTTTGCAGATTTATGGAATTTCCCCTTTAAAACGGTTATGGGTTTAAAACTGGATAACACGAATGCTGGATATAGTCCAGCTAAAAGACCTCCTATCACGAAGACACATAAAATAATTAGCCATACCCTTGGTGTTGCCCATATATCCATCGACAAGATATCGAGCTCCACCAAGTTGTTGAAAGGTGTCATCAACAACGTTACCAGTAATATGGCTATGCCTATCGCTATAAAATTAATTATCAACGATTCACATAAAAATTGATAGATAAGGGTGCTACGTTTGGCACCTACTACTTTTTTCATGCCAACCTCTTTTGCGCGTTCCATCGCTTTTGAGGTCGCAAGATTAATAAAATTGATGAGCGCAATGCCGATTACAAAACCCGCGACTATAATCAAAAAATACAGTGTACCTTCGCTAGAATTAGGAGAGATCTCTTTGTTTAAATGCGATTTTAGATGAATATCGCCAACCGGCTGTAGATTAAACTCTGTCCTGAATCCGTATTCTTTCATAATCTCTCCAAGATATTTTTGAATAAAACCAGGAAGTTTAGCGGATACATTTTTAGGATCAGTACCAGGTTTAAGTTGAATATAATTGTAGAATTCTGGCCATACCCATGTGGTATTAAAGTATTCTTGGTCTAGGGACGAAAAGGAAATCAGAAGATCAAACTGTAAATGGGTGTTTTGGGGAAGATCCTCAAAAACGCCTGTAACTTTGATTTTGTCTTCACCATTTATTGTAATATGCTTCCCAACAGGATCTTCGTCCCCAAAAAACCGATGGGCGACCGAAGAGGACAAGACCAAAGATTGTGGTTCTCCAAGGGCGATTTCGGAATTGCCCTTTTTCATTGGCAAATTAAATAGCTTTAAAAGCGATTCCTCTGCAAAATACATTTTGTAATCATTGGAATTGGCTTTAATAACCTCTCCCGAAACGGTTTGGTAGGACAAAATCCCACTGGTACCTAGAACTTTGGCATCGATCATTCGCGCATAATTTTGCACTTCCGGAAAATCGGCTTTCATGGCGGGTGCAGTCGCCGGATGATTTGTTGCCCCAGCATCAAAATCATTGATATCACGACTGTTCTTTAGCGTCACCCGATACACATCTTCGATACCTTTGTCATAGCTCTGTTCGAAAATCACATATTGAGTAAGTAACAAGAAGGCCGTAACACCTATGGCGAGCCCGGAAATATTGATTATCGTAAAGAGCTTGTTCTTAGCAAAAAAACGAAATGCGATTTTAAAATTATTTTTGATCATGATAACTTCTTTTTTGTCCTCCCACTAACCCTTTACCGGGACTAGATTCAGAATTATTTCAATTAATTACCTATTAAACACCTTTTTATGGGTTCGTATTGGTTCTTCCCTCTTACGAGAGCGATGGGTCTATTACTCTGTTCGTAAACTTTTCAAAGGCTTTAACAATGCTGCACTTATAGCTTGG
>CAZIXN010000239.1:0-4212 GCA_964543215.1 uncultured Phycisphaera sp.
TGGCCAGGGATTCGCCGACGTAGGGGCCGACGCGGTAGAGGATGGTGCTGGTGGCTTTGCCGGTAATGGGGCTGAGGGGTTCGGGTTCGAGGGTGGTTTGGGTTTGGCGGTTGCGGAGCAGCAGCGGCGGGCCGGCGTATCGGCCGGCTTGATCGGGGGAGGTGTACGTTTTTCCGCTGATGACGCTGACCCGTTCGTGGTACAGCGTGACGTTGCCGGTCTGGTCGAAGCGGAGGGTGGTTTGCTCGGGGAGGACGACGCGCTGAAGTTGCTCGACGGCGTCACGGACGTCGCGCGACGCGGGCAGGACGGCCGAGAGAAACGCGCCGCCGCCGACGATCAGGAGGATGATCGCGAGCAGGTAGCCCAGCGGTCCGGGAGGTGTTGACGGGTTGGTGTCGAGCATCGTTGTGAGCTTACGCACGGGCGGCGACGTAGAGGAAGCCTTCGTAGCCCGGGCCGGCGGCGAGGGAGGGGCGGACGTGCCGGAGTTGCAGGCCGAGCGAAGCGAGGAAGGTTTCGACGGCGTCGCGGGGTGTGGCGTGCATCTGCATGCGCGCGGCGAGCGGGTCGCCGAAGGCGCGGTGGTGCATTCGGCGCAGCGTCGGCGGGAGGATGCGGCGTGCGAGGGCGTGGAGGGGCGTTTTCGCGGGCGGCGGCTGCGCGACGGCGGGGAGTTGAAACACGAGCAGGCCGGTGGGCGTGAGGCGCACGGCCATGTCGGCGAGGTAGGCCTGCGCCGCGGCCCAGGGCATGTGCTGAAGCACGATGAAGCTGTAGCACAGGTCGAAGGTCGCGTCGCCGAGGATGGCCAGGTCGGGCGCGGCGTTGAGCACATACCGGCAGCGGTCGCCCAGGCGGTTGTGCTCGTCGGCGAGGCGGATCATGGTCGGGCTGATGTCGATGCCCACGGCGAGGCGGAAGTGTTCGCCCAGCCCCTGCGTGAGTCGGCCGACGCCGCAGCCGAAGTCGAGCGAATTCCCTTGTTTTTCGAGGGTTTCCGCGTCGTGCGGGAGCAGATGGTTTTCGGCGAGCTCCTGCATGAGCAGGCGGACTTCGCGCCGGCCGGACTCGAAGAAGGCGTGGACATCCCACTTGCCGCCGCGCGTTCCGGGGTCGGTGAGGATCGCCCACAGCGGGTCGGCGGCGGCGAGGGTCTCCCAATCGTTTCCCAGGCTGCGGAGCGCGCGGTCCATGGCGATCACACGTCCAGGTTCTTGACTTCCAGCGCGTGGTCTTCGATGTACTTGCGGCGGGGCTCGACTTCTTCGCCCATGAGCACGCTGAACAGGCGCTCGGCCTCGGACGCGGCGTCCCAGGTGACGCGCATCAGCGTGCGGTTCTGCGGGTTCATCGTGGTTTCCCAGAGCACATCGGCGTCCATCTCGCCCAGGCCCTTGAAGCGCGTCACTTCGAGGCCGCGCCGGCCGGCGTCGAGGATGGCTTCGGCCACGCCGCCCAGGCCGGGCACGGCGACGACCTTCACGCCCGCCGCGGTGGCCGCCTCGTCGCCCGAGCCGTCGCCGGCTTCCGACGCCGCTTTGGCCTTGGATTTTGTGGGCAGGTGCAGTTCGTACTTGGTCGGGGCCATCGCGCCGGTGACGGTCTGCGCGTGCTTGAGCGACCAGTCGGCGGGATCAAATCCCAGCTCGGCGAGCGCGGCGAGCTGCTTCTCGAGGTCGCGCATCTCGTGCAGGTCGCGGCGGATGGCCTGGCGCGTGATGGCGGGCTCGTCGTTGAGGTCGGGGTCTTTGAGCGTGAGCTGGTGCTGGGCGAGGAAGGCGTCTTCATCCGCGTCGGCCCAGAAGAAGTGCGTGCCCGACAGGCCGTTGACGGATTCATCGGCGGGGACTTCGAGCAGGATGCGCGGCAGACGGCTTTCGTGTCTCGGATCGTTCGCCCGCTCGGCGAGGAGCTGCGGAAGCGACAGGCCGCGGCGTTCGACGATATTGACCAGGTCGTGGACGTGCGTGAGTGTGTCGAGCGCCCGGCGGAGTTCGTCGCCGGTGAGGCGACGTGTTTCGGTGCGCTTGGCGGATGTGCCGGGCTGATCGAAGACCACCAGCGTCGTGCCGTCGAGGCCCAGGTCGGCCAGCGTGGTGCGCATCTTGCGTTCGTTGAGGACGTACTCGCTTTTCTTGCCGCGGGTGATGCGGTACAGCGGAGGCTGGGCGATGAACACCCGGCCGTGGCGGATCAGCTCGGGCATCTGGCGGAAGAAGAACGTGAGCAGCAGCGTGCGGATGTGGCTGCCGTCGACGTCGGCGTCGGTCATGATGATGATCTTGCCGTAGCGCAGCTTGGTGAGGTCGAACTCTTCGCCGATGCCGGTGGACAGGGCCTGGATGATCGTGCGGATTTCCTCGAAGCCCAGGATCTTGTCGAGGCGGGCCTTCTCGACGTTGAGGATCTTGCCCTTGAGCGGGAGGATGGCCTGGGTGCGGTGGTCGCGTCCGCCCTTGGCCGAGCCGCCGGCGGAGTCGCCTTCGACGAGGTAGATCTCCGAGGATTCGACGTCTTTGCTCGTGCAGTCGTAGAGCTTGCCGGGCAGGCCGCCGGAGTCGAGGGCGCCTTTTCGCCGTGTCAACTCCCGCGCTTTGCGGGCGGCTTCGCGTGCTTCGGCGGCGAGCACCGCCTTCTGGCAGATCTTCTTCGCGTCGGCGGGGTGTTCTTCGCACCACGTCTGCAGCGCATCGCCCACGGCGGAGCTCACGAGACCTTCGACTTCGCCGTTGAGCAGCTTGCCCTTGGTCTGCCCTTCGAACTGCGGGTCGGGCAGCTTGACGGAGATCACCGCGACGATGCCCTCGCGCCAGTCGTCGCCCGAGAGCGTCGGGCCGTTGCCCTTGAGGATGTTGGTGGACTTGGCGTAGTTGTTGAGCGTGCGCGTCAGCGCGGTCTTGAAGCCCGAGAGGTGCGTGCCGCCGTCGGCGGTGTTGATGTTGTTGGCGAAACAGGTGATCGACTCGGTGTAGGCATCGACGTACTGCAGCGCGATGTCGCAGGCGAGTCGGCCGTCGGCGGATTCGGTGTTGATCGCCACGGGCGGATCGTGCAGCGTGGTCTTGCCGGCGTTGAGGTCCTTGACCATCTGCCGCAGGCCGTCGTCGAACTTGAAGGTCTCGACCTTGTCGCCCCCGGCCCCGGCGGGTGGGCCGCCCATGTCTTGGGCGCGCTGGTCGGTGATGACCAGCTTGATGCCGGGGTTGAGGTAGGCACGCTCGCGGAGTCGGTTGGCGATCGTGGCGTAATCGTGGTTGAGGTCGCCGAAGATCGAGGCGTCGGGCTTCCACGTGATCTTGGTGCCGGTGCCCCTGGCTTCACCGACGACCTTGAGCTCGTCCTTGACCTCGCCGCGCTCGAAGGACATCGCGTGGAGCTTGCCGTCGCGCGCGACTTCGACTTCGAGCCAGTCCGCCAGCGCGTTGACGCACGAGACGCCCACGCCGTGCAGGCCGCCGGAGACCTTGTACGCGTTGTCGCCGAACTTGCCGCCGGCGTGGAGGATCGTCATGACGATCTCGACGGTGGGTCGGCCTTTGAGCTTGGGGTCGTCGGTTTTGGTGAACGGGCCGACGGGGATGCCGCGTCCGTTGTCGACGACACTGATGGAGTCGTCGGGCTTGAGCGTGACCTTGATCTCGTCGCAGTGGCCGGCGAGGGCCTCGTCGATGGCGTTGTCGACGACTTCCCAGACCAGGTGGTGCATGCCGCGGGCGTCGGTGCCGCCGACGTACATCGCGGGGCGTTTGCGCACGGCGGCGAGGCCTTCGAGCACCGAGATCGAGTCTTCGGAGTAGGCGGCGGAGTTCTGCTTGACGTGGGGGTTGGGCTGGGCGGCGGGGCCGTCGAAATCGGGCATGGGTGGGTCCGAGGCAGTCGGTTCAAAGGCGTCGCGGGTCGCGGCAGGACGGGTCAAAACCGGGCGGAAATCGCCGGGCTTTGCTTCGCCTGACCGACCCGTTCAGAACCGCAAAAACCTTGAAAAAACCGGCGTTTTGCGAACGATGGATTGTACCCGAAACCGGCCGTGTCCGCTCACCACCAGCGCGGCGGCCCACCGGCCCAGAACCCCTCAAAAACCACCGGGGATCGGTCGCTTTACGGCTGCTGCGGAAGGCCTTCGGCCGGCACCGATTCCGCCTGCTCGACCACCACGCCCTCGCCTAACGGCGCGACCGGCACCGCCCCGCCCCCGCCCCCGCCCCCGCC
>CAZIXN010000240.1:0-4140 GCA_964543215.1 uncultured Phycisphaera sp.
CCCGACATCCACGGCGCCACCATCGCCGCGACCTACCAGACCTACGACACCGCCGGCGGGGATTACTACAACGTCCACCCGCTCGGGATCGACGGGCTGTTCAAAGGCAAGCACGACGGCCGCTGGGGCATGATGATCGCCGACGTCTCGGGCCACGGCCCGGCCGCCGCGGTCGTGATGGCGATGATCCAGAGCATGGTGATGTGTCTGCCGGTCGACCAGCAGGACTCGGCGGGCGTGCTGCATTTCCTCAACCGGCACCTGTGCGCCAAGCGCATCGAGCAGACGTTCGTGACCGCGTTCGTGCTCGGCTACGACCCGCAGGCCGGCCGGCTGTGGTACGCAAGGGCCGGCCACCCGCCGGCGATGGTGCGCCGCATCCACCCCGATCGCACCGGCGACGACGCCGTCGAGATCTTCAACCTCGACGAAGTCGGCAGCGTGCCGCTGGGTATCCTCGACGACGCCGAGTACGAAAGCGCCGCGTTCACGCTCCGCGAAGGCGACACGGTCGTGCTGTTCACCGACGGCATCGTCGAAGCCCGCGCTCCGGACGGCGCGTTCTTCGGCGAGGAAGGCATCCGCCGGGCGTTGCGGGCCTGCTCGGGTGAGGCGGACTGCTTCATCCGCACGCTCAACGCGCACCTGGACCGTTTCCAGGCCGGCGGCAAACCGCAGGACGACCAGACCGCTCTGGCCTTCCGCGTCGAACGGCTCGGCCAGCGCCCGGCGACGTTCGCGACGAACCATGTGGACGGCTCGGGCATCTGAAACAATCGCAGGAAAGCATTGAATCTCCTGCGCTTCTTGTTTTCCTGCGTTTCCTGCGTTTGTTTTACGATGCGGTCCATGCGTCTGCTTTTCACCGCCTTCGAACCCTCCGGCGACCTGCTTGCCGCGCGTCTGCTCGAAGCGATCCGTCAGCGTGAGCCGGGCGTGGAAGCCTTTGCGCTCGGTGGTCCGCAGCTCGAGGCGGCCGGCGCGACGCTGATCGAGACCACCACCGAGCACGCGCAGATGGGTTTTGGCGCGGTCGCGCAGGTCGCGGAGTTGCGTCGGCGGGTCAAGCTCGTGCGCGAGTGGCTGGCCGACCACCCGGTCGACGCGCTGATCCCCGTGGACAGCCCGGCGGCGAACTGGCATTTCTGCAAGACGGTGCGGAAAGCGGGCGGCGACGCGCGGATCGTGCATCTGGTGGCGCCGCAGGTGTGGGCGTGGGCGACGTGGCGGGTGAACTGGTTGAAGAAGCTCAGCGACCACGTGCTGTGTCTGCTGCCCTTCGAGCCGGACTTTTTTGCCCGGCACGACGTGCCCGCGACGTTCGTCGGCCATCCGTTGTTCGCGGCGGAGACGTTGAAGAAAAAACCCACCCCCGAAGCGCTGGCGGAACTTCCGGGGGACGGCTCGCCGAAGCTCGCGCTGCTGCCGGGCTCGCGTCCCGGGGAGGTGGAGAAGAACTGGGCGGACATGCTCGGCGCGTTCGATCAGTTGCGGTTCCGTTTCCCAAAGCTCACGGCGGCGGTCGCGGCGGCGGATCGGGCGCGGGCCGACCAGATCATGCGGCAGAGCCCGGGCGGACGCCTGCCGCGTCGCGTGGGCATGGTGGTGGGCGACGCGGCGTCGGTGCTGGACTGGGCCGACGCCGGCGTGGTCGTGTCGGGCACGGCGACGCTCGAAGCGGTGTCACGGAACTGCCCGCACGTCGCGCTGTTTCGCGCCAGCCCGATCCTGTGGAACACCGTGGGCAAGGCGATCGTCCGCACGCGCACGTTCACGCTGCCCAATCTCCTGGGTGAACACCTGCAGCTCGAAAGTACGGCGGACGGCGGGCGCGTCGTACCCGAACTGGTGCCGCATTTCGGTGGGCACGAGCCGATCCTGCGCGCCATCGAGCCGTTGCTGCGGGACGAGTCGTTGCGTGATGCTCAGCGAGCGGATTTCACGGCGATCGCGGGGGCGTTCACGCCGGTGAGTTTTCAGCAGGCCGCGACGGAGGCTTTCTTCGAGGTGCTGGGCCGTTAACGCAGCGTGCGTGGGCACGGCCCGCGTGAGCGCCGCCGAATCTGGGCGCAAACCCGCTAGCGGCCGGGCGCGACGCGGACCCGCGCGCCCCGTTCCAGGCGCAGCGCCGCCGCGATCTTCGGGGACACAACCACGGGCTCACCGTCGGTTGTCGGAATCACCGCCGCCCCTTGCACGGCGACAAAGCGCCCGTCCACGGTGCAGATCAGCGCCTCGCCCGGCCGGTCGTACAGCGAATCATCGATTGCGCACGGCCCGACGCGCGACTGGCGCACGGTGCGGATGGCCTGAACGTCGCAGCGCAGGGCCGGCCCGGCGTCGAAGATGTCCACGAGGTTGGTCGCGTAGAACCCTTCGCTTTCGAGCAGGCGTTGGGCGGGCACGGTGTGCGGGTGAACCTGACCGATCACCGCGCGGGCCGGGTCGGGCAGCAGCGGGACGTAGATCGGATGGGTGGGCATCAGCTCGGCGATGAAGCGCTTGTCGCGGTTGGAGCGTGCGTCGGCGTCGGCGTAGCTGACGCCGAAGAAGTGCGAGCCCAGCGCGTCCCAGAACGGCGACCGGCCGTGCTCGTCGACGACGCCGCGCAGCTCGGCGATCACGCCGGGTTGAAACACCTGCGGCTGGTTGGCCATGAGCAGGAAGCGGCCCAGTGACAGCAGCCGGCCGAGCCCGCCGCCGCGCGCGGAGGGGTGGAGGAACAGCGTGCCGATCTCGCTGGGGCCGTCGTACTGGGCCATGAGGTGCAGGGCTTCGATCTCGCGGCGGACGCCCAGGCCTTCGCTGCGGTGGATCGATCGTTCCCGGCGGTAGGCGTAGAACGGTTCGTCCTGGGCCGAATGCCCGACGCGGCGGACCAGGCCGGACACGCCGCGCGGGTGGCCCGCCGGGTCGCACAGGACCAGCAGGGGTTCGTCGCCGGCGTCGCTGGCGGCCAGGCGTTGCGTGAGGCGCTGCTCGTCGGCGGGGAACGTGGTGAGGCCCGGCCCGGCGTCGCCGGCGAGTGCGACCAGGGCGGGCAGGTCTTCGGCAACGGCGGTGCGCAGCGTCCACATGGCGGCAGGTTATCGGGCAACGGCCGGCGGGAGGGTGGATGCGTGGGCGACGGGAGGCGCAACGTGGGGCGCAATGAGAAGGGCGGCTTTTTGGGCCGCCCTTGCTCGAGCTCCGTGGCGTTGGGGTGTGAGGGTTGGGCCGCCAAACCTGTTGCGTTTGCTCGATTCGAGCGGAACAGGGACTTCGGAGCGGCGGGGTCCAACCAAGGTTTCGGCGATGTTTACGCGTCACGTGTCGCGTGTCGCCGACCCAACTTCGCTTTCTCCCCAACTTGTCTCTGAGTCAATCGAGCGGGCTGCTCGACGTCCTCACTTCTTCTTCTTGGCGACCTTCTTGGTTGCCTTCTTCTTGGCCACCTTCTTCGTGGCCTTCTTGGCGACCTTCTTCTTCGCAGCCTTCTTGGTCGTCTTCTTCGCGGCCTTCTTCTTCGCGGCCTTCTTCTTTGCCATGGCGTTCTTTCCTTTCAAACGCCAGCGGAGCTTGCATCACTCTAAGCACGGAACCGCGATCTCGTCAACACAAAAACGCGCGCACTGGGTGAGGCACGAGCAACATCGGTTCATCGGCGCACGCGACTTGAGCAAAAGCTCCGACGCGCGATCAAGAAAAATGCCGCGCGCGTTGTCGCGCGCCGCGTGCTGCGCGTGTTGCTTGCCACGCGTAGCGCACGGCTACGATTCGATCATGCAATGCAACATCGACAGTCGGGGCAAGGCGCTGCGTCTGGTGCTGGGATCCGCGCAGCTGGTGGTGGCGGCGGTGCTGACGGGTTTGATCCTGTGGGATGGGTTGGCCTCGCCGATGTGGTGGTGGTTGGTCGGCGGTGCGGCGGCGGGCGGCGCGTTCTGCATCTACGAAGGTTGGCACGGCTGGTGCGCGGTGCGGGCGATGGGTTTTCGGACGCCGATCTGAGCTTGAAGATGCGGGGCAAAAGAAAACCCACGGACGGTGTCCGTGGGCTTCGTGGGGTTTGCGTGGACGGATGGATCAGCGTGGGGAAGCGGCCAGGTTCTGGATGGCCTTGGCGCTGGCGACGCCGGCGCGGTCGACGGTGAAGACCGC
>CAZIXN010000241.1:0-4122 GCA_964543215.1 uncultured Phycisphaera sp.
AGGCGGTCAACGATACGCTGAAAGCCATCGCCGCCAGCCTGCTGATGGAGCAGGTGTTGACGCCGCGTTTCGAGTTCCGGCCCAAACGCCCCACCAACGTCGCGACCGACGGGTACGACTACGGACCCGAAGGCTACGACCCGAACAAGACCAACGTCGGCGTGGATGCCAAGACCGGCACGATTCAGTTGGAGATCAAGGGACTTATCGAGCCCAGGACGCCCGAGGCCGCCCGCATCTGCCGCGAGGACCTCAACGAGTTGATCACCAGCTTCGTGCAGGACAAGCCGACCATCGAGGCCGGCATGTTCGACAAGGAAATGCCCGTTGAAGAGCTGACCCAGTTGCGGATGGGCAAGATCGTGAAGACGAAGTTCCCCCACCTGGACAACGAAGACCAGGAAGCCGTCCGTCAGCACGCCGTCGCGGCACTGAACCTGGTGCAGCAGTCGAAAGAGGCCGCAGCCGAAGGTAAAGCCGGGGGCGAAGGCGAAGAGGCAAAGAACACCGCTTTTGTCGATGGTGTTCGGCGGTTCATGTCTGTGCGCGAACTGGACATCGACCTGATCGACCGCATCAATCCGTTTGAGGAGGCCTACGAAATCCTGGCCAAGACGATGAATCCGCAGCGGCTCAAGGCCGTGGAAGATGTGATTGCGGCGCGCAACCTGCGGAGCATGACGCTGGACGAGGCACGCGATCTGGCCCGACGGTCGCTCAAGTTCAAGGCCGAGAAGCAGCGGCTGCCTTCGATCACGGCGGCGGACCCGTGGGAAAAGCGGATGGCCGAGGGGATCGCGTTTCTTCAGCGCCAGGCAAGGCAGGGGTGATGAATGGCCAGGCGCGTCACGGACGAAGATCTGTCATTGCTCAACGAACTCGGCCTGGACATCGCGCCCGAGGTCAAGGGTGCGCGGACACCGCGTGAGCAGCGTGTCATCGCAGGCTTCGAGGAGATCGTGCGTTTCTTTGAGGAGCACGGCCACGCCCCGCAGCACGGCGAGAGCCGCGACATCTTCGAACGCCTCTATGCGGTTCGGCTTGATCGCCTCCGGGCCTGTGAAACGTGTCGGGGCATTCTGCACGGAATGGATCGTCACAATCTTCTGAATACGCCTTCGCCGACCATTGGTGACCAAGCCATCGAGAACGCAACCGACGACGAGCTCTTGGCAGCGCTCGGCGTTGGGGAAGTGACGGCCGACGGCAACGACGTCACCCGGCTCGTCCACGTCCGATCCAGCGCCCGGCGAGCGGCGGCGGAAGAGGTCGCCAGGCGCAATCCCTGCGCGGACTTCGCGGCGTTTCGTCCGGTTTTCGAAACGGTGCAGGAAGAGCTCGACGCGGGCCACCGCAAGACCGCGAACCTCGAATGCAGCGACAAAGAAGGGGTTACGTTCAATCCCGGCGACCTGTTCATCATCGGCGGTCAGAAGGCACTGATCGCGAGCGCCGGGGAGTCCATCGACAAGCCGTTGTTCCCGGGCGACCGACGGCTCCGCGTCATCTTCGACAACGGCACCGAAGCAAATCTTTGGTTGCGGTCGCTGAAGCGCGCGCTTTACGAGGAAGGAAACCGCAGGATTCTTCCCCCCGGCCAAGCAGCGTCGCCGCTCTTCGCCGATCAGCTCGACGAGGACGACGTGGCCGCGGGTTCGATCTATGTGCTGCGCAGCCGGTCCGAGGACCCGTTTGTTGCCGAGCACCGGTCACTCATCCACAAGATCGGCGTGACGCGCGGAGATGTGAAGGCGCGAATCGGCAACGCCAAAAAGGACCCCACCTACCTCCTGGCCGACGTGGAAATCGTCGCGGAGTACAAGTTGGCGAACGTCAATCGCAAGGCGATGGAAAGTCTGCTTCACCGGATTTTTGCGTCCGCACGCCTGGATGTTGAGTTGAAAGACCGCTTCGGGTCTCAAGTCGAGCCAAAGGAATGGTTCTTCGTGCCGCTCGGCGCGATCGACGAGGCGATCAACCGGATGAAAGATGAGACCATCAGCGGCTACATCTACGACCGATCCACCGCGACGCTAGTACGCGTCGATCACACATCATCGTGAGCGGCTGGACACGTCACGAGGTTCGCCTTCGAGAAATGCAGCGATCGTAGGGGAACGGATTGAGCTAACGAAGCTCGGCACGGTTTCTCAAACTTCCGGGGGCAGGTTTACGGCGTGGCGGGCTGGGGGTGAGGGGGGCGGAGGATTTTAGATTTCAGATGTCAGATGTCAGATTTTCGATTTAGAGCGATTTGCATGATTTCTGGCCAGTGGCACAGGCTTCCAGCCTGTGATTCTCGAAGCGAAAACGTTCGGCCTGACGGCCGATCACAGGCTGGAAGCCTGTGCCACTGATGACGCAAAGTGCTCTAGCGGCAAGCCGCGGTCGAAGCCGGCAGATTTTTGATGTGGGGGGGGGCGTCTTCCGCCGGAGGTTTCCGAACGTCCGGCCTTGGGGAGAAGTCGTCCGCCGAAGGTTTCGGGCACATCGCCCAAGGGGAGAGGTTTTCCGCAGAAGGTCTGAGTTTCGTAGCAGAAGGGCAGACATCTTCAGCAGAAGGTCTACGGTTCATTCACCAAGGGGGGACGTTCATTCACGAAGGTGAGACGTTTGTTCACCAAGGGGAGACGTTCATACACGAAGGTCTAAGGTTCATACACGAAGGTTTAAGGTTTGTTCTCCTTCCTTATGCGACGTTGCGCGGGGGTGATCGGGAGCGGATGCAGGGTTTGGGGGGCGATCGGCCGTGCGGGGGGGGATTTTGCGGCGAGGGCGAGGGGTGGCGGGTCGAAGGTGGGGGTGACGCCGGTTTCATGTCGAGGCGTCGCCCGGCCGTGGCTGAAGGGGCCGCCGGGGGATCGGGGATTGCGAGAAGGCCGGGCCAAGTCTTTTGCTGTCGTTTGGCTCAAGTGAAAGTTTCGGTCGGCACTCGGAACGTTTCCGGGGGCCGCGTTGTGCTTTTCGATTTGATTGAAAGAAGAAGGTCACCCTATGAGCTATTTGAACCCGTCGGATCGAGGCGTGTTGGTTTTTGCGACCAACCTGGCCTCGATCCTCAGTGATACGCCTGAGACGTTCGGCCTCACCCCGGACGATGCGCAGGCGTATGCCGTGTTGCGCAACGCTTACGCCACGAACCTGGCGGCGGCGACCGAGCCGGGCACGCGTGGGCCGTCCACGGTGCTGCTCAAGAACGAGAGCAAGGCGCTCCTGGTTTCTGCGACGCGCCGGTTGGCGATGCAGATCAACAACCGCGAGGCGACGACCAACCCGCAGCGGCAGGAGTTGGGCTTGACGATTCGCAAGTCGCGGACGCCCGTGCCGGTGCCGACGGTCAAGCCGCAGTTGGACATCGTGTCGGTGGATGGCCGGTTGGTGAAGATCCGGCTGCGCGAGGCGAGCACGGGCGAGCGGCGCAAGCCGGCCGGCGTGTTTGCCGCGACGATCATGCGGTAGATCGGCGAGACGATCCCGCAGAGCGAGGATCAGTGGGTGCTGGTCGGGACGGACACGCGGCTGAACACGGCCGTGGAGTTCGGCAACGAGTACCCGCCGGGCACGAAGGTGTGGTTCTCGGCGTTCTGGCTGAATCGTCGGGCCCAGAGCGGGCCGGCGTGTACGCCGGTGAGCACGCAGCTGGGCTTTGGCGTGGCGACCAACGCCGGGGCGCAGGACGGCGATGAGGAGTTCAAGCTCGCCGCGTGAGGCCGGGAAGAAGTGGCTAGCGGCCAGTGGCCAGTGGCCAGTGACAAGTGACAAGTGAAACGTTCGGCCGGTCCGTGAGAGCGGGTCGGTCGGCTTGGAAAGTGTTTGATCGCCAAGACGCCAAGGGGCCAAGACGCCAAGGGCGGACCGAGGCATTGGGCAGGGTGATTCTGATTTTTTCTTCCTGGCGTCTTGGCCCCTTGGCGTCTTGGCGATGAATGGCTTACGGAAAGGACACGAGCATGTCGGACTACGAATTGATCAACAGCGATGGCAGCCTGGTGAATCGTGAGACCCCGGCCCCGGAAGTGGCCCCGGAAGTGGCCCCGGAAGTGAGCGCGGCCCCGGAAGTCGAGCGGTGGCGTATGACGTGTCGCGGGTGATTGAAGCACCCTCCCCCGGAATCTCCCCCGG
>CAZIXN010000242.1:0-4116 GCA_964543215.1 uncultured Phycisphaera sp.
ACGCTGCTCAAATAACGACCCAACCGAGCAGGTTGGAACCACCGATGAACACGGATGCACGCGGATGATGTCGCAGGGTGGGTCAAGCGCGAGCAGACCCACCCATCCCGCACACCAAAAGGCCGGAACGGAGTCCGCTTCGCTCGGCCCACACGGCTTGTCTGCTTACTGCTTGCGCAGCGCTTTATTCCTGCGTGCCCGGTCACCATTGGACGCGGGGACTGTCCCTCGGCGGCGTCGAAGTGTCGTCGCGAGCAGCGGCACCAGGGCGGCCAGTAAGCCCGGCTCGGGGACAACCGTGAGCACCACATCATTGCCGTCGCCGCCGAAGTAGCTCAGCCGCCACGGCAAGTCGCGGTCATGGAAGAACAACTGCCCCTCGGGCGCGTTGTCGAACATGCCGGTGCGGTCGCCCGCGATATCCAGCAGCGTGAACGCATCGCCCACGACGGGCTCGTAGCCAGCAAGGCCCGAAAGGTTGAGGAATCCGTCGAGGAAGGCGTTGCCGCTCACCCGCAGTTGGTCGAAGCGGGTCAGGCTCTCGAGTTCGAGGTTGAGCCGCGCGGTCGGGGCGAGTTGCAGGTTGCCATCGAACATCACGGCCGCGGTGCTGATGCCCGGGCCATTGCCGGGGCTGAAGTCTTCGAAGAAGACGACGTTGCCGGTGTAGTGGCCGACTCCGTCCACGTCATCGTTGAACCGCACAACGCCGAAACCCGGGCCGTTGACGGCGCCGTTGTTGGTGAAGTCGCCGTCGATCGTCACGTCGCCACCGCTGCTGGCGTCAAGAATCTGCCCGCTGGCCAGGTTGATGCCGTTGATCGCTGCGAGGCGGCTGCCGCCGTTGAGAATCGTGAGCCGGCCCAGGTCCGCCCGGTTGCGGTCGGACAGGATGACGTCGGCGTTCTGGACTTCCAGCACCCCTTGAAAGCGGTACCCGTCCAGGCGCTGGGCGTCGCCGATCGCCAGCGTCGTACCCGTTGGCACCACGATCCGGCTGTCGGCGTTGCCTCGAACGCGGATGTTGACGTTCCCGTGAGCGACGACTCGGTTGTCGCCAACGCGCGTCGGGAGGTCCAGGTCGCCCGCGCCGAACACGGTCCCACCCAGCACAGCGAGTCGCCCAAAATTGTATAGGCCGCCGTTGAGTGCCAGGAACGAACCGGGATCGACCCGCAACTCCTGATCCACGGTTAATGTCTTTCCGGGCGACACATTGATGCCGCCGCCGTGGAAGAAGTCCGCCGTGTTCGCGCCGCCGCGAAAGCGCAGCGTCCCGGAGTCGAAGTTGAGCGGCCCGACGAACAACGGCCCGGCCTGACCCAGGTACGTGCGCACGTCCAACGTGCCCCCGGCCAGCCGGACCGAACTCCCCGGCGAGACGCTCAGGAAGTCGAACGTCGCGGTGCCGGCGCGGATTTCCAACAGCGAGTTGCCCGTCAACCGCGAGATGGAGCTCGAGGGCGACGCCGACAGTTGTCCCCCCTCGACAACAAGCCGGCCGTCTTGCAGGATGATCGAATCGCTCGCACTAAGCAGCCGGCCGCCGGCCAGAACCCGCAGGGACGCGGAGTTGCCGATAGCGCCCACGACAATCGGCCCGCCCGACGTCGAGAGCGTCGCCCCGGCGTCGATCGTCACTTCCGCCTGATTTGTGATGCTAAACGGCCCTGCCGTGTTGTAGCGGAAGGTGCTGGCGCCGTTGCCGGACAAGCGAAGGTCGCTCTGGATCGACGAGTTGCCGAAGACGGTGAAGTTGATGGCCTGCCCGGAAGACAAGTTCGGGCGGAACACGGTGTCGGGCGACGCCGCGGTGACGAACAACGACCCCGTGCTGGCCGGGCCGAAGAACTCCGCCGTGTGCATCGTGACGCCGGCGTTATTGCTGAAGATCGCGAACGTGTCGGCATTTGGGACAATCGTCGGGCTCCAACTCCCCGCCACGTTGAACAAACCCGTGCCCCCTCGCCACACGATCTGTGTCTGCGCCCGGGCGGGCAACGCGACGACACCCGCAAGCACGACCCCCACCATCAACGCGTATAAACAAACCGAATGACTGACGTGAGCGTGGCCGCCAAGGTGGGCGAAGCGGGGACAGTGGCGAGGATGCATCAATCGTTCTCCATAACGGTTTCCGAACAGTGGACAACCCACTAAACCACGGCCGCCACCGCTCTATTCTTCACTTCAGGTGCAACAACCCTGCACTCAAGGTGCACCTCCCCCTTGCCCCACCGCCCCGGACGCACGAAGATGACCCCATGAGCCACTCGCTCCCGGACGCCGGCACCACCGGAGCAACCCGCGACCGCGTCATCGAAGCCGGCCTGCGCCTCTTCAACCAACACGGCTTCCACGCCGTCGGCCTCGACCTCATCTACCGCGAGGCCGGCGTCAGCAAACGCACCTTCTTCAACCACTTCCCCAGCCGCGACGACCTCGTCCTCGCCGTCATCCAACGACGCGACGCCGACTGGCGAGCCCTCCTCCACGACCAAACCACCCAACTCAACCACATCGAACCCGCCCAGCAACTCCTGGCCATCTTCGACCTGCTCGTCGAATGGTTCAACACCCACGACTTCAACGGCTGCATGCTCACCACCGCCTGCGGCGAATACAGCAACCCCCACGACCCCTGCCACCGCGCCGCCAAAGCCGGCATCGACCACCTCCGAAACCACATCGCCCAACTCGCCAAAGCCGCCGGCGTCCACGACCCGCCCACCTTCGCCATCCAGTTCCACATGCTCATCGGCGGCGCCATCGCCACCGCCGTCATCGACCGCCAAAGCGACGCCACCCAACTCGCCCGACAAATGGCCAACCTCCTACTCGCCCCCCACACCCACACCACACCCCCCACCTGACATCCGCCAAGCTCCACGCCACGGCTGCACGCGGATGAAGCCGTACGACGCGTCCGCCATCCGCGGACACCCGAGTCAACGCCAAACCCCCGAAACGGCGGGTCCGCTTGGGCCGACCCACCCGCGTCTCGTCCAACGTGTTCGCGCGTCGCGGCCACTTGCGCCATCCCCGCCCCCGTCCCCGCCGCCGGCGCGCCCCTCGAAGTCGCCTGCTTCCTCGCCAGCGTCGCCGGCCCCCGGAAGCAGCCCAGCCGCCGAAGCCGTCGCCACCGTCGGGCATCGTCAGAACCTCAACCGCGTCGCCCTCCTCAAACACGCGACGACGCTGCTCAAATAACGCGCCTTCTCCTCCCCCCCCTTCCGGGGGCGGGAGGGGGGGAGGGGCCGGGGGAGGGTGCTCTCCTTCCGGGGGGGGATGCTGACAAGGTGTATTTCCAATCGCACCGGTACAATGCACCCATGGATGACCTCCTGTCCCGTATCACGCTCGACCCCGCCGTCTGCCACGGCAAGCCCTGCATCCGCGGCCTCCGCTATCCCGTGCAAACCCTGCTCGAACTGCTCTCCTCGGGCATGACCTTCGACGACGTCCTCGCCGACTACGAAGACCTCGAACGCGACGACCTGCGCGCCGCCCTCGCCTACGCCGCCCGCCTCACCCAGTCCCGCCGCCTCGACCCCGCCGCTTCCTGACCCCCGAAAGTCAAGCCCCCGGAAGCTGAGACCCCGGAAGTAAAGCCCCGCGACGGACGCATGAAATATCTCGTCGACGCCCAACTCCCCCGCCGCGCCGCCAACTGGCTCCACGCCCAAGGCGGCGACGCGATCCACACCCTCGACCTCCCGTCCGGCAATCGCACCCCCGACGCCGACCTCATCGACCTCGCCGACCGCGAACAACGCGTCATCGTCACCAAAGACGCCGACTTCGTCGACGCCCACCTCATGCAAGGCCGCCCGGCCCGCCTGCTGCTCATTTCCACCGGCAACATCACCAACGATCAGCTCGAACGCCTGCTCACCCCGCTCGTCCCCACCCTCCACCAAGCCTTCAACACCCACCAATTCCTCGAACTCGCCCTCACGGGCCTCACGGCCCGCGACTGACCGCCCTTCCCATCAGCCATCAAAGCCAACGACGACTTCTCCCACGCCCGCCGGAACCACACGAAAATTTGACTTCCGACCCAATCCCGTTCGGCACGGCGGTTGTACGTCGGTGGGGTTGGAAGTGGTGGCGGGG
>CAZIXN010000243.1:0-308 GCA_964543215.1 uncultured Phycisphaera sp.
CACCGGCATCTGCCACCAGGTGAACCTGGAGTACCTCGCCCAGACGGTCTGGACCGACAAGGACCAGGCCGGCGCAGAGGTCGCCTACCCCGATACGCTCGTGGGGACCGACAGCCACACCACCATGGTCAATGGCCTTGCCGTCCTCGGCTGGGGCGTGGGCGGAATCGAGGCCGAGGCGGCGATGTTGGGCCAGCCCGTCTCGATGCTGATTCCCGAAGTCGTGGGCTTCAAGCTCACCGGCCGGATGGTCGAGGGTACGACCGCGACCGACCTCGTGCTCAAGGTCGTGCAGATGCTGCGCAAGA
>CAZIXN010000243.1:318-4031 GCA_964543215.1 uncultured Phycisphaera sp.
CTCGACCACCTGCCGCTGGCCGACCGCGCCACCATCGCCAACATGGCGCCCGAGTATGGCGCAACCTGCGGCTTCTTCCCCGTGGATGACGAGACCTTGCGCTACCTGCGCCAGACCGGCCGCGACGAGGCGCGCATCGCGCTGGTGGAAGCCTATGCCAAGGAAAACGGCATGTGGCGCGGCGCGAACTATGCGCCGGTCTACACCGATACGCTCGAACTCGACATGGGCGACGTGGTGCCCGCGATCTCGGGCCCGAAGCGCCCGCAGGACCACACGCCCCTCACCCAGTCGGCCGAAAGCTTCTACAAGGTCGTGTCCGAGTATCGCGGCGTCGACATGAGTTCCGAGGCCAAGGACATGGCGGCCGAAGGCCCCGTGCCGTCCCCCGTCAAGTCGGCGCTGAAGTCGGCCCCGGTCGCGGGTGAGGACTATGCCCTCACCGACGGTTCGGTGGTCATCGCCTCGATCACCTCCTGCACCAACACCTCAAACCCTTACGTGATGATCGGCGCCGGCCTCGTGGCGCGGAAGGCCCGTGCGCTCGGCCTCACCCGCAAGCCATGGGTCAAGACCTCGCTCGCGCCGGGATCCCAGGTGGTGTCGGAGTATCTGGAGGCTGCAGGGCTTCAGGAGGATCTCGACGCAATCGGCTTCAACCTCGTCGGCTACGGCTGCACCACCTGCATCGGCAACTCCGGCCCGCTCCCCGAGCCGATCTCCAAGGCCATCAACGAACACGACCTGCTCGCCTGCTCCGTGCTCTCGGGCAACCGCAACTTCGAAGGGCGCATCGGCCCGGACCTCAAGTGCAACTACCTGGCCTCACCGCCGCTCGTGGTCGCCTACGCCATCGCCGGCACCGTCGACATCGACCTGCAGAACGAGCCGCTCGCCAAAGACAACAACGGCAACGACGTCTACCTCAAAGACATCTGGCCCACCCAGCAGGAAGTCAACGACCTCGTCGCCACCTGCGTCACCCGCCAGCAGTTCGTCGAGCAGTACGCCGACGTTTTCAAAGGCCCGGGCGACTGGCAGTCCATCGAATCCGCCACCGGCAACCTCTACGACTGGAACGAAAAATCCACGTACGTCCAGGAGCCGCCGTTCTTCGAAGGCCTCAGCGCCGACGCCAAATCGATCGAATCCATCAAAGGCGCACGCTGCCTGGCCAAGCTGGGCGACTCGGTGACCACCGACCACATCAGCCCCGCCGGCGCGATCAAGACCGGCACGCCTGCCGCCGATTATCTCGACGCCAACGGCGTACCCAAGTCGCTGTACAACTCCTACGGCTCGCGCCGTGGCAACGACCGTGTCATGACCCGCGGCACTTTCGCCAACATCCGCGTCAAGAATCAGCTCGCTGTCGACGACGCCGGCAAGCAGTACGAAGGCGGCTACACGAAGGACTTCACCACCGGCAAGGTCGACTTCATTTACAACGCCGTGCAGAACTACAAGAAGGCCGGCACGCCGCTGGTCGTCCTCGCCGGCGTGGACTACGGCATGGGCAGCTCGCGCGACTGGGCCGCCAAGGGCACGTTCCTGCTCAACGTCAAGGCCGTCCTCGCCTCATCCTTCGAACGCATCCACCGTTCCAACCTCGTGGGCATGGGTGTCCTGCCGCTGACCTTTGCCCACGGCCAGACGCACGAATCGCTCGGCCTCACCGGCGAAGAAACCTTCGACATCCCCGTCGCCGACGACGTCAAGCCGCGCCAGATCATCACCGTCACCGCCACGAAAGCCGACGGCACGAAGGTCTCCTTCGACACGCTCTGTCGCATCGACACGCCCGTCGAAGTCGATTACTACCGCAACGGCGGCATCCTGCACACGGTGCTGCGGAACATGGCCAAGGCTTGAACGCGACGCCATCTCCACAGCTCGATCGAGCGGAGCTTGCGCTGCAGATCGGCGGCGTGGATTTTGCCGTGGCGCGGCCGCATCGCTTCGGGCTGGTGATCGACGGGCCAACCGACCGCGCGGCGGACTTGCCGGATTATCTGCACGATGTGCTCTTGATCGATGCAAACCGTTCGACATTTTTCGCGTTGATCGAAGCCGAGGGACTGGTGATCTGTCGCAACGTCCGGACCGATGCGACGAGCTACCGGCCGGTCAAGGGCAAGAGCAGCGCCGGCCGGCTGAGCCCCGCGGAGTACTACCACCACGACGGCATGCCCACGCCCGACGGCCGGCCGGGCGCGAAGGCGCGGTTCGACGAGATCCGCCTGCCGCATCAGGCGATCGGGCGCGACGTGACCACGGCCGTCGCGCCGTTCGGTGACGTGGTGCGGGCGCAGCTGCGGGCGCTGCCGGCTCGCTTGCTTGGCGACATGTCGATCGCGGCAGACCGCGCCGCGTTTGAGTTGCCCCAGAGCGATTGGCCGAGCGTGGACACCTGGGAGCAGACGCAGGGGCGCGTCACGCGGTTGGTGCGCAAGGAGATGGACGCGGCGTCGGCCCGCTCGTATTTCCGCGAGGTCGACACCTTGGCGGGCGCGTACGACCTGCCCTGGGAGATGGGCGAGAGCCGACTGATGCTCAATGGGCACGCGGATCTGCGGAAGACGATGCAGCACCGCCGGGCCTACATCACCGCCCGCGAAACGGGCGCGGCGCAGGGCAGCCTGGTGAAGCGTTGGCCGGCCGAAGAGCGAATATAAAGCGGCGGCCGGTGGCCGCCGTCGCGTGCGCAAGCGATTGTCGTGGCAACGAACTGTTTCACGTACCCCTTCATCCACGATCCCGTCGGCGGCCACCGGCCGCCGCTTGATTGGGGCAGGCTTTGCGCAGAATCGTGTCATGCGACTTCCGGGGGGCGTCGCGTGGGGTGCAGACGCAGTCGGCCGATCCGCGGGGTGGCGGGGTGGATTGAGTTTCGCTTTCGGGTTCGAGGGGGTCGTGAACACACCACGTTCGCTGAACGTGAGCTTCGCGGCACGAACGGACCGGCGCGCCGAAACAGACGTCCGTTTCCCAAGGACCGTTGGGGCGGGAGATCGGGCGCCGCATGGAGGTGGCGAGGGGTTGCCGGTTGGGTGGGCGTCGGGCCGGGATCTTTGAGTCTCGAAGATCCGCGGCGGCTTGCGGGCAAAAAGCGACTCGAAAATCGAGAGGATCCGTGGCGGGAGCGGTGCGCGCGCAACGCCCGGGGATGGCCATGGCGGGTTTTTGCGGAAGTTTTTTCTCAACCGGGCGAACCGGCGTGGCGGGGCCGCGTAGATTCGGTGGAGATCGGCTGGGTGGACGCCCGATCGATGCTTCCGGGATGTTGGAGTTGCGGGGATTGGATTCACGTTCCGGGTTTTTTTGGAAAACCTGGCGGATTGGAGAGTCTGCCGGAAACAACTGCCCATGCCGAACCGAATCCGAACCAAGCCTGCTTCCGTGCCTGCCGTGTCCGCGAAGGGCGATGTCCCGGCCCAGCCGCCGGCCGCGAATTCGGGGATCGCGTCGGGGTTGGGGCGGGTTTGGCCGAGCGTCCGGGCGTTGCTGGAGCGTGAGGCGGCGGTGGCGCTCGGCGAGGTCCCGGGAGATCTGACCGCCCGAACGGCGGAACGGATTCTGGCGTATCGCGCGGCGGCCCGGCCGGCGACGCTGAACGACGCGGACGGCGCGACGCTGGACGCGATGTTGCTGGCGATCGCTTCGGGTCGGTCGGACGAGTCGACGTTATTGCCGGCCGATCTGGCGGAGCGGCG
>CAZIXN010000244.1:0-4014 GCA_964543215.1 uncultured Phycisphaera sp.
CGGCTTTGCTCGTGCGAGGGGGGGATTTCTTGCTCGTGGACTTTTTGGCCAACCGGCCCTCCTTGGCGTATGCGGCGTCGAGCACTCTAGGGAGCATGGTGGATCGCGACAAACGGCCGGTGTGTTCGGCGCTGACGTATGTTGCGGCGGTGCCGAAGGATCAAGCACAACCCGAACCGCTGCGTGTGCTGGGCATCGACCCGGGATTGCGGCTGACGGGCTACGGCGTGGTGGACCTGTATCCGGGCACGATCGAGCCGACGCTGATCGAAGGCGGCGTGTTTCGGCTGGACGCCAAGCGCAGCATGGAGCAGCGTCTGGTGCAGTTGCGTGACGATCTGCGTGAGCTGATCGAGGAGCACCGGCCGGCGCGGGTGGCGGTGGAGAAGCTGTACGCGCACTACGCGCACCCGCGCACGGCGATTCTCATGGGACACGCGCGCGGCGTGATTCTGCTGTGCGCCGCGGAGCAATCGCTGCCGATCGCGCACCTGCCCAGCACGGAGGTCAAGAAGTCGCTCACCGGCAACGGACACGCGAGCAAGCGGCAGATGCAGTTGGCGGTGCAGAGTCAGTGCGGGTTGAAGGCGATGCCCGAGCCGGCAGACGTGGCGGACGCGATCGCCATCGCGCTGTGCCACGCGCGGCGGCTGGCGGGCGAGGCGTTCTCGGGTTGAGGCTCGGGCGGTTCACCGCAGAGGGCGCAGAGGGCGCAGAGAGCGCCAAAGGCTGGCAATCGGCCGCAAGAACCGCGAGCCTTGCAGCGCAAAGCGCCGAGCGTGATGCTTGTGCTTTTTGGAGCCCGGCGCGGCTGTCTGCGCGTTGCTGTCTCTGCGGTCCTCCGCGATCTCTGCGGTGACCTTTCTGGATTCAACGCAGCGGAATCACGGGCTGGTTCGTCGACAGCTCGGCGAGCGTGGCGTTCCAGGACAGGTCGGCGACGACGGGGAAGTGGTCGCTGACGAATCGGCCGGCGACGCGCTGGTTGACGATGCCGGCGTCGCGGGTCTGCAGCGCGTCGCAGTGCAGGACCCAGTCGATGCGTTGCCCGGCGGTGCCGCCGAGGAACTGGTGGCGCGTGCCCTGGCCGTCGTCGTCTTCGTGCGTGAGGTCGACGGCGTCGTGGAGGTCGGCGGTCTGCGTGAGCGTGCGGTGCGGTTGGGTGTCGGCCCCGGTGTTGAAGTCGCCGAGCACGACGACCGGGGCGCTGCCGGCGATGGCTTCGATCTGCGCGGCGAGCAGTTCGGCGGAGCGCTGCCGCGCGTTGGCGCTGACGGCGTCGAGGTGCGCGTTGAAGGCGTAGAACTCCTGCGCGGTGTGCCGGTCACGGAAGCGGACCCACGTGGCCATGCGCGGCCACCACGCGCCCCAGGCGCGCTTACCTGGTTGCGTGGGGTCGTCGGCGAACCAGAAGTGGCCGTGGTCCAGCGGTTCGAGGCGGGCGGTGCGGTAGAAGATGGCGGTCATTTCGCCGCGGTTTTTGCCGTCGTTTCGGCCGGCGCCGATCCAGGCGTAGTCGGGCAATTGCGCTTCGAGCTGCTTGGCCTGCGAGCGGACGCATTCCTGCACGCCCACCACGTCGGCGTCGATCTGGCGGAGCATGTCGGCGGCGGCGTGCTTGCGGAAGCCCCAGTAGTTCGGGCCGTCGAAGATGACGGGGCGGCGGAGGTTGAAGCTGACGACGCGCAGGTCGCCGGGCAGCGCCTCGGTGGCGGTCCAGGACGCTTGGTTGCGTGGCGTGTCGAGTTCGGTGCCGCGGGGCGCGGCGCAGCCGGTGAACAGGAGGAGCCCGGCGAGCACGACCAGCGGTGGGCGGCGGGCGCTGTCTTTGAGAATGATCATGCCGGTCGCATCGGTTGTTCCGGCCGGCGACTCAAGGCGCTCGCGGGGAATTCATGGAACGATCTTGCTTTCGTCGTTGCCCGATGTCCAGCGACGCGTCGCGTCGCGGCTATCGTGGTTGGGTATGTCCGAAAACGCGCGTGAGGTGAAACCGTTGCCCAGGCCGGGCGCGATCCTGCTGGACCTGGACGACACGATTCTGGATACGACGCTGAGTGCGACGCGGGTGTGGCACGCGACGGCCGAGGCGTTCGCGGCGGAGATCGGTCGGCCGGCGGAGGTGTTCGATCCGGTGCTGGAGGCTTCGCGGACGTGGTACTGGGCGGACCCGCAGCGGAATCACGCGGGCCGGCTGGATGTGCGTCGTTCGCGGGTGGAAGTGACGCTGCACGGGTTGCGGGCGCTGGGCCTCGAAGGGCGCACGGCCGGGCAGCTGGAAGACTTGGCCGAGCGCTTCACGCAGCATTACTCGGAACATCGCGTGGGTTCGATGCGGTACTTCGACGGCGCGCTCGAGACGCTCGAGGCGCTGCACGGACGAGGGATGCCGATGGCGCTGATCACCAACGGCGACGCGTTGGGTCAGCGTGAGAAGGTGGAGCGGTTCGGGCTGGCGAAGTTCTTTCGGGCGGTGCTGATCGAGGGCGAGCAGGGTTTCGGCAAGCCGGACGAGCGGGTGTTCCGCGCGGCGTGCGTCGCGTGCGGCGTGGAGCCGGCCCGGGCGTGGTGCGTCGGGGACAACCTGGGTTGGGAAGTTGCGGCGCCGCAGCGTTTGGGGATGACGGGTATCTGGCTGGACTGGGCGGGCGTGGCGCTGCCGGAGGATTCGGAGATTGTGCCCGACGCGGTGATCCGCGGGATTCCGGAGTTGCTTCCGCTGATCGACGCGGCGTGTGATGCGGCGTGAACGCGTGTTCATGCAGGTTCTGCGGGGTGCTTATCGAAGCGTCGGAAGATGTGTTCCGTATCCGGACACCGGTGCGTTCTACTGACTCGACTTTTCCCCGCTTTGAAAGGACTTTCCATGGGCATCTTCCATACCGAAACATTCAACTCGCTGGCCGACCTGCTCAAGCACGAACTGGGCGACATCTATGACGCCGAGCACCGCATCGCCGAGGCGCTGCCGAAGATGGCGGACCGCGCAACGTCGGCAAAGCTGAAGACGGCGTTCAAGGAACATCTCGCCGAAACCAAGGGGCAGATCGCGCGACTGGAGCAGTGCTTCAAGCTGCTGGACTGGGACGCGAAGCGGCACACCTGTCCCGCGACCAAGGGCCTGATCCAGGAAGGCGAAGAAATCCTCGACGCCAAGGGCGACCCGGACACGATCGACGCCGGCCTGATCATGTCCGGCCAGCGCGTCGAGCATTACGAGATCGCGGCGTACGGCACGGCGCGAACGCACGCGCGACGGCTGGGGCACGAAGCGGTGGCGGACCTGCTGCAGGAGACGCTGGACGAGGAGTACGCGGCCGACGAAAAGCTCGGCGAGCTCGCGGAGCACAGCATCAACGAGGAGGCGTCGATCTGACGTTTCGTGCGATGCTGCCTGCACGTTGAATCCAGAGACGCCCGCCGACCGATCGACGGGCGTTTTTTGTGGGCGTCACGGCTGGGACGTGGGCAAGGAGACGGGTCCGCCGTGGACCTGCGGCGAAGGGTTTGCCGTTTATGCTTGGCGGCATGATCTACGACCACGTCGAGCGTTTACGGCTGTACGCCGGGTTGTCGCCGGCTTTTGGCGACGCGGTCGATTGGTTGGAACAGGTCGTGCTGGCGGCGTTGCCCGACGGGCGGTCGGCGATCGACGGCGACCGGGTGTTTGCGATCGCGGCGTCGTACGACACGTGGCTGGCCGAGTCGTTCATGCTCGAGAGTCACCGGAGGTACCACGACATTCAGTTGCTGGTGGAAGGGGTGGAGCGGGTGCGGGTGTTGCCGCCGGGCGTGATGCCGGCGGTGCGGACGCCTTACGACGACACGAAAGACGCGACGTTCTACGACCCGAGCGAAGCGGGGCTGGATGCGCATTCGCGGGGCGTGGACCTGGTGCTTCGGCCGGGCTGGTTTGTGGTGTTCACGCCGACGGATGTGCACGGCCCGAACCGCGCGCTGGGCGAGGGTCCGTCGCGGGTGCGCAAGGTGGTGGTGAAGGTCGCGGTGGATTGA
>CAZIXN010000245.1:0-4000 GCA_964543215.1 uncultured Phycisphaera sp.
GGCTTCCGGGGCTTCCGGGGCTTCCGGGGCTTCCGGGGCTTCCGGGGCTTCCGGGCCTTCGTCGCCCACGCCCTCGGCCACCAGCTTGGTCAGCAGCACCGTTCCCGCGAACCCCACCGCCGCGAAACCCAGCGCCACATCCAGCCACATCGTCCAGCCCTTGCGGATCGCCAGCAGCACGATCAGCGCGATCACCAGCGTCCCGATCAGGTCCAGCGCCATCAGACGATCGATGGGGTTCTGCCCGTGCCACAGCCGCCACAGGCACACCGCCAGCAACGCAAGGTGCACCACCACCGCCGCGTCCAACGACCACTGCAACACCTCAACCATCACCGTTCCCCCTTTGCATCCAAGCCCACGGTCCCCGACCGCGGGTCTCGGGTCGCGTCCGGGTCACCTTCAAACTCCGACCCCAACCGATCCTTCGCACCCGCCAACCGCCCGACCACCCGCGTGCGGGCCGTCGCATCGCCGTCGGACTCGGACCGCCGCGTGTCCAGACAGTGCACCTCGAACACCGCGTCCTGGCCCCGCCGGCCTTCAAACGACACCACCAACTGACCCGGCGAAATCGTGATCGCATGCGCCTCGAGCGCCGACGCCAGCTCCCGGTCGTGACGATCCTTGACCCGCACGAACCCCGGGCAGATCGCCCGCCGTCCGCCCGCCACCATCTTCGCCACCACCAGCCCGTTGAGCAGCACATCCCACACCAGCGTCACCGCGTGCTGCAACCCCGCCGCCGCCGCACGCGGCATCTCGCTGGGCCGAAGCGAACGACCCGCCGGCAGCAACGCCGCCAGCACCACCCCCACCGCAAACGACGCCGTCACGTTCGCCAACTCCAGGTTCGACGTCACCGCCAGATACAGCACCGCCACGCCCAACACCCGCGTCAGGTACTGCGTCACGGCCCACCCCCTTCCATCTCAAGCAACGCATCACGATCCGCAAGCACCGCCGAACGATACGACCCCGGATCCAACACCCACGCCGACGCCGCGTCCGAAAGCATCACCAACGGCTCGGCCCAAACGCCCAGCACCACACAACCCGCCACCAGGATCGTCGGTGCCAACAGCGAATCCCCCCGCTTGGGCTTGGGCTCCATCCCCGCCTCCACCGGCGACCACCACACCCGCTGCCACGCCCGCGCAACGTACGTCAGCGTCAACACCCCACCGATGCCCAGAAAACCAAGCGCCACCCAAGCCTCCACGCTCACGCCGCCCCGCAGCACCGACAGCTTCGAGATGAACCCGTTGGTCGGCGGCAACCCGATCAGCGCCATCCCGCCCAGCAGAAACAACACCCCCGCGAACGGCCGCCGCTTCCCCACCCCCTGCACCACCGCGAACGACGCCGACTTGATCGACGCCACGCTCGCCACCGAGCCCGCCAACATCAGCATCGCCGCCTTCGCCAGCGCATGGTTCACGCTGAACACAATCGCCGCCGCGATCGCCACCGGCGACCCCCAGCCGATCGCCGCCAGGATGAAGCCCAACTGCGCGATCGTCGAATAAGCCAGCAACCGCTTGAGGTCGTGCGTCCCCGCCGCGCCCAAACCGCCGAACACCGCCCCCGCGCAACCCAACACCACCAGCACCACGCCGATCTCCTCGGCCCGGTGCGGAAACAGCAGCGTCGTCGTCCGGATCAGCCCGTAGACCCCCAGCTTCACCACCACCGACGACAACAACGCGCTCACCGGTGTCGGCGCGGTCGTGTGGAAGTCCGGCTGCCAGAAGTGAAAACCCGCGGCCGCCCCCTTGATGCACAGCGCCGCCAACAGCATCACCAACCCCACCTCGGCGACCGGAGCGCCGGATGTCGATCCGGTGCCCGCCTCCGCAAGCGCCGCCTCCTCCGCGATCCGCACCGACAAATCCGCCATGTTCAGCGTGCCGTACGCCGCGTACAGACACCCGTTGGCCACCAGCAGCAGCGACGCCGCGATCAGCGACACGTAGAAATACTTGTACGCCGCCTCGATGCCGTGCCGGTGGTCCGACATCGCCGTCAGCACCGTCCCCGAGATCACCAGCAACTCCGCGAACACGAAGAAGTTGAACAGGTCGCCCGTGAGCATCGCGCCCGAGAGCCCCGCGCTCAGCGTCATCACCAGCGGGTAGAACGCCGGATACTTCACGCACTTGTCCCCGCAGCCCATCGCGTAGATCACGCCGCAGAGCACCACGAACTGACACATCACCGCCATCGTCACCGACAGCGCATCGCCCACCAGGCAGATGCCGTAGGGCGCCACCCATCCGCCCACGTGCAGGACCACCGCCCCCCGGAAGTCGTCCTGCCACAGCACGGCCAGCACCGCCGAAGCGCCCGCCAGCCCCGTCGCTGCCGCCAGGAACGCCAGCCACGCCCGCGCCGCCCCCCAGCCCTGCGGCAGCAGCAGCATCACCGCCGCCGCGATCACCGGCAAAAGCACGGGCAACAGGAGTAAGTGGGGTGAGGAAGTCATGGATTGCGGATCGTGGCTCGTGGCTCGTGGTTCGTGGTTCGTGGTTCGAGATTCGTGTCTTGTGGCTCGTGCTTTCAGATCGGGGGTTGCTTCTCTTGCCCTCACCCCTCTCCCCTCAACCCTCAACCCTCTCCCCTCTCTCCCCTCTCCCCTCTCCCCTCTCCGACCGCTCAATACTTCAGCGCATCCAACTCCCCCGTGTCTCCCGTGCGGTACCGCGCCGTGAGGACGACGACCATGCCCAGCACGAACGCGAACCCGCCCAGGCCGATCACGATCGCCGTCAGCACCAGCGCCTGCGGCAGCGGGTCCGCCACGTGCTCCCCAGCCGCCGAGGTCAAGCCCGGGCTCCCGTCCGGCCCCGCCTGCACCATCGTCGTGTACGCCGGGATCGCCCCGTCGTACGCCCCGCAATGGATCAGCAGCAGGTTCACCGCGTTGCCCATGAGCATCAGCCCGATCGCCGAGCGGATCACGTTGCGCCGCAGCAACTGAAAAATCCCCACGCCGAACATCCCCCCCAGCACGATCGCGATCAGCAGGTTCATGGCGTCACCCCCGACACCTTGCCCGAATCTTCCTGATTGTCCTGATCTCCTGCGTTTTCTTGATTGTCGGCCGCCGGCCGGGTCAGCGTGTCCACCAGCAACGTCCCCCCGCCGAACACCGACAACGCGATCGCCAACTCAAACAGCAGCGACGTCGTCAGCGCAAAATCCCGAGGCAACGGCAGCCCGACCCACGCCCCGAAGTTCACGTGCGAAAAAAACGACCCGTTCACCGCCAGCGCAGAACTTGCCGACACCATCGCCAGCGTCAGCCCCGCGCCCACCAGCGGCACCGGCCGAAGCCACGGCTTGCTGTTCCGGGACGCCTCGTAACCCAGCACCACATACCGCACCGCCGCCGCCAGCGACAAAATCACCCCCGCCGTGAACCCGTCGCCCGGCTGGGCGTGGCCGTACATCACGTGCGACGCCGCCACCACCGCACCCAACGGCAACACCGCCCCCGCCAGCAACCGCATCATCGGCGTGTCGAACAGTTCGTCACCCCGGCCCGCCGCCGAAGCACCCACCGGCCGGTTGGGCTCGAGCGTGTCGCCCGCCGTCGGCGCCGCGTGCCGAACCAGCGTGTACACCCCCACCCCCGCCAACGCGAACACCGCGATCTCGATGAACGTGTCCAACGCACGGAAGTCCACCAGAATCGCACCCACCACGTCGCTCGCGCCCGCACCGCTCTTGGCGTTGGCCATGAACCACGGCGAAAGCGCGCTCTGCCCATCCCGCGCCTGCAGCACCCTCCACACCACCGCCCCGAAACAAGCCGCCGCCGCCACCGACACCCCCGCATCCCGCACCACCCGCCGACGCTTCTCCTGGAAATCCAGACGGTCCGCCTGCTTCCGCTGCGCCCGCGGCACCCGACCCAGCGCCAGCACCAGCACCACCACCGTCAACACGTCCACCACCAGCATCACCAGCGCCACGTCCGGTGCCGGCTGAAAAAGAT
>CAZIXN010000246.1:0-3999 GCA_964543215.1 uncultured Phycisphaera sp.
GGAGCTTTGCGCCAAGGCGGACGCGACCGAACCGATGCCCGTGCTCGGCGGTGCGCCCGCTCCCGGTTACCTGCAGATCGAGGTGCCCAACGCGTTTTACGACGCGGTGCGGAAGATCTACGACCTGTCACGCCCGCCGTTCCGGGCCCGGCCGTTCGACGTGCAGCTCATCGGCGGCATGGTGCTCAGCGAAGGCCGGATCGCCGAGATGCGGACCGGCGAAGGCAAGACGATCGTGGGCCCGCTGGCGTGCTACGCCGCGGCGATCGAGGGCCTGCAGTGCCACGTCGTCACGGTCAACGACTACCTCGTGCAGCGCGACCGCGACTGGGTGTTCCCGTTCTACTTCGCGCTGGGCCTCAACGTCGGCGCGATCCACCCGCACCACCAGCAGCACCCCCAGGCCAAGGCCCAGGCGTACCTGTGCAACGTGGTCTACGGCACGAACAGCGAGTTCGGCTTCGATTACCTCCGCGACAACATGAAGCAGTCGCCGCAGGAACAGGTCCAGAAGCGTCGGGACTTCTGCATCGTCGACGAGATCGACTCGATCCTGATCGATGAGGCCCGCACGCCGCTGATCATTTCCGGCCCGGCGAAGTCGGATGCGCCCAAGTACGAGCTGGCCGACAAGATCGCGCGTCACCTCGTGCAGAAGCAGGCCGAGTGGAACGTCGCCGACAAGAAGGTTCAGCAGGTCGAGCTGCGGCTCAAGGGCCTCGAAGGCGACATCCGCAACAGCCGCGACAAGGGCAAGATCGCCGATTACAAGGCCGAGCAGAAGCAGCTCGAGGCCGAGCTGCCCGCGCTCGAGGCGGCGCGTGACCGGTACATGCAGTATTACGAGGTCGAGCCCGAGAAGAAGGCCGCCCACATCACGCACGACGGCGTGACCGAGGCGCAGAAGCTCGCGGGTGTCGGGTCGTTCTACGTCGGCAACAACATCGACCTGCCGCACCTGATCACCAACGCGATCCGGGCCCACACGGTCTACAACAACAACCAGCACTACGTCGTGCAGAACGGCGAGGTCGTGATCGTCGACGAGTTCACCGGGCGTCTGATGGTCGGTCGGCAGTGGTCCGACGGGCTGCATCAGGCCGTGGAAACCAAGGAAAAGGTCAAGGTCAAGGAAGAGACGCAGACGCTGGCGACGGTGACGATCCAGAACTTCTTCAAGCTCTACGAGCGGCTGGCGGGCATGACCGGCACGGCGGTGACCGAGTCGACCGAGTTCGGCGAGATCTACAAGCTGGACGTGGTGTGCATCCCGACGAATCGGCCGATCGCGCGGATCGACCGCGAAGACCTGATTTTCCTGGGCGAAAAAGACAAGTGGAACGCGATCGTCGACGAGGTCAAGCGGGTCCACGACCTCGGTCGGCCGGTGCTGGTGGGCACGACCAGCGTCGAGAAGAGCGAGATGTTGTCGGAGCTGTTGCGGAAGCGGCACGGCATCAAGCACGAGGTCCTCAACGCCAAGGCCGAGCACGCCGAGCGGGAAGGCCACATCGTGGAAGACGCGGGTCGTCTGGGCGCGGTGATGATCGCGACGAACATGGCGGGTCGCGGCACGGACATCAAGCTGCGGGCGGTGTCGCGTGAAGCGCTGGTGAACCACTGGAAGCAGCGGAATCTGATCGATAAGGACGCGTCGCCGACGATGAGCGACGACGGGCTGGTGGCGCGGTCGTACCGGCATCAGGCGGTGCGGGAGTTGGGCCTGTCCCCTAAGCAGGCGGAGGCGAACAGCGACGAGGAGTTGAAGCTGTTGCTGTTTCGCAAGTGGTGCGAAAAGGACGCGTACGTCGAGCCCAAGAAGGCCGAGAAGATGTCGCTGCAGGAGTGCGTGTCGCTGCTGGACGATTTGCCGGACTACGGCCGGCACCGCCTCGCGGTGTACCCCGATGTCGAGGCGATGGGGGGGTTGCACATCGTCGGCACCGAGCGTCACGAGTCGCGGCGCATCGACAACCAGCTGCGCGGGCGTTCGGGGCGTCAGGGCGACCAGGGCAGTTCGCGCTTCTTCCTGTCGCTGGAAGACGACCTGATGAAGATGTTTGCCGGCGACCGCACGAAGATGATTCTTTCCAAGCTGGGCATGAAGGAAGGCGACGCGATCGAGCACGGCATGGTGTCGCGTTCGGTGGAACGCGCGCAGCGCAAGGTGGAGGAGCGCAACTACGAGATCCGCAAGAACCTGCTCGAGTACGACGAGGTGATGGAGTATCAGCGTCGGGATTTCTACGGCCTGCGTCAGCAGATCCTGGAGAACCGCGAGGTGCCCGAGGTGGTGTTCGAGTACGTCGAAGAGAGCATCGACAACGCCTGCGAAAAGTTCCTCGCGCGGGACTACGTCAAGCAGCAGGCGGCGGACTGGTGTCTGCAGACGCACGACATCAGCGCCGACCCCGCGAAGCTGCACTTCCACGACCTGGACGATCTGATCGACACGGTGCGTCGCTCGGCCCGTGACGAGATGGAGAGCATCATCGACGTGACGCTGGGCGAGTACGTGAGCAACGACACGCCGCCGGAGGATTGGGACGTGAAGGGCCTGGTGGATTGGGCGCGGACGCGGTTCGACGCGTTGCTGCCGGCGGGGGAGATCAGGACGATGAACGTGGGCGCGATCTCGCGTCTGCTCAAGGACCAGGCGGCCGAGCAGATCGAAGGGAAGGATCTGTCGGGCCTGGGCAAGTTCGTGGACGCGAAGATCCCGCAGCGGGACTTGTCGCACTGGTGTGAGCAGAAGTTCGGTTTTGCGCTGGAGAATCTGGAGGCGTTCGAGGACATCCAGCCCGAGCAGGCGGCGGCGAAGATCCGCGAGCAGGCGCGCGGGGTGTACGGAGAGCGTGAGCTGCGGTACGACGTGGAGTTCATGATGGAAGCGCTGATGGGCATGGCTCAGGCGAACCCGGCGGTGGCGGTGCAGCAGTTGCAGCTGTACGCCAAGTCGCGGTTCCAGGAGGACTGGAACGCCGAAGAGATTTCCAAGTGGAACGGCCAGGAGATCATGGAGAAGCTGATCGGCCTGCGCGAGGAATGGATGCGGCCCGGCGGCAAGCTCGACCGCCAGGCGGCGGAGGTGGGCGCGAAGTACCGCAACGATGAAGAGGGCTTCAAGGGCTGGGTCAAGGAGCGTTTCGGCGCGACCTTGAGTGACGCGGCGATCGAGGAGGCAAAGAAGAAAGCGGAAGGTTCCGAGAAGCCCTGGATCGAGAAATTCGTGCTGGAGGTGGGTCGCAACATGCTGCGTTCGGAGTTGACGCGGCTGGAGCGGTTTGTGCTGTTGCAGACGCTGGACCAGAGCTGGAAGGATCACCTTTACGCGGTGGATCAGTTGAAGGATTCGGTTGGATTGCGGGGTTACGCGGAGAAGGACCCGCGGATCGAGTTCAAGCGGGAGGGGGCGAATCTTTACGGCACGATGCAGGAGACGGTGCGCGAGCGGGTGACGGAGCTGATTTTCCGGGCGCGTCTGTCGCCGCAGGTTCCGATGGGGCCTGGGCGTGGCGCGGTGCCGGCGGGCGTGGGCGGTGGCGGTTCGCCGCTGCCTCACATGAGCGGCGGCGCGAGGCCGGCGGTGGTGTCGGCGGTGGGCGCCGGTGTGCCGGAGGCGACGTCAGCGGAGGTGGCGGATGAGGGCGACGACGACGGTTCGCCCGAGCAGCCCGGCGACGATGCGGGTCTGACGCGGAAGCAGCGTCGCGCGGCGGAAGCGCGCGAGCGTCGCGCCGGTGGGGGGGACGATGCGGGTCGGCGTCGCTGAGGGCGGCGGGTCTGTTTGAGAAACCTGAGATTGGTGAAGGCCCGGGGATGGCCATCCCCGGGCTTTGTTTTGCGCGGGCTTTACTTGTGGGGGGTGGCGTAGATGACCACGCGGTGGGCCAGGGGGGTGAGGCCGTGTTGCTGGCAGATGTCGCGGATGAACTTGTCGAGTTGGTCGGTGGGAAACTCGGTGACTTCGCCGGAGTCGGCGTGGACGAGGTGTCCGAC
>CAZIXN010000247.1:0-1526 GCA_964543215.1 uncultured Phycisphaera sp.
CACTCCGCCCCCGGCCACGCCAACGAGAACGTGTTGACGTCGATGATTCTCGGCAGTTCGCTGATGACCGCGTCGGGCGTCCCGGTGGCGGGCGAGTACGAGATCAAGAACGCTCAGGCGATGAAGATTCTGGACTCGCTGGGTGTCGGCGGTTCGTTCACCGAGTATTACGCGCTGGACCTGACCGATGACGTGGTGCTCATGGGCCACGACGGCCCGGGCCACCTGCGCATCGCGCAGGGCAGAACAAAAGTCCGTCCTTTGACCGTGTATCACGGCAAAGTCGGCGCGGGCTTGAGCGTGGAGATGGCGGTGCGGCACGGCCCGGTGACGCTGTTGTCGGTGGTGGAAGACGCGGCCCAGGGGCTGAAACTGCTGGTGGCGCAGGGCGATTCGGTGCCCGGCCCGATCCTGGAGATCGGCAACACGAACAGCCGGTATCGCTTTGCGCTCGGTGCCCGTGGGTTTGTGGAGGCGTGGAACCGGCACGGGCCGGCGCATCACTGCGCGGTGGGCGTGGGGCACGTGGCGGATCGATTGGAGTGCCTCGCGGCGCTGCTGGGTCTGGGCTACGCACGAGTCTGCTGATGCCACGGATCCAAGCGGTGCTGCAACGTCACGGCGGCGCGAACCGCACCTCACGCGTGAGCGAAGCTGATCTTCACGCCCGGCGTGGTCAGCTGCGGCTCGGTGAACGAGTTGAGCTGCTTGTCGCCGATCGAGGCGCACCAGTCGCGGGTCCGCAGGCGCAGCCGCTGGAGTTCGTCGGCGGCGGCGGGATCATCGATGCGGTTGACGAGTTCGTGCGGGTCGGTTTCGAGGTCGTACAGCTCGTCGGGTGCGGTGAGATTCCAGATGTATTTCCACCGGCGATCGCGGAGCATCCGGCTGCTGTAGAGGCCGAACTGACAGCCGTGGTACATCGAAAAGGCGTCCTGGCGGGTGGGTTGAGCGTCGCCGCGTGCCAGGGGGATCAGGTCCACACCTTCGAACGCATCGGGCACATTGGCACCGGCGGCGGTGGCGATGGTGGTGGCCAGGTCCAGCTCGTGGATGGTGAACGCGTCGCAGTTTTTGCCGGCGGGCAAGGCGTTGGGCCAGCGGAGGGTGAGGGGGACGCGCATCACGTCGTCGTACATCATGTAGTGCTTGTCGATCATGCCGTGGCCGCCGCAGAGGTCGCCGTGGTCGGTGCTGTAGATGACCAGGGTGTTGTCCGCGAGGCCGAGGTCTTCGAGCTTGGCGAGCAGTCGGCCGACCCATTCGTCGAGCAGGGTGATTTCGGCGAGATACCGGGAAACGATCGGGGCCCAATCGTCCCAAGTCCAGTCTTCAATGCCCCAGGAGCGTTTCTGCTGGGCCTGCATCGGGGGCTTGCGGTGCAGCGGGTCGTGGAAGCTGGGCCAGGGTGCGATGGACTTGGGTGGGTAGAGGTCGGCCAGCTCGGCGGGGAGCAGGTTGGGCAGGTGCGGCTCGGAAGGATCCCAGCGCACCAGCCAGGGTTGGCCCGACTCGTTGAAGCGCTC
>CAZIXN010000247.1:1626-3996 GCA_964543215.1 uncultured Phycisphaera sp.
CTCGTTGAAGCGCTCAATGGCGTCGATGCTCGCGCGAGCGCCCCAGGCGATGCGATGGTGCTCGGGCGGGGTGGTGTGATCGATGCCTCCAAACCAACCGTCCTGCTCACGTTTCGGCAGGCCCTGCGCGAGGCGGTAGGCGTCGTAGTCGTCTTCCTCCCAGAGGAAATCCACGCCGTAGTCGGCGGGCGTCCCGGGGACTTCCTTGTGGAATTTACCGACGTGGCTCATGGCGTAGCCGGCGTCGCGCAGCAGGTCGTAAAGCGTAGGGCCCTGGAGGACCGCGGGCTGCCATCCGTCAAAGGTGGGGATGTTGATGCAGCGGTGTTGGGTGGGCCACTGTCCGGTGAGCAGGCAGGCGCGGGCCGGGCTGCAGATCGGTGCGGGCGTGAAGGCGTGCGAAAAATCGACGCCCTCGGCGGCGAGACGATCGAGATGCGGCGTGCGCAGCTGCGGGTGGCCGTGATGGCCGAGGCAGTCGTAGCGGTGCTGATCGGAATGGATCAGCAGGATGTTGGGACGGTTGACGGCGGGGTGGTCGGGAGTGCTTGGCATGAGGTCTCAGCATACGGCCGCGCGGCGTGAGATGTTTGCGTTTTTGCTTGTTTCTCAAGTGTTTCAGTAGAACTTGGAGCCACGATGAAGTCTTCGAATCCCAGCTTGCAATCTCCCGTGTCGTCTGCTGACCCGCGCGTGCCGCTGCCGGTCAAGGTGGCCGCCGGCGCGGGGGAGGCGGCGATCAACGTCGGCGTCAATCTGCCGAAGAACTTTGCCTTTCCGATCTACAACCTTGCGCTGGGCGTCAGCCCGACATTGTTAGGTCTGGCGATGCTGGTGCCGCGCTTCTGGGACGCGGTGATCGATCCGGTGATGGGCAGCATCAGCGACAACACGCGAAGCCGGTTCGGTCGGCGGCGGCCCTACATGCTGATCGGTGCGCTGCTGAGCTCGCTGTGTGTGGCCTTGATGTGCATCTTTCCGCGCGGGCTGAAAGACACCGAAGCGGGACAGGCGCTATGGGGGCCGGTGATCGATTTCTGGCTGATCGAGATCAACCTGCACCTGCCGGTGGGCGACTGGCAGTACGCGGGTTGGTTGCTGTGCGTGAGCCTGCTTTTCTACACGGCCCTGACGATTTTTGCCGTGCCTTACGGCGCGCTGACGATGGAGCTGACGCGCAACTACGAGGAACGGACGCGCGTGATGTCCTTCCGCACTTTCTTCACGTATCTATCGGGCCTGCTGATCGGATGGCTCTACGCGATCGCGGAGTGGGACATCTTCAAGGATGCCGATGGCCAGCCGGATGTGGTGAAGGGTTCGTACGCGGTGGGCATCGGGTTGGCGTTGCTGCTGCTGGTGGTGATGTTGACGCCGACCATTTTTGTGAAAGAGCCCCTACGGCCGGCGGTGGCCGGTCGGCGCGACGAAGCGAGCGCTTCGGCCTCGGCTGGCGATGTGAAGATCGGGTTCTGGCGGGGCCTGAAGGAGACGCTTTCGACCCCGGCGTTTCTGATGATCGTCGCGGCGTACACGATCGGTTTTCTGGCCGTGATCATGGTGATCGGGCTGGGCCAGTACGTGAACTACTACCACGTGTACGGTGGTGATCTGGACCGGGGCAGCATCGTGCAAGGCTGGGCCCACACGCTGGCGACGCTGTGCGGGATTGCGGCGGCGTTCGCGATCAACCGGCTGGCCGCGCGGGTCGAGAAGAAGCGGCTGCTGATCGGTGCGTTGAGTTGTTCGTTTGTGGGTGGGTTGTTGTCGTGGGTTTTGTACTCGCCGGATTTGCCGACGTTTGATCTGATCGCGTGGGTGCCTGGCGTGGAGACGGTCTGGCCGGCCCACCCGCTGAGTTTCAGCTACGCGTTGATCTGGCCGGGTCTTGCGGGCTTACTCATCGTGAGCAACTCGATGATTGCGGACGTTTGTGACTTGGACGAACTGAAGACCGGCGCTCGGCGAGAGGGGATGTACTGGGCGGTGTTCAATTGGATCCAGAAGACCGCGATCTCGATCGCGTTGCTGTTCTCGGGAGTCATCCTGGATGTGGTGGGCTTCGACGCCAAGGCCGAGGTCCAGAGCGACGACGCGATTCGCAACATGCGTCTGGCTTATCTGCTGGTGGTGTGCGGCGGCGTTTTGGTGTCGGGCGTCATCGTGGCTCTGATCCCGCTGACTCGCGTCCGGATGGAGGCCGTGCGGGCAGAGCTGGATACGCGTCGTTGAGGCCGACGCGTGGGAACAGAGGGAGGTCATCGCCCGCCAGTTGAGCCCAAACGCCTCACACACCGAGCGTTTGCTGTGAGACAGAAAAGGGGGAGACAGAAAAGAGACAGCAAAGGCAGAAAAGAGGGGAGAAAAGAG
>CAZIXN010000248.1:0-1235 GCA_964543215.1 uncultured Phycisphaera sp.
TATTTGACCGAGCGTTTGCCGGTGATGTTGACGCCGCGTTGGGTGAAGACGCTGGTGACGCCGGTGGCGGTGCGGGATGTGATGTCGTATCTGCTGCGGGCTTTGGAGGTTGGGCCCAGCGGCGTGGTGGACATTGGTGGCGAGACGCTGTCGTTCAAGCAGATGATGCAGGGCGTGGCGGCGGAGCGAGGTCTTTGGCGGGGGATCATCCCGACGCCGGTGTTGGCGCCGTGGTTCGCAGCGCGATGGGTGGGTTTGGTGACGCCGATCCCGAATTCGCTGGCGGTTCCGCTGGTGGAGGGGATGAAGCAGCCGTTGGTGGCGGACTTGCGGAAGGCGCGGGCGCTGTTTCCGGGGATCGAGCCGATCGGGTACCGGGAGGCGGTGGGTCTGGCCCTCAAGAAGACCGAAGCGAAAGACGTCGAGACGCGTTGGAGCGGCGCGGCGACGATGGGGGGCACGGGCAACATCGAGCGCGTGATCGAAGACCGCGAGGGCGTGTTCCGGGATCAGCGGACGCTGGCGACGGATCTGCCGTCGGAGTTCTTGTTCGCGGCGATCTGTCGGATCGGCGGTCCGCACGGATATCACGGGTGGGGCTGGGCGTGGGCGATGCGGGGTTTGGTGGATGCGCTGGTGGGCGGGCCGGGGCTGCGGCGTGGCCGGCGTGACGCGGAGCGGATTCTGGAGGGCGAGGCGTTGGATTTCTGGCGGGTGGAGTGCGTGGAGTCGCCGAAGGACACGCACCGGCTGCAGGAACATCCGCACGAGCCGGGGCGGGCGCTGCTTCGTCTGCGGGCGGAGATGCGTGTGCCGGGCAAGGCGTGGCTGCAGTGGGAGATTCTGCCGGGGCGAGAGGGCCACGCGGGTTGGACGCACGTCCGTCAGACGGCGTTGTTCGAGCCGCACGGCCTGCCGGGGACGTTGTACTGGTACGCGATGTTGCCGGCCCACGGGTTTATTTTCCCGGGGATGCTGCGGGGCATCGAGCGGGAGGCGCGCATCTTGACGGAGGCGAAACCGTGAGCGAGCGCAAGGCGGGCGAATGGGCGCGGCGCGGCAACGTCCAGCAGCAGGCGTTGCCGAGCAAGGCGTGTGTGGCGTGCGGGCGCGTGTTTGTTTGGCGTAAGAAGTGGGCGCGGGATTGGGAACAGGTGAAGTACTGCTCGAAGGCGTGTGCGAAGCGGGGGGGAGGCGGGGACGCCAAGACGCCAAGGGGCCAAGACGCCAAGGGG
>CAZIXN010000248.1:1335-3791 GCA_964543215.1 uncultured Phycisphaera sp.
GCCAAGACGCCAAGGGGCCAAGACGCCAAGGGGTGAGAGGGCCGTGAACGGATTGTGCGTGACGATCTTGTTGTCTGGGCGGCGGCGGCGAGTGATTGAGGTTTCAACGAACCGTATGGATGGTTTTTCTTGGCGTCGTGGCTCATTGGTGTCTTGGCGTTGGATCGGGCTGGCTACCATCGGAAACTATGAGCAAGCGTGTCGTGATCGTTGGGGCCGGGCCGGGCGGATTGGCGTCGGCGATGCTGCTCGCGAAGGCGGGGTTGGATGTGACGGTGCTGGAGCGGCGGGACCGCGTGGGCGGAAGGACGTCGACGCTGCACGGCTACGCGGAGGGGGTTGGCGACCCGTTCAAGTTCGATCTGGGGCCGACGTTCTTTCTGTATCCGCGCATCCTCGAAGAGCTGTTCGCGATGTGCGGGGACGACTTGCACAAACGGGTGGAGATGGTGCGACTGGACCCGCAGTATCGGTTGCTGTTTGAAGATGCTTACGGGGGGATTGATGTGCAACTGGATTGCACCGCCGACCTTGAGCGGATGGTGCAACAGATCGCGCAGCTCGATGCGCAGGATGCGGCGCGGTTCCCGAAGTTTGTGGAAGACAACCGCCGGAAGTTCGCGGCCTTCACGCCGATCCTGCAGAAGGACTGGGGCAGTCTGAGTGCGTTGGCGGACCCGTCGCTGATGGCGATGCTGCCGCTGGTTCGGCCGTGGGCGTCGGTGGACGCGGATTTGAAGCGGTATTTCAAGGACCCGCGCGTCCGGCTGGCGTTTTCCTTCCAGAGCAAGTACCTGGGCATGAGCCCGTTCCGGTGCCCGAGCCTGTTCACGATTTTGAGCTATCTCGAATACGACTTCGGCGTGTTCCATCCCCGCGGCGGGTGCGGGGCGGTGAGCGAGGCGATGGCGGATGCGGCGCGGGAGCTGGGGGTGGATATTCGTTTGAACGCGGAAGTGCGGTCGTTGGAGTTTGGCTCGGCCCCGCATTCACATGCGGGGCTCCGGGGGGCGGCGCGATGCACGGGGCTGACGTACCGCGACGCGGATGCGTATGAAACGAAGCTGGAAGCCGACGCGGTGGTGGTGAACGCGGACTTTGCTCACGCGATGAAGCGGCTGGTGCCCGATCGGCTGCGCACGCGGTGGACGGACAAGAAGCTTGCTGCGAAGAAGTATTCGTGTTCGACGTACATGCTGTACCTCGGGGTGCGCGGCGAGCCGGAGCAGTACTCCGAAGGCTTGTCTTCAACTTCCGGGGCCGGGGCCGGGGCCGGGGGCGGGGGGCTTGAGCATCACAACATTTTTCTTGCGCACGATTACCCGACGAATCTCGATCAGATCGAGAACCGGCATGTGCTCAGCGCGAACCCGTCGGTGTACCTGCAGCATCCCGGGCACACCGACCCGACGATGGCCCCGGCAGGTCACACGGCGTTGTACGTGCTCGCGCCGGTGACGCACGAGACGGCCAACGTGGACTGGCGGTTGGATGCGCCGCGGTTCCGGCAGACGGTGTTGGGTCAGCTCGAAAAGCTCGGGCTGCACGATCTTCAGTCGCGCATCGTGTTCGAGAAGGAACTGACGCCCGACGGTTGGCGAGATGATTTACAAATCTTCCGGGGGGCGACGTTCAATCTTGCGCACAACCTGGGGCAGATGCTGAATCTTCGGCCCAACAACCGCTTCGAGGATTTGGACGGGGTGTATCTCGTGGGCGGGGGCACGCATCCGGGAAGTGGTTTGCCGGTGATTTATGAGGGGGCGCGGATTTCGGCGCGGCTGTTGTGCGAGGACCTGGGGGTGTCGACGAATTGGGAAGATGTGGAACCCAGGTCGGCGACGCCGGGGTACGGGACGTTGCGCGATGCGGTGAAGAACTAACCACAGATTTCGCAGATGACGCAGATTTCGTTGGAAGCACGATCGGCCTGGGCGGGGCGATCGGTGCGTGCGCGGCTGAAAGTCGTGCGGCGTTTTCGGGGGTTGCTGGCGGAGAAGGCGGATTGGATCGCGCGCGATGTGGCGGGCGCGTCGTCGTCTCGGCCTTCCGGGGGGGTGGGGGTGGCGGAGGTGCTGACGTCGGAGGTGTTGCCGTTGTGTGCGGCGGCGAAGTTTCTGGAGAAGGAGGCGGGGTACTGGTTGCGGCCGCAGCGGCTTGGCGTGCGGGGTCGGCCGATGTGGTTGGTGGGGGTTCGAAGCGAGATTCGGCGGGAGCCGGTGGGCACGGTGCTGATCATCGCGGCGGGGAACTACCCGCTGTTTCTTCCGGGGGTGCAGGTGTTGCAGGCGCTCGTTGCGGGCAACGCGGTGGTCCTGAAGCCGGGGCGGGGCGGGACGGCGGCGGCGACGTGGCTGGCGGATGTGTTGCGCGAGGCGGGGTTGCCGGGCGGGGTGTTGTGGGTGGAGGACGAGACGGTGGCGGCGGCGGAGCGGTGGTTGGGGGGCAGCGTGCCC
>CAZIXN010000248.1:3801-3992 GCA_964543215.1 uncultured Phycisphaera sp.
CCGCTGAAGCGGGCACGCCGAGTCGGGGGGTGGACAAGGTTTTTCTGACGGGTTCGTTTCGGAGCGGGCGGGCGGTGCTTGCGAAGTGTGCGGAGACGCTGACGCCGGCGTGTGTGGAGCTGTCGGGCTGCGATGCGGTGTTCGTGTTGCCCCCGCCCCCGGAAGACGGGCAGCCCCCGGAAGACGGGCAG
>CAZIXN010000249.1:0-3955 GCA_964543215.1 uncultured Phycisphaera sp.
GCTTCCAGGGCCGTGCCGTCCCAGTCCAGCGGCTGGTCGGGTCCGAACGAGGCTTCGTTGATCACGTCGCCAAAGAGCAGGTTGAACACCGGATTGAGGCCGGCGGCGGTGTTGAAATCGCCCAGAAACACGGTGGGCGTGCCGAAGGCGATCTCGTCGGGATCGCCGGGCAACTGGGCCTCGCGGAAGTACTGCTGGATGCGATCGACCGCGTCGATGCGCTGGGCTTCGTCGCTGGACGTGCCGCCCGCCTTGAGGTGCACGTTGACCAGATGAAGGTCCCGCGGGGTCCAGGCGTCGGGCAGATCGACCGTCGCCACCGTGGGCTGACGCGGCGACCCGCCGATGAACGCAAACGTATCGCTGAAGGGATGCCGACTGGCGATCACCTGCCGCGACTGCTTGAACGTGAACCACGACGCCCCACCGGGCAACGGGTCCGCCAGATTCATCGCGCTTTGGACGTCGGCGGCGGTGCGGTTCTGGATCTCCTGAAACGCCCACACGTCCGCGTCGAGCGCACCGACGATACGCGCGTAATGGTCGTCGAAACGCCACTGCCCGCCGGTGAAGTTGAAGGGCTGGTCGGAGAAGCCGTCGTTGAATCCGCCGAGGTTGTAGGACACGACCCGGACGTCGGTGGGGTCGAGCTTGTCGAGAAACGTGCCGGTCTGCGCGAGCGCAGGCAGGCCGACGGCGACGCTCACGAGCAGCCAGCAGAAAGCGCAGGATCGGTGAGAAATTTGGGTCATATCAACAGGTCTCAGTAGGTTCTCCCAACCCTTGCGACGCACGCCTACAGCTTACCGCGCTGGGCGAAATACCCCATTGCTGCGACGAAAAAACCGAGCCGCGGTGGGGCCTCAGCCGGCAGAGCTTTTGGCGTTTTCCATCTGCAGCACCTGCTCGTCGGCGTGATAGCTGGAGCGGACCAGCGGGCCGGACTCGCAGTGGCGGAAGCCGATCGCTTCGGCCAGGTGCTTGTAGGCGAGGAACTGAGCGGGGGTGACCCAGTGGGAGATGGGCAGGTGGTTGCGGGTGGGCTGGAGGTATTGGCCGACGGTGAGGATGTCGCAGGTGTCGTGCGTGCCGGGCCAGGTGGCGTGGGGGTGGGCGAGTTGGGCGCGGCGCTGCTCGGCCAGGCGGGCGGGCGCTTTGCAGGGCTCGTGATGCGGCCAGTGGGGGTTGGTGTGGTCGACGCGGTCGCCGCCGCGTCGGAGGTGGTGGTTCGGGCCGGGCTTGGCGGTGCCGACGTTGGCGTGAAGCGATCCTTGGGGACCGGAAGCGCTGCGTTGCTGGGCGTCGGCGTCGGGGGTCATGCGGTACGGGTCGGGCGTATCGAAGGCGTCGCGGTTGGTGGCGGGCACATCGGCGTTGACGCCAGCGACGCGCACGCCTTCCACCACGTCACGCATCAACCGCTCGACTTCTTCCTCGCGTTCACCGATGCCGACCATGATGCCGGTCTTGACGGTCAGGCCCTGCTCTTTGCCGCGGCGCAGCAGTTCGATGCTGCGTTGGTAGATCGCCTGCGGCCGGACGTGCTTGTAAAGCCGGGGCACGCTTTCGAGGTTGTGATTCAGGATTTCCGGCCGTTCGTCGAGCACGAGTTGCAGCGCGTCCCAGTCGCCGCAGAAGTCGGGGATCAGCACCTCAACGGACGTGCCGGGCGATTGCCGACGGATCTCGCGAATGGTCTCGGCCCAGATCTCCGCGCCGCCGTCGGGCAGTTCGTCGCGGTTGACGCTGGTGATAACCAGATGCTTGAGATTCATCAGCGCCGCCGCCTCGCCGACGCGGCGCGGTTCGTCGAGGTCGTACTGGGGCGGGCGTCCGGTCGCGATATTGCAGAACCCGCAACTGCGCGTGCAGACGTCGCCGAGGATCATCATGGTGGCCGTGCCCCGCTCCCAGCATTCGCCCAGGTTCGGGCACTTCGCGGATTCGCAGACCGTGTGCAGCGCGTACTTGTCCACCATCCGGCGGGTGTCGCGGAAGCCCGGCCCGGCCGGCAGCTTCGCCCGCAGCCACGCGGGCTTCTTGCGGCGGATGAACTCCAGGCCGCCGGACTGGGCGGTCGCGGCGTTGTCGAGCACAAGGTTGCTGAGGCTGACGGTCTTCACAGGGTCATCCTATCGCCGTTTTTCGGCTCGATCCCGATGCGCAGGAAAGCACGCGGCCGAATTTGAAAGCGCCGCCGGAGTGCACATCCCGCGACGATGAGCCCGGCCCGTCGTCGGATTCAGTGAATTTTAAGTTAGCTGTGTTAGTCTGAACCCTTTTGGCCTGAGCGGCCACGACGGACCCGAGGCGAAGGCATGTTGATTCTGATGCAGATCGCAGGCGGGGTGGCTCTGATCCTGTTCGGGATCCGTTTTCTCCGCAAGGGGCTGGACCGGTTGTTCGGCGATCGCCTGCCGGGCCTGCTGCAGCGGCTGGCGAAGAATCGCTGGCGGGCCGCCGGGGCGGGGCTGCTGACGTCGCTCGCGGCGCCGTCGTCCACGGCGATGTCGCTCTTGGCCGTGCAATCCGTCCGCGCCGGCGATCTGCCGGCCCGGCGGGTGGTGCCCATGCTGCTCGGGGCGGATGTGGGCGTCACGATCATGGTCGTGCTGATTTCCCTGCGGCTCGAATCGCTGGCCCCGATGCTCGTGCTCGTGGGCGTGGCGATGTTCCAATTCATGCGGCCACGCATCCTCCGCGGCATCGGACAGGCCCTTCTGGCGCTGGCGTTCATCCTCATGGGCGTGGCCACGATCTCCGAGTCCGCCCGCGCCCTGCCCGTCGGCGGCGACCTCGCCGAAATCATCGCCATCGCCGTGCGGCATCCGGTGATGCTCACCGCGCTCTCCGCTTGCCTCGCCGTCGCCCTGCAATCCTCCACCGCCGCCATCGCGCTGGCCATCGGCCTGGGGTCCGCCGACGCCTTCACCGGCGGTGCCACCGACCCCGGCCGCGCCGCCCTCCAACTCGCCATGCCCGTGGTCTTCGGCGCCAACGTCGGCGTGGCCATCACCCTCCTCGCCGCCGGCTGGGCCGACCGCGCCACCCGACGGCTTGGCCTGGCCAACCTCATCGCCAAAGCCACCGTCGCCGTCATCGCCCTGGCCACCCTCCCCTGGCTCATCGAAGCCCTCGCCGCCACCCCCCTCACCTTCGACGGACGCGTCGCGCTCACGCACTCGGGCTTCAACCTCGTCATGGCCGCGCTGTTCCTGCCCTGGACCGACCTGCTCTACGCCCTGGTCAGCCGCGTCTTCCCCGACCGACCCGACACCACCCCCGACCCCGCCAAACCCCGCTTCATCCTCAACCACCACGTCGCCGGCGCCTCCGTCGCGCTCGGCCAGTCACGCCAGGAAATCGTCCGCCTGTCTTCCATGGTCCGCACCATGCTCGACGACGTCTGGCTCGCGTTCATGCAACGCAACGAAGACGCCGCCCGCCGCGTCCAGGACCGCGACCACGACATCGACCGCCTCCACCACCACATCAAGAAATACCTCGCCAACCTCTCCCCCGACGACGACGACGGCTTCAGCACCGAAGGCGTCATGCAACAACTCGCCTACCTCAATCAACTCGAAACCATCGGCGACATCATCGACCGCGGCATCGCCGACCTCGCCATCCGCCGCGCCAAAACCAACGTCTGGTTCACCGATCAGGGCTGGCTCGAACTCGACGGCTTCTACAAACACGTCGCCGAAAACCTCCTCATCGCCGAAACCGCCTTCAACGGCCAGGACCCCAAGCTCGCCCTGCGACTCATCGAACACAAACGCATCCTCAACGAACGCGACCGCCTCCTGCGACTCCGACACTTCGAGCGACTCCGCGCCGGCGTCCAACTCTCCCACGAATCCTCCGCCCTGCATCTGGACCTGCTCAGCCACCTCAAGTCCATCAACAGCTGCGTCGCCCACGTCGCCTACGCCATCCTCGACGGCCTCGC
>CAZIXN010000250.1:0-3862 GCA_964543215.1 uncultured Phycisphaera sp.
AGCACGGTGTCGTTGAATCGCGCCTGGTAGTACTGCGGGGACTCGGCATCGACCGCCGCGGCATCGAGGTCGGCCGCGGGCGTTGCTTGGTCGGATGCTTGTGTGGCCCAACGATCGACGCTGGAGGGCGCGAGCGGCGTGCGTGGTGAAGCGGGCGACGTCGACGAGGCAACGTCCGCCTGCGCAACCGCATCCGCATCGTCGCTCCGCCGCAGCCGCAGCTCTCGGCCCTGCGCGACGACCATCTCGGCGATGCGCTCTTCCTCAGCGCTGTACGTCAGGTTCAGGCCGCGACCCGTGAAGGACGCCGCCGGACCGGTCAGCTCCACCGGGCCTTGCGTGATGATCCGGCCGAGGTCGCGGTCGAAGTTCGTTTCGTCGTCGAGGAACAGGCGGAACACGATCTGGCTCGGATCGCGTACGTCGAGTTGTGCGTCGCTCGCCGCTTCGTAGAACGTCACGACCACATCGCGATCGAAGCTGCCGCGCTGCGGATCGTTGCCCGGGTGCAGGAACGTGCCCGACGCCGCCTGGATCACGACGAGTCGGCCGCGCGTGAGATACAACTCGGCCCGGGGGTCGGTGAAGTCCGACACGAAATTCGAACGCGGCTCGATCTCCGCGAAGGAGAACACCTGCACCCGCCCGTCGGCCATCTCGCTGCGGAACTCGGCCCGCTGCACCCGCTGCACCGGGCTCTGGTCGTCCTGGTCCGGCGCACGCAATCCCGCGGGGGGGCGGAACTGCGGGGCCGCGAGGTCGTCGTCCACCGCCAACTCGGCCGGGCCCCCGAGCGTCCAGGAAAGCGCGACGATCGCCGCGCTCAGCGCCAACGCCGACAGAACCAGCACGCTTGCCTTGCTCATCACGCAATCGTACGAGACACGCCCGCCCTTGCCGCGTTGCGCCGCCCGACGCCACCACCGTTCGACGGTTCTATATAGTCGCACTCCCACAGGAACCACCCGCAACCTCGAACCGATCAAGGATTCCCGGCATGCCCGCCTCCGACGCCCCGCTCAGCAAAGTCTTCAAGGCCTACGACGTCCGCGCGATCTACCCCGACCCGCTCGACGAGGCCAAGGCCCGCAAGATCGGCTACGGCGTCGGCAAATTTCTTCAGGAGCAAAACGGCGGCGAGCCCGGCAAAGTGGTCGTCTCCCGCGACCACCGGCCGGCCGCGCCCGCGATGGCCGAAGCGCTGATCGAAGGCATCCGCGCCGCGGGCATGGACGTCATCGACCTGGGCCGATGCGACACGTCGATCCAGTACTTCGCCGTGCCGTATTTCAACGCCGCCGGCGGCGTGCAGTGCACCGCGTCGCACAACCCCATCGAGTACATCGGCTTCAAGGTCTCCGCCGCCGACGCCAAACCCGTCGGACGCGAGACGGGCCTCAGCGACATCCAGAAGCACGCCGAGGCCGCGCCCGACAAGCTGCCCGAGCCCACCGGCGGCTACGAAGTGAAGGACGTCTGGGACGCATACCGCAAGCACATCCTGCGCTTCATGTCCGCGCCGCTGAACCGGCCGATCAAGCTGTACGTCGATTGTTCCAACGGCATGGGCACGACGCTGCTCGAGAAGGTGTTCACCGGCGTACCGAATCTTGAGATCATCGCGATCAACCACACGTTCACCGATGCGTGGGCGCACGAGCCCAATCCGCTGGTCGCCGAAAACATGCAACCCACGGTCGACGGCGTGCGGCAGACCGGGGCCGACCTGGGCGCGTGCTTCGACGGCGACGCCGACCGCTGCATGCTCGTGGACGATCAGGGCAACCTCTGCGGGTGCGACCACCTCACTGCGTGGCTGGCGGCGCACTTCGTCAGCCAGTCGGCGGTCGATCCCGCCGCCGAGACGCCGACCACGATCGTGTACGACCTGCGCTCGTCCAAGGCCGTCGAGGAAACCATCCGTGCGCTGGGGGCCAAGCCCGCGATGTCCAAGGTCGGGCACGTCAATATGAAGGCGTTGCTGCGCGAAACCGGCGGCGTGTTCGGCGGCGAGCTGTCGGGCCACTTCTACTTCCGTGACAACGCCTATGCCGATTCGGGCGCGATCACGCTCGCCGCGGCGCTGGCGGTGCTGGGGCAATCCGACCAGCCGCTGAGCGAACTGATCGCGCCGTTCCGGAAGTATCCGCAGTCCGGCGAGATCAATTTCGAGAACGAGGACAAGCAGGGCACGATGGATCTGCTCGAGGGCAAGTACAAGGCCGAGGCTGACGAAGTGCTGCACCTGGACGGCGTGAGCATCGACTGCTGGAACAGCAAGGGCTGGGCGTTCAACGTGCGGGCCAGCAACACCGAGCCGCTCCTGCGTCTCAACGCCGAGGCCAAGGATCAGGCCACGCTCGATGCGCTGCTGGCCGAGATCACGCCCAAGCTGGGCAAGGTCTCGCACGGCCATTGAACGTGACGCGCCTTGGCATCGGTACGATGCCCGCTCCTATCCCGGAGCCGACACGATGACCCCCCAAGACGTCCTGCAACTGATGCACGCCCGCGAGGTCGAGTTCCTCGATTGCCGGTTCATGGACTTCCCCGGGCTCTGGCAGCACACGACGTACACCGCCTCGGAGGTCTCGGCCGAGTCGCTGGAGAACGGCTTCGGGTTCGACGGCTCGTCCATCCGCGGCTGGCAGGCCATCAACGAGTCCGACATGCTGCTCGTGCCCGACTGCACGACGGCCGTGATGGACCCGTTCACGCAGCGTCGCACGCTGATCGTCATCTGCGACATCAAGGACCCGCTGACGCGCAAGACCTACAGCCGCGACCCGCGATCGATCGCACGCAAGGCCGAGAACTACCTCAAGGCCACCGGCGTCGCCGATACCGCGTACTTCGGCCCCGAGATGGAGTTCTTCGTGTTCGATCGCGTGCGCTACGACCAGCGCGTCAACACCGCCTTCTACGAAGTCGATTCCGAAGAAGGCCTGTGGAACCGCGGCAACGATTCTCCCATGAACCGCGGCAACCAGATCCGCCTGCGCGAGGGCTACTTCCCCTGTCCGCCCACCGACACCGGCCACGACCTGCGCGGCGAGATGGTCGCTCAGATGGAAGCGATGGGCATGCGCATCGAGTGCCACCACCACGAAGTCGCCACCGGCGGGCAGGGCGAGATCGACCTGCGCTACGACACGCTGCTGAGCATGTCCGACAAGTGCATGATCTACAAGTACGTCGCCAAGCGCGTCGCCGCGATGCACGGCAAGGTCGCCACCTTCATGCCCAAGCCGCTGTTCCGCGACAACGGCAGCGGCATGCACGTGCACTTCTCGCTGTGGAACGGCGACGAGCCGCTGTTCGCCGGGCGCAAATACGCCGGCCTGTCGCAGACCGCGCTGTGGGCCATCGGCGGCATCCTCCGGCACGCCCCGGCCCTCACCGCCTTCTGCAACCCCACCACCAACAGCTTCAAACGCCTCGTGCCCGGATACGAAGCGCCCACCCGCCTGGTGTACTCCAGCCGAAACCGCTCCGCCGCCATCCGCATCCCCCAGTACCAGCAGAACCCCGCGACCAAACGCCTGGAGTTCCGCTGTCCCGACCCCGCCGCCAACCCGTACCTGGCCTTCAGCGCGATCCTCATGGCGGCGCTCGACGGCATCGACAAGAAGATCGACCCCGGCGACCCCATCGACGTCGATCTCTTCGACCTCAACCCCGAGCAGCACGACGCCATCGCTCAAGTGCCCGGCGATCTCGAGACGGCGCTGCAGAGTCTCGAACGCGATCACGACTTCCTGCTCGCCGGCGACGTGTTCACCGAAGACGTGATCCGCTACTGGATCACCTACAAACGTGAGAACGAAGTCGAAGCGATGCGCGTGCGTCCGCACCCCTACGA
>CAZIXN010000251.1:0-3798 GCA_964543215.1 uncultured Phycisphaera sp.
GGCCACGCCCCGCTCGTTGGCCCGCGCCGCGACGACGTTCAGCAGGAACGCCGCGAGCTTCGGCGGCTTGACGCTCGCGTCGGCGGCGAGGGCGTCGTCGAAGAAGCGCGTCGTCGCCGGCTCGGCGAGCAGCGTGTCCGCATCGACGGGCTTGAGCCGAAGCTCATCGGTGTACCGCACCCGCCTGGCCCCCGGAAGTTCGGGCAGTGCAACGCGGACGCTTTCGAGCCAGTCCGGATCGACGACGACCTCCACCAGATCGGGATCGGGGAAGTAGCGGTAGTCATCCGCATCTTCCTTCTCGCGCTGCACGGTGGTGATGAGCTTGCCATCGTCCCAGCCGCGCGTCGCCTTGCTGCCCGGGGCCATCACCCGGCCATCGGTGACCCAGGCCTCGACCTGTCGGTGGTGCTCGTGCGTGATCGCCCCGTGCACCGCGCGGAAGCTGTTGAGGTTCTTGACTTCGACGATCGGGGTCTTGAAGGTTTCGCCCTTGGCGCTCACGATCACGACGTTGATGTTGGGCTCGAAGCGCATGTGGCCACGCTGCATGATGCCTTCGGTGACGCCCAGGTGTCGGCAGAGATCGCGCAAGGCGGTGCAGAATTTCACCGTTTGCTCGGCGCTACGGAAGTCGGGCGCGGTCACGATCTCCAGCAACGGCGTGCCGGCCCGATTGAGGTCCACCAGCGAGCCATCGGAGTAGCCGCCCCCCGGAAGTTCGTGGAGCAGTTTGCCGGCGTCTTCTTCGAGGTGGGCGCGGACGATGTTGATGCGATCCGAGCCTTCGTCGCGTTGGTCCTCAGACTCGGCGTGAGTGGGGATGTCGAAGACGCCATCGAAACACAGCGGCCGGTCGTACTGGCTGATCTGGTAGTTCTTCGGCAGGTCGGGGTAGTAGTACGACTTGCGGTCCCACTTGGCGCGGGGCGCGATGGCGCAGTTGAGCGCCAGGCCGACGCGGACGGACATCTCCACGGCCGCGCGGTTCATCACCGGCAGCGTGCCCGGTAGCCCGACGGCCACGGGAGAAAGCAAGGTGTTGGGCTCGGCCTCAAAATGGTCGGGGTGGGCGACGTTGGGCGCATCGGTCCACATCTTGGAGGCGGTGGCGAGTTCGACGTGGATCTCCAGGCCGACGATGAGCGTGGTGGTCAGGCCGTGCGGCTCACCGGGATCGGGGTAGGCGTAGGTGGTCATGGGTGGGTGATGATCGCGGATCGTCGGCGGGCGAGCAACGCGGAGCCGGGCGTACGAAACAACGCCCTTGACAGATCGCGGTCCGCGCGAGATAATTAGCCTGATGGCTAAGCGAAAGTCCACGCCGAAACGTCCCGCCGTTCGATCGGGCGGACGTGTCACTTCCCGCAAAGCGGAGGCGATCCGGGCCGAGCGTCTGGACCGCACGTTCGCGGCGCTTTCGGACCCGACGCGTCGCGCGATCCTGGCGAAGCTGGCGGAGGAGGATGCGTTGCCGGCGGGGCGGTTGGCGGCGGGTTTCGACATGGCCTGGCCGTCGGTGAGCAAGCACTTGCGGGTGCTCGAAGGCGCGGGGCTGTTGCGGCAGGAAATGGACGGTCGGGTCCGGCGGTGCCATCTCGAGGCCGAGCCTTTGCAGGAGGCGGCGAGGTGGATCGCTGACTACCGAACGTTCTGGAGCGAGCGTCTAGAGGCGCTGGCCGAGTTTCTTGACGACGCCTCGTAATGCGTCACCTGTTTCCTTGGAGATGTCGATGACGAATCGTGCCCAAGCTCATGCCGACCCGGCCACGTCGATCCGCCTGAACAAGCTCGTCCGCGCGTCGAAGCAGCGCGTCTTCGAGGCGTGGACCAAGCCCGAGCAGTTCGCCGCATGGTTCGCGCCCGAGGCGGGCACGGTGTGCGACGGCGTCACGATCGAGCCGAGGGTCGGCGGAGCGTTTCGCTTCTCCATGACCTCGCCCAGCGGACGGCACGTCGGCCAGGGCACGTTCACGGTGTTCGATCCGCCGAACGTGCTGGCGTACACATGGTCATGGGAGGGCATGCCCGACTTCGGCGCGAACTCGCTGGTGACGGTTGAACTGCGCGACGCCGAGAACCCCTACGACGCGGGCCAGCCCGCCACCGAGGTGGTCCTCACGCACGCCCGGCTGACCACCGCGCACGAGCGCAGCGAGCACACCGGCGGCTGGTGGGGAGCATTGCGCGGACTGGGCTTTTATGTGCGTGGGGTGGACCCCCGTCAGGCGATGCACGGCGAAAAACCGACTGCGGGCAAATCCTGACAGAATCCAAACGGAATCACGGTACGCTGGCGTTTCGTTCAGTTTTTTGAGCTTTCCCCTTCACCCCGATCGGAGTACCCCATGGCCGCGCCTTCCTCCCCGCCCGTTTCCTCCGCCCTCGAAGTCGGCAAGAAGCTCATGGCCCTGTGCGGCCAGGGCAAGTACCGCGAGGCCATCGAAACGCTTTACGCCGACGATGCGAAGCACATCGAGTCCGTCGAATGCGGCCCGGATATGCCCCGCGAAAACGGGCCCAAAACCAGGCTGCTGGAATTGAACGACTGGTGGGAAGCCAACCATGAGGTGCACGGCGGCGACCTCAAGGGCCCGTTCCCGCACGGCGAAGATCGTGTCGCACTGTGGATGTCGCTGGACGTGACGCCCAAGGTCGGGCCGATGGCCAACCAGCGGCACACGATGGAGGAGGTCTGTCTCTATACCGTGAAGAACGGGAAGATCACCAAGGCGGAGTTTTTTTGGGACCCCAGCACGATGTTTGAGGCCGGCACACTTTCTTGAAAGGTTTTCGTATGCATGCCAAAGATGCGATCATTACGGCCTTGACGCTGAGCTACAACTGGAACCGCATGCTCGCAGAGGACCTGCGGGACAACCCACTGGCGTTTCCAACGTCCAACGGCGGGAACCATGCAACGTGGGTGGTGGGGCATGCGATTGCGGCGCGGTCGGCGCTGTTGAGTTTCATCACCGGGGAGCCGAACGAACTGGCTGCCTGGGAAAAGACACTGGGAGGCGGTTCGCAGCCCGTATCGGATGCGAGCGTCTACCCTTCTTATTTGGATCTCTTGGAACGATTCGAGCGAGAACACCAGCGGACGCTCGATACGCTCGAGAGATACAGCGAGGCCTCCTTGGATCAGAAGCCGGCTGGGCTTCCGCCGGAGTTGTCGGAGGACCCTGATTTTCGCACGGTGGGCCACGTGTTTATGTTTATCGGGCTGCACGAGATGTCCCACCGCGGCCAGTTGGCCGACTGTCGTCGGGCTCTGGGTCGGGAGAAAAAGGGATTCTGATTCACGCGGTTTTAGCCATGCGTCGCCTGATTCCCGGCTCCGCGCGATGATGCAAAGCCCCGAGTGGCCGATGGAATTCCCGGGGGGCGTTCGGTGGTTTCCGCGCTGATGCGGGCCTGATTACGCCCCGGCCTTGATCGCGTAGACCGCTTCGATGACGCCCTGCGGGTCCCGCGGGGCGTTGTCGCGCGCGAGGACGCGATCGATGAGTTGCACGGCATCCAGGCGCGGCTCGCCGAGTTGCAGGAGGATTTCGAGGGCATCGCGCGCGAGGGTGCCCCCGCCCCCGGAAGTGGTGAGTTGGTCTTTGGCGTGGTTGTCGCCCTTGGCCCCGGAATGACTTCCGGGGCTTTTTGCTTCGCCGTACTGCGCGACGCTGATGAACTTGTCGACTTTGTCTTTGAGGGTGACGACGATGGTTTCGGCGAGCTTCTTGCCGACCTCGGGCATGGTCTGGATGAGTTTGAGGTCGCGGTCGGCGATGGCGGCGGCGAGGG
>CAZIXN010000252.1:0-3765 GCA_964543215.1 uncultured Phycisphaera sp.
ACCCCGGCCGTGAAGTGCGACAGGTAAAACAGCGTCCGGTACACCGTGTTGCCCCCCACCGACCCGCCGATCAATATCGAACCCGCCACGCCGAAGATCAGCAGCGTCATCGCCGTGCCCCCCAGCCCCGCGAGCGTGAGCATCGCCGCGCCCACGACCAGACCCGCGCCGGCGATGATCAGCCCGGCGTTGCGCCGACTCCCGCCACGCAGCTCCTGCGACAGCAGGATCGCCGCCAGCAGCGAGCCCGCGATGCCGAACGGGATGCCCATCATGAAAAACAGCGTGTTGCCCAGCGACTTCCAGAACAGCGCCTCGCCGAACGCCCGCCGGAAATTGTCCAGCCCGACAAACCCCAGCGCCTCGCGCTGGAACATGTTGTGACGCTGCAGGTCCCAGTTCGTGAACGCGAGCATCAGCGCAAACAGCAGCGGCAGCAGCGTGAAGCTCAGGAACCCAAGCACGTTGGGCGCCAGAAACGCCAGCCCCAGCGCGACTTCTTTGCGTCGGCGACGCTTGGCGGAAGCGACTTGATTCATGACGCGACCTCGTCGGAAATGGTCGCCGTCGTCGTGGTCGGCTCGGCCGGCTCGGTGTTTGCAGCCGGCGGATCGGACCACCCCATCTGCACGTAGTAATGCCGGTGGAACGGGTTGGTGATCCAGTCGAGCGGGACCTTCTGCCCCTTGGCCCTCAGCGCTTCGATCTGCGCCTGGGTCGCCAACAACGCGTCATACTGTGTCCGCCGGTCGGGGCTTTCGATCAGATCGCGGGCGATCTCTTCGTTGATCGCGCGGGCGCAATCGGCCACCGCCTGCTCGGGCGTCTTCACGCGGTTGTTGGTCATCACGTGGTCCCGCGCGATGCCCACCTGACGCCAGATAAACGACGTCGGCACGAACGGGCTCGCCTCTTCGGGGATGCCGACGCGCTCGGCGGCCTGCGCGATCGGAGCGTGAGCGCCCCATTCGTTGGGGTGAGCCGCGGGCTGGGTGAACGCCTCCGTCCGCGTCAGCGCCGGCAGCGGCGGCAGCGCATCGGCGCTGTCGACGATCTGCTGGCTGTACGACTCGCTCGCCAGAAACGCCAGGAACAGCACGGCCAGATCCTTGTGCGCGCCGCCCTTGTACACCGCCGCCCGCCGCGCCCCGATCACGATGTTGGGCAGCCCCTCCGAAACCGTCGGCGGCAGGCTCACGCTCATCTTCGGCGGGTCATCAAACTGCCGCACCCGGATCAAGCCCCAACGACCCCGCATGATCATCGCGTACTGACCCGTCTGAAACAGCGCCAGCCCCGCCCCGCCGCCGTAGCCCGACTCGCCGGAGAACGACGCCTCCTGCGCCGCCGTGGGCGTGAGATTCAGGTCGTAGGTCCAGCGGTGAAAGCGCACGAGCACGTCGAGGAAGCGCGGATCATCCAACGTGCACCGCGTCATCGTCTCGTTCAGAAACGACAGCCCCGAGCTGCGCAACATCGCCAGCAGGATCCCGTTGCTCTGCCAGCCCGCCAGGCTCTCGCAGAAGAACCGCCGCTTGGCGGGACGGTCGGCGTTGGCACGCTCCACAAATTCCCGGCCAAGCCGCTCGAAGGTCTCCGCGTCCATCTCCAGCGGCGGCGGCGACATACCCACCTCCGCAAACGTCGCGACGTTGGACCACATCACGCTGGTCCCCACGTTGCACGGGAAACCGTACTGCCGCCCGTCGAACATCAACAGCGACGCCACCCCGGGGTACGTCACGCCCGCCGAAAACCCCAACGCCTCCGCCGCCTCGGTCACGTCCTCGAGCACACCCAGGTCCCGCATCTTCGCCAGGTCGCAGTCCATGATGTCGCCGGCAACCCCCGCCACACTCTGCACGATCTTCTTGGTCTCGTCGGCGCTGGCCGTGTCCAGCCGCAGCTCCATCACCGGCCGGCCGTCTTGCGTCACGTGCCCGTGATCGATCAGCCACTGGTGAAACAGATCGACCTGCTCGTACCGCGCCGGGTTCGCGTCGGTCACCCAGTAGAGCACCGGCACCTTGCTCGCGGTGTCCGGGGCCGTCATCCCCGTCGCGATCGCCATCACGACCAGCAGCGCAAAAACGGTCAAAAACAGATATTTCATGGATCGTGTCTGCTGCAATCCGTTCCGAGATGATTCACCGATCGACCGCCGCGATCACGATACAGCATCCCGCCGAGGCAAGGCCAGCAACGCTCGTCGAGACGCGTCACGCACGGCCGTCGCCACGTCCGCGGCGACATGAATCCGCGGCCGATCCTCCGCAACCGCAAGCCCCGACCACGTGTCGCACCAGTTCAGCACGAAGCCCGCATCGCCCGGCTCGGTCGCCACCCAGACGTACGACGACTCGGCCAGCGACTCGGGCTTCCATCGGTCGAACATCGCGAGCATCCGGCCGTCCGGCAGCGTCTGCAGAAACGTGCCCTGCGTCCCCCATGTCAGCTCCGGCTGCTCGCCGCCCCGGCAAGGATTGCCCAACTCTTCCCACGGGCCGTACACCGAATCGGCCACCGCAGACCGCGCCTCATTGGGCGCCCAACCCGTGCAGCCCGACGCGAGATACCAGTACCGGCCGCGGGCCTTGGTGATCGCGTGGGCCTCCATGTGGCGATCGGCGAAGAGCGTCTTGGACTCTTCCGTCAGGCTGCGGTAATCGTCGGACAGCCGAGTGACCAACGTCGATGCGTTCATGTCGGTCGAAGCGAAGTGATACGCCGTCCCGTCGTCGTCGACGAAGACGGTCTGATCGCGGCTGTCCCGACCCTGCGGCCGGATCGTGCTCAGATACCGGAACGGCCCGTCCGGACGATCCGCCACGGCCACGCCGACCGCCGCCAGCTTGTAATCCGGCCGATCCATGTGGACCCACATCACAAACGTGCCGCTGGCGCGATGAAAAACAACCTTCGGCCGTTCCATCACCTGGCTGACGTGCAGGTCGTGATTCACGCCCTGATCGTGGGCTTTGAGCACCACGCCCATCGGCTCCCAGTTCAGCAGATCCGTCGAGCGATAGCCCGAGACGCCCACGAAATCGACGCGCGCTACCGGCTCGCCACGCGCGTTGGTGTGCATCCGTGTCGGTCCCGACTTGTTTTCGCCGTACCAGTACCAGATGCCGTCGATGTGCAGCAGCCCGCCGCCGTGCGCCTGAATGCTCTGACCGTCGGTGTCGTTCCAAAGGGTCGCATTTCGGTGGCTCATCACGCTACTCCGGCCTCGCACATGGGCGTCTGGGGAAAAAACTGCAGGCACCACACGGGCCGTTGCGTCGATCGCTTCAAGTCGGAATCATCATCCACAAAACACTCGGCTCACGCGAACCGATACCGCCCCGCCGCCAGTACGCTCGCCAATACCACGCCCAGCGTGCCCGGCTCGGGGACGTTCGCACCCGACGAGGAGAACCGCGGGGCCGAGGACGAGCCCCAGTGATTCAGCACGCGGTCCAATTCGTTCTGGTCGATGCGGCCGTCGGGAAGTTGATTGATCCAGCCAACCGGCACGCCCTCGACGGCGGTGTCCACGCCCCAGTTGTTCAGCACAAGGTCCAGGTCGCCCTGCTCGACCTGGCCCGAGTTGTCGAAGTCGCCGATGAGCGCCGTCTGCTGCACGATCAACAGCCGGCCGTCCTGCAGCAGCGACGATGTGTCCCATCCCAGCCCGTCCGCGAGTTGCGGCAGCAACACCGTCTCGAATCGCCCGACCACCGCCGCGAAATCGAACAGGTCAAATGTACTGCCCGCGCCCGC
>CAZIXN010000253.1:0-3763 GCA_964543215.1 uncultured Phycisphaera sp.
CCGTCGGAAAACCGCGTGGAACAGTTGATCATCAGGTTGGCCGTGTCCACCGCCTGCATGAACGCCTGGATGCTGCCGACGTTCTCACTGACAACCGCGTCGGTGTGCCGGCTGCCCCAGCGGTTGATGTGGTCGGCCGCCTCGCCCACCGAATCCACCACCCGCACCGCGGCGATCATGTCGAGATATTCCGTGCCCCAGTCCGCGTCGGTCGCCAAAGCGAATTTCGGATTTCGGATTTCGGATTTCGGATTTTGAGACAATCCCAAATCCGAAATCCCCAATCCCAAATGTTCCGCCGTCCGCTCACACCCGCGCAGCTCCACCCCCGCGTCCATCAACGCACCGCACACCTGCTTCATGACGCCGCTGCCGACGCATTCCGCGTGGAATAGGAACGTCTCCGCCGCGTTGCACACGCCGGTCCGCTGCGTCTTGGAATTCAGCGCGATCTCGACCGCCTTGCGCGGGTCGGCGTGGCGATCGATATAAACGTGGCAGTTGCCGGTGTAATGCTTGATGACCGGGATCCTGCTCTGCGCCACGACCGCCCGGATCAGGCTCTCCCCGCCGCGCGGGATGCACACGTCGATCTCCTGATCCAGTTGCAGCAGGTGCCCCACCGCCGCCCGGTCGGTCGTGCCCACCAGCTGCACCCCACCCGCCGGCAGGCCTGCGGCTTCCAGCCCGAGCTTCACGCACTGGGCGATCGCCCGGTTGCTGTGAAGCGCTTCCTTGCCGCCCCGCAGGATCACCGCGTTGCCGGATTTGAGGCACAGGGCCGCGGCGTCGGCGGTGACGTTGGGCCGGCTCTCGAAAATGATCAGCACCACCCCCAGCGGCACCCGCCGCCGCAGCAGCCGGATCCCGTTGGGCAGCACCCGCCCATCCAGCACCGCGCCCACCGGGTCCTCCTGAGCCGCGATGTCCCGCACGCCCTGCGCCATCGCCGCCAGCCGGTCGTCCGTCAGCCGCAGCCGATCGATCATCGCCTCGCTGAGCCCCAGCCCCGGCGCCGCCTCGAGGTCAAGCCGGTTGGCCGCCTGAAGCTCGGTCGTTCGGCTTTCGATCGCCTCGGCCATGGCCAGCAGCGCCGCCCGCCGCACCGCCCCCGACGCCGCGCCCAGCGTGCGCGACGCCGCCCGGGCCGAGTGCGCCAACTCGTAGCAGTAAACCGGCAGGTCCGTGATGGCGTCGGGCTGAGACATCCGCGAGAGTCTAAGCCCCCGACCCCGGATCGCGCAGCCAGCAACAACGAAACCATGGAACTTCGGACCCCGGCGGGCAATAGCCCGGACCCCAAACCACCCGCCCGGCACCCCGAAACCACCGCTCCCCAACCCGTTTTCGTTCCATTTTCCAAACGCCTAAATCGAAAACCCGTATAGAACGGTTGGGAATCTCCAGACGTACAGGTAATGTGAACGGAGTTGCCAGGTCCCTTGAACCGAGAATCGATGCCTCCGTCAAGTGACTACTGGAAAGCGGAACACTTTTCCATTCCACGGTGATTCGATCATGGCCGAAAAGAACGCACTCAAGTCCGCCGCGAGCGAGGATCTCAAGGGTCGACGCATCGGCCGGGTGTTGACCAAGCTTGGTTTCTGCACGCGGGACCAGGTGCAGGAAGGCTTGTCGCTGCAGAAAACCCGTCGGGCTCCGATCGGCACGCTGCTGATCGAGTTGGGCTACATCAACGCCGACCAGCTGAACCGTGGCCTGGCCGCCCAGCAGGGCATGGCGATGGTCAACCTCGCCGAGTACGACATCCCCGACGAGGTGCTCAAGAAGATCCCCGCCGAGATGGCCAACACGTACTCGGTCCTGCCCCTGTCGTACGACGCATCTCGGAAGCGGCTGACCGTGGCCGTCAAGTCGGCGGACAACTACCAGGCTCTGGACACGCTCCAGCTGATGATGGGCTTCTCCGTGGAGGCCGTCGTCGCGCCCGAGGACGAGCTTAAAAAGCTTATCGAGCAGCACTACGGCGAGAGCGAAGACTCGCTGCTGTCGCTCATGGAAGAGCTCGCCGCCGAAGGCCAGGACGACGACGCGTTCTTCCTCGACGGATCCAAATCCGTCGACCTCGAAGAACAGATCGAGATGGCCAATGACAACCGCGTCATCCGGCTGCTGAACCTGGTTCTGCTTCAGGCGATCAAGGACAAAGCCTCGGACATCCACTTCGAGCCGTTCGAAGATGAGTTCAAGATGCGGTACCGCATCGACGGCGTGCTCTACGAAATGATCCCCCCGCCGCGGCACCTGGCCCTGCCGATCGTCTCGCGCATCAAGGTCATGGCCGACCTGGACATCGCCGAGCGCCGCCTGCCGCAGGACGGCCGCATCGAGCTGACCGTCGGCAACAACCCCGTCGACCTCCGCGTCGCCGTCCTGCCCACCATGTTCGGCGAATCCGTCGTCATGCGTGTGCTGGACCGCAACAACACCAAGCTGTCGCTGGATTCCATCGGCATGCAGCCCGACGACCTGGACACCTTCCGCCAGCTGATCCACAAGCCCAACGGCATCGTCATCGTCACCGGGCCCACCGGCTCGGGCAAGACCACCACGCTCTACTCCGCGCTCGCCGAGCTCAACGAGGTCAGCGAAAAAATCCTCACCGCCGAAGACCCCGTCGAATACGACATCGATGGCCTCTGCCAGGTGCAGGTCAACCCCGCCGTGGGCCTGACCTTCGCCGCCGCCCTGCGATCCTTCCTCCGGCAGGACCCCGACATCATCCTCGTCGGCGAAACCCGCGACATCGAAACCGCCCAGATCGCGGTGCAGGCCTCGCTCACCGGCCACCTGGTGTTCACCACGCTGCACACCAACGATGCGCCCTCGTCGGTGGCGCGTCTCTTGGACCTGGGGCTCGAGTCCTTCCTCATCACCGCCACCATCGAAGGCATCGTCGCCCAACGGCTGGTCCGCAAGATCTGCCCGCGGTGCAAGGAAAGCTACGACCCCACCGAAGCAGAACTCTTTTCGCTCAACCTCACCCTCGACGACCTCGAAGGCCGGCAGCTCTACCGCGGGCGCGGCTGCGACTTCTGCAACCAGTCCGGCTTCAAGGGCCGGATGGGCCTGTACGAAATCATGGTGCTCGACGACGAACTCCGCGACCAGATCATGAAGCAGGCCAGCTCGCAGCTGCTCCGCAGCGAAGCCCGCAAACGCGGCATGCGGACCCTGCGGCAGTCGGGCCTGATCGCGATGTACGACGGACAAACCAGCCTGGACGAAGTGGTCCGGGAAACGATGATCGAAGACTGATGGAAGTGGCCAGTGGCAAGCGGCCAGTGGCCAGTGGTGTTGATGTTTGATGTTCTCGGGACTGGTCACTTGGCACTGGTCACCGGCCACTAACTCCGAAGGAGTTCCCCATGCCCACCTACACATTCGAAGCGCTCAACGACGCCGGCAAACCGCAGAAGGGCACCATCAGTGCCGCCAACCCCGATGAAGCCGCCGCTCGCATCAAGAGCCAGGGGTTCTTCCCCACCGCCATCCGCGAGCAGAAAGCCAAGAAAGGCGCCGCCAACAAAGGCGCCGGCAAAGGCGGCGACGGCAAGAAGAAAAAAGCCGGTGACATCACCATCTCCTTCGGCGGCGTGAGCAGCAAACAGCTCACCGCCTTCACCCGGCAGATGTCCACCCTCCAGGACGCCGGCCTGCCGATCCTCCGCTCGCTGGCCATCCTCGAACAGCAGCAGAAGCCCGGCCCGCTCAAGAAAGCCCTCTCCGACGTCCACGAAGA
>CAZIXN010000254.1:0-1377 GCA_964543215.1 uncultured Phycisphaera sp.
CGCGTGAACTTTCTCCTCGAAACGCTGCGTCTGGGCCTGGCGAACCTTCGGCTGCATAAGCTGCGGTCGCTGCTGACTGCACTGGGCATCATCATCGGCGTCTCGGCCGTGGTTGCTATCGCGGCGTACGGCGAAGGGGCGAAGCGCGCCGCGCTGGCGGACATCCTGGACCTCGGGGCGTCGAACATCATCGTCCGCTCGGTCAAGCCGCTCGAACCCGCCGACCAAAACCAGCAGGCGTCACGCAGCACGCGTTACGGCCTGACCAACCGCGACTACAAGCGGCTCTCCGAAACCGTCGGCCCCATCGAGGGCATCGTCCCGCTCAAGCGCGTGGGCGATCAGGTCGTCCGCAGCAACGTCACGATGGGCTCGGCGACCATCATGGGCACGACACCCGAGTTGTTCGAGGTGTTGAATCTCAGCGTGGCCCGCGGCCGGTACCTCGAAGAGCAGGACGCCCAGCCGCCGGCCAACGTCGCCGTGCTCGGGGCCGAGGTTGCCTCCCGGTTGTTCCCGCTGAGCGATCCGGTGGGCGACACGTTCCGCATCGATGGGATCACGTTCCGGGTGGCCGGCGTGATGCGTCGGGTCGGCCTGGCGGGGGGCGCGGGTTCGGCGCTGGTGGGGCGGGACCTGAACTTCGACGTGCACATCCCCATCGAAACGGCGCGGTCGCGCTTCGGCGACACGCGCACCGCCCGCGGATCCGGGACGTTTTCCCGCGAGGAAGTCCAGATCAGCGAACTGATCATCCGCACGCCCAACGAAGATGCGGTGCTCACCGTCGCCGATCAGGTCGAGCGCGTGCTTTCGTTGGAACACGAAAAGGCCGGCGACGTGACGACGGTGGTGCCGCTGGAGTTGATCCAACAGGCCGAACGCGTCGAGTTCCGCAGCAACATGCTGATGGTCATCATCGGCGGGTTGTCGCTGCTGGTGGGCGGGATCGGGATCATGAACATCATGCTGGCGTCGGTCACCGAGCGCACGCGGGAGATCGGGATCCGGCGGGCGCTGGGCGCGACGCGGCACCACGTCGTTGCGCAGTTCCTTGTGGAAACGACGTTATTGAGTTGTCTGGGCGGGGCCCTCGGCGTGGGGCTGGGCCTGCTGGCGGCGCTGGGCATCGCGGCGGCGGCGCCGTTCCTCGAAGGCGTCGAACCCCCGGCCGTCACGCCCGCCCCGGCCGTGATCGCGTTTTCGGTCGCGGCGTGCGTGGGCATCCTGTTCGGCCTGTACCCGGCGGTGAAAGCAGCGAACCAGGACCCCATCGTCGCGCTACGACACGATTGATCGCCCGGTAGCCGCAACCCTACGGGTTGCGCGTCCGTGAGCCTTGCCGAGCACGCGCAACCCGTGGGGTTGCGGCTACCT
>CAZIXN010000254.1:1477-3723 GCA_964543215.1 uncultured Phycisphaera sp.
TCGATTCGCTTGACGATCGCGCGGAAGCGACGCAGTTGGGTCATCGTCACGCGGTCCGCGAGCGTGGCTTGGTCGATCGTCTGGGCCTTGATGATCTCGCCGATGTCGTAGTCGTCCTGCGGGCGGTCGGCGCGGAGCTTCATGGCGATCAGGTCGTGGACCTCGGCGACGCGGACGAATCTGTTGCCGAGTTTGCGGCGCACGGCTCGGCCGACGATGGCGGGGGCGTGTTTGTCTTTCCACAGGTCGATGGCGATGCCGGTGTGGTGGTAGAGCTTCCAGGTGCAGGCTGGATCGAAACCGTGACGCTTCATCGCGTCGGGGTGGGCGTGGAGGACATCGGCGTGGTCGGCGTCGGCGACGAAGTCGACGTCTTCGGTGTAGCGGGCCCGGCCGTGCACCATCGCGGCCAGCCCGCCGATCAGGGCGTAGCCGATGCGCAGTTCGCGGAACAGCGCCACCGCGTCGTGCATGGCGGCGGCGAGGTCGGGCACGTCGTCGGCGGGGCGGGGGCGGGGGCGGGGTTGCGTCATCGCGGCCGTGGATTCTCGGCCACGCTGCGACCGGGCCAGGGCATCGGCAAGGGGACTCATCGCACCGCAAGTGTACTCCTGCCCCGTTGACCGGCGAGCGGATTTCTCCGACGATTGGTGGATGTCCCGCTCCACGCAACAACGCACGGCGATCCGCGCCGCCATCGAGGCCGCCGGCCGACCACTCTCGCCCAACGAGGTCCTCGACGCCGCGTCGGTCGAGGTGCCGGGGTTGGGCATCGCGACGGTGTACCGGGCGCTGTCGGCCGGGCAGGAGGAGGGCTGGCTCAAGGCGGTGGAGTTGGCGACCGGCCCGACGCGTTACGAAGTGGCAAACCTTGGCCACCACCACCATTTTCGTTGCAACGTCTGCGACCGCGTGTTCGATCTGAAGGGCTGCCCCGGGAACCTTAAAGGGCTGCTGCCGATGGGTTTCGAGCTGGACGACCACGACATCGTGCTGCACGGCCGGTGCGCGGACTGTGCGGCGGGCTGAGTCAGCGGAGTGATGTCGGAGGGGGCCGTGGATGGCGCGGATTCGGATTGATTTGCTTGACACGGCGTGAGAATTGATTATCGTTCAGGCCGTGACGATACGTCGTTCTCAAATATCGCCGAGTTGCGGCGGCCGGTCCGCCGGCTTCACGCTCATCGAGCTGTTGGTGGTCATTTCGATCATCGCGCTGCTGGTGGCGATCCTGCTGCCGGCGCTGGGCCAGGCCCGTCGCGCGGCCAAGGCGGCGGTGGACCTTTCGCAGTTGCGGCAGCTTGAGCAGGCGCACCAGGCTTATGCCGTGGACCACGGCGGGCAGATGATCAACGCCGGCCTGCCCCACGGCACCGCGCCCGCGACGCCGGAGCTCGCCTGGATCACGCAGATGAACGCCTACGGCGCGTCGGTCGTCGTCCGCAGCCCGCTCGACGATTCGCCGCATTGGGAAGACACCGATGCCGTGCCCGTCCCCGGCATCCCCGGCCCGGCCGTGTTCCGCCGGACCAGCTACGGCATCAACAGCTTCCTCTGCGACGTGGACAACAACGGCCTGAACCCCTGGGGCCCGTCCGGGGCCGGGGGCGACCCGCGCGGCGGCAAGGCGTGGGACCGTCTGCAACTCATCCGCGACCCCACCAGCCTCGTGCACTTCCTGCCCATGGCCACGCGCGGCGAATATGCCGCGGCCGACCACCCCCATCCCGAAGAGTGGGACGCCTTCGGCACCGGCGGCAGCGTCGTCGCCTCCAACGCCGCCGAGCAGATGCAGATCGATCTCGTGACCGGCCCGGAACGGTCGTTCGACGCCGTCGCCAACTACGCCTTCCTCGATGGCCACGCCGCCGCGCAAAGCTTCGGCGATGTCTTCCGCGACGAACTCACCAACCGTTTCGATCCGCACCCGATGGTGCAACGTCCGTAATGTTTCGTGCCCTTTTTTACCAGGAGAAATACCATGATTCAGAAAACCTCTTCGTTCACCCGTTGGATGCTCTGCGCCGCGTGCACCAGCGGCGCGGCGGTCGGCTCCACTGCCGTCTGCGGCAGCGCCAAGGCCGACGGCGCCGACGGCGACCTCATGTTCTACGTCGACAACGGCCAACTCACCGTCGGCCGATACGACTTCGACGGCGGCACCGGCGTGGTCATCGCGCCCACCACCGAACCCCTCATCCTCGTTGAGCTCCAGCCCTCCTGGGAAGGCGGACCCAACCCCGGCG
>CAZIXN010000255.1:0-3704 GCA_964543215.1 uncultured Phycisphaera sp.
TCCAGCGACGCCAGTTCCGACCGACGCCGAATCACCCCGCCCGCCCCCGCCGCCGCGCCCGCGCCCGCGCCCAGCGGTCCGGACACCACCTCGCCACGCTCATCCAGCACTTCGCCCGCTCGGGTCACAAAACGAAAACCGTCCGGCAACCCCGCCCGGAGCACCATCGCCCGGTCCAGATCCTCCACCACCACCGTCCGCCCCAGCAACCGCCACACAATCGGCGCAAGCCACTGCGGATACCGCACCACCTCCGCCACCACCGACAGCGGAACCCCCTCAAAACTCCGCAGCGACACGTCCGGCAGCGGCGGCTGATCCAACGCCAGAAACGTCACCCGACCCGAAAGCGAGCCGCGCAACGCGCCCGTCGCCTCGCCGCACAACTCGCCCAGATGATCCACCACCAACGCCTGCTGACGCTCGCCCAGCGCCGCCTCCACCAAAGACGCATCCGCCACGTCCGCGTCGACCAGTTCGGCCAACATCCCACGCACCGCCTCAAACGGGTTCGGCCCATCCGCCGCTTCATCACGCGTCGCCGCCCGCGCCAGCACGGCCTTCACCGCGTCGGCGATCCCTTCGAGATTCTCCTCCATCTCCCGCAAAACCTGACGACGCGAATCCAGCGTCGCCCGCTTCTCACGCTGCGTCGCCAGACGATCCGTCAACGACTTGATCTGGTCGCCGAACCGTCCGGCCAACTCGCGGCGTTCATCGAGCTTGCTCTGCTCCTGCGTGATCAGCGACTCGGCCTCCGCCAGCGCATCCCGCGACTCGTCGCGCGACGTGAGCAGGCCTTCGAGTTGCCGGGCGATGTCGCCGCTGCGCGATTCGATCTTCGCGCGGTTGGCCTGCAGCGATTCGGCGAAGCCTTCGAGCGAACGCACCTGATTCCGCAGGTCGGCCGAGCGGCGCATCAGGTCGATCAGGCCGTTCTTTTCGTCTTCGAGCTTCGCCCGCTGCTCGTGCAGATCTTTCTGCGCGGCGCGGTGCTGGTCCTGCGCTGCCTGGAGTCGCTGTTGATCTTCGCGTTGCCGCGTGTCCAGTGAGGCGATCGCTTCGGCGGCACCGACCTGCTCCGTGGTCAGGCGCTCCGCTTGGCCGGCCAACTCGCCGAGGCGCTGCGTGTCGCGCTCCGCTTGCCTGGCCGTCTCGTCGAGCGTGCGCTGCGCGAAACCCTGCTGCTGCAGTGCCTTTTCCTTCGCGGACTGCTGCTCCTGCCGCGACCGCTCGAACTGCTTGAGCTTGTCGGCGACGGCAGCGCGGTCCTGCTCGGCGTCCTGCTGGGCGTGTTCATACTCGGCGAGCCTGCGGGCGGCGACGGCGCGGTCGGCCTCGGCCTGCTCGAGCTGCTCGTTGAGCTCCGCAAGCCGCTTGCTGAGCGTGTGGTACTCCGCCAGGCCGTGCGTGAGTTGCAGCTCGCGCAGCCGGCCGGCGTACTCCTGATAGCTGCGGGCCCGCGCGGCCTGCATCTTCACGCTGCGCAAACGGCGCTGCGTGTCTTCGAGGCGCGTCCGCACCAGCGCGAGGTTCTGCTCGGCCCGCTCGAGTTTGCGCAGGGCTTCCTTTTTACGGGCCTTGAACCGCGCGACGCCGGCGGCTTCCTCGAAGATCTGCCGCCGCTCGGCACCGTTGGCTTCGAGCATGCGGGCGACCTTGCCCTGTTCGATGATGGAGTAGGCGTCGGTGCCGATGCCCGTGTCCATGAACGTTTCACGGATGTCGCGCAGGCGGGCCCGCTGGTTGTTGATGCGGTAGGCGGAGGTGCCGTCGCGGTAGAGCTCGCGCGTGATGCTGACCTGATCGGCGTCCAGGGGGAGCGGCCTGCGGCCGCGGGGTTCGGGGATCGGGGAGCGGGGATCGGGTTGGGTTTCGGAATCTGATTGCTGACCCGATCCCTGGTCCCCGCTCCCCAAACCCTGGATCACCGGGTTGTCGAACGTGAGCGTGACCGAGGCCATGCCCGAGGGCCGACGCTTGGCGCTGCCGTTGAAGATGACGTCCATCATCGCGCCGCCGCGGAGGCTCTTGGGCGACTGATCGCCCAGGACCCACTTGATGGCGTCGACGACGTTGGACTTCCCGCAGCCGTTGGGTCCGACGATGCCGACGATGGGTTCGTCGAAGCGGATTTCGGTTTTGTCGGCGAAGGATTTGAAGCCGGCGACGGTGAGCTTGGCGAGGCGCATCTGCGGCCGGGCCGGGGTGATGGGGCCGACAAGTCCGGGGAGGCTCGCGTTGGTTTGCGGGGAATGCGGTGGCTTCATGCGCGGTACGACCTCCGTGTCGGGTGGGGCCGGGCGCGTCGCGTGCACGCCGGGGCCGATCCCGCCGCGTTCCTTGCGGCGGCTTTCTCCAAACTTGTCGGGCACTCTAATCCATCGGCGGATCGTGCCGGGGACGCCGAGAAAATCAGCGAAATCCGTCGCCGGCGTGTTCGGAAGATGTCAGGATTTTTCCGCGTCGGGCGCGGCTTGCGCGGTGGCGTCGGGGGCGCCTTCGGGGGTCGCGGGTTGGACGTCGGGCGCGGGAGCGCCGGGAGCCTGGCCGTCGGTTTCCGGCCGCTCGATCGGCGCGGCGCGCTGCCGGACGTCGGCGATCATGTTCGCCAGCGGGCTCTGCTGCAGCGTGACCTCGGCGGGGATCGCGCCGTTCTTGCCCAGCGTGTACAGCACATCCACGACCTGCCCGAAGTTCAGGTCCAGGCCCTCCTGCGGCTGCTGCATCGTCGGGCGATGCGCGAGGAAGAACGCCAGCGTCGCGACCGTCGGCGAGACGCGGTGCACGGTCGGCCGGGGCTCGCGCGGGCTGCGGTAGTACACCGACAGCGGCATGTCTTCGAGCGAGCGGTCCAGGCCGATCAGCTCGATCGTGATTCGGCCGGCGATGTTCTCGGCGACGCGGCCCTGCACGAGGAACCGCGTGATTTGCCCGTCTTCGGACAAGCCTTCGGCGAGGATTGTTGCGGCGTCGGGGTTGCTCGCCCGCACGGTGGCGGAGCCGCCGGCGGCGTCGTAGACCTCGGCCTGTCGGACGCCGTTGCCCGCATCAACCACCGGGCCGCGCCGCGCCACCGGCAGAAACGCCGTGTTGCCCTCTTCGAGACCCAGCGACGCCTGCGCGATGCTCGACGGCGACATCAGCGTCATGCGGTTGCCCCACAGCGCCGAGAACACCGGCTGACGGAAACCCTGCCGCGCATCAAACAGCACGATCCGCGGCAGGCCTTCGGCTTCGATGAACACGCCGGGCACGTCCGAGGGCACGCGATCGATCACGAACTTGATGCCGTCCTGATCGCTGACCGCGAGTGAATCGATCATCGGGTCGCCGTGCACCGAGAGCGTCTGGTACGCGGCCATGCGCACCTGCCCGTCCTCGTCGGAGAGCAGATTGCGCAGCGCCGCGATGGCGCGTGTGTTGCGCGGCAGGTGCACCAGGCCGTCGGCCACGGCGATGCGCGTCTGCGGGTCCGCGGCGTCGGCCAGCGCAATCAGCGGCTCGGCGACGGCGACATCCTTGAGATACGCCCCGGCTTCGAGCACGGCCAGGCGGATCTCCCGGTCTTCGTGGTCGTAGTGACGCGCCAGGTGCTCGGCGGCGATCGGGCCCAGCGCCTTGATGGTGAGCGTCGCCCGCCGGCGGACGTCGGGCGTGGGGTCACGCTGCATCCACGCGACCATGTCGTCCACCGTCGGGCC
>CAZIXN010000256.1:0-3654 GCA_964543215.1 uncultured Phycisphaera sp.
GGGCGGGCTGGGCTGGGAGTCGATGCGGTATCAGCACTTGCAGCTTGCTTGTTTGCGGGCCATCGAGAACCGCGTGCCGGTGGTGCGGTCGGTGAACACGGGGGTGTCGGCGGTTATCGACTCGACCGGCCGGATCGTCGCGGCGGCGGCCCCGGGCACCGAGGGCGTGGTTTCGGCCGAACTGGTGCTGGACCCGCGGCGTACGGTTTACGCGATCGTGGGCGATTGGCCGATCAGAGTTCTATCGTGGGCGACGGCGTTGCTGGTGCTGATCAGCGTGTTTCGAAAGCCGCGCTCGGTCTGTCGCCGCCGCCATCGTCTTGCTTCCGCGTGAAAGGAAGCTGGCCCGATATCGGGAATCCCGAAACCGCAAGGACTCTGACATGCTCCGTCACGCCGCTTCCGTTGCTTTCACCGCCGCCTTCGTGTTCGGTGCGGCTTCCGTGCTTCCGGTTCCTGCCGTAGCGCAGTCCTCGGCACCGGCGGCCAAGCCCTCGGCCGACATCCCCGCCGCCACGCCGCTGGCCCGCCTCGACGCCTACCGCGACGACGCGATGGAGATCGTGCGGTGGTCGGCGTCCCGGCCGGACGCGCAGCTGCGGGCGCACGCGCTCGAGGCCGTCCAGCACGCGCCGGACCTGGCGTTGCCGCTGGTGACGCTGGGGCTCAGCGATGAGTCGCCGGTGGTGCGATTCCACGCGCTCTACACCGCCGGCAAGCTGCGGTTGGCGGCGCTGACGAATATTTTCGGCGAGGCGTTCCGCGATGACGATCCCCGGCCCAGCCGGGACCACGTGCGGTCGGCCGTGATCTTCGCCGCGGCGCGCTGCGGCGTGGCCGACGACCGCACCATGAGCGAGATGGCCAACCTCCTTCAGCACCCCGACCCGCGCGTCCGCGCCAACGCCGCGATGCTCACCGGCGACCTTGGCAACGACACGGCGATCCCGCTGATCAAATTCGCGACGTTCCGGCCCAAGGGCGACATGTCGCCGGGCATCGCGTGGCAGCTGCTCGCGGTCCAGGCCGCCGAAGCCAAGGCCAAGCTCGGCGATCCCGACGGCCTGGCCGAGCTGCGCCGCTCGGCGTACTCCAATTTCGACGAGGTGCGGATCATCTCCGTGCAGGCGCTGGGTCGGCTGGGCGACGATGCCTTCTGGACCAACTTCAACAACTTCCTGGTCGAGAACCCCGTTGAGTTCCGCCTCGCCGCCGCCGAAAGCCTGGCCCGGCTTGATCGCGACCGCGGCGGGATGCTCACGGTGATGGCCGAGGCGGCGAACCACCCACTCGCCACCGTCCGGGCGCAGTCCGCCTTTGCGCTGGGGCAGTACAACAACGACCTGGCCCGCGGGTATCTCGCCCGGCTGCTCAAGGATGCCGACCCGAGCGTGCGGATTTCCGCGGCGGCGGCGGTGCTGGAAGCGACCCACCGCTGAGCGTTTCACCACGATCCGTTTGGGATCGGTTTGTGGCTTTGGGTGGCGGCGGAACGGTGCAGCCTCGCCGGGTGCCCGGGGCGAGCGTGGCGCGCATTCGTTGACAACGGCAGGCCCGAGCGGTACATAGGGGGGATCGAACGGAGTTCCCGGTCGGTGGACGGCGCGGTTTGCGTCGTCGCCGGACGTTCTGCCCCATCAAGCCCGAATCCGCTGGCCCCGAAGGAAGTTGCCGTGAGCCCCCTGACCAAAGCCTTTGTCGTTCTGGTGACCCTTCTCTCGATCCTGCTGGTCACGCTGGTCGTGCCCTTCGTCGCGTCGGTCGACAAGCTGCAGGGCGACGTGAAGAGCGCCCAGGCCATCTCCTCCGCCTCGCAGGTGACCATCAACGACCTGCAGAAGCAGGTGACCACGCTCCGCGAAGGCGTCTCGGCCAAGGAGGCCAACCTCAACGCGACGATCCGTCAGCTCGAGTCCGACCTCGCCTCGGCCAAGGGCAACGAAACCAACCTGCAGGCCCAGTTCGCCAAGGCCCAGGCCGACAACGACGCGATCCGCGCGACGATCATCGCCAGCGGCGAGTCGCAGAAGACCAACACTGCGCTGCTGGAAAGCACGCTCGCGCAGCTCAATCAGGCCCAGTCCAAGGTGGTCGAGCGTTCGACGGAAAACACGCAGCTGATCGCCCGCAACAACCAGCTAGAGGCTGACCGCGCCGCGTTGGAGAACCAGACGCGCTCGCTGCGTGAACAGCTTGTGTCGCTCAACGAAGAGTTGGCGTCGCTGGAGCAGGCGGTGGTCAGTGCCGGCGGCTCGATTCCGCAATCCGGCACGTCGGTGGCCGCAGTGCCGACCTCGTCCGAGCCGGTGTACGGTGCCGTGACCGGTCAGCAGAGCATCCCCGGCGGCAAGTCGCTGGTGCTGCTGAACGTCGGCCGGGCCGACGGCGTGGTGCCGAATCAACGCTTCGTCGCCTACCGCGGCAACAACGAGTACGTCGCCAACCTCGAGATCAAATCGGTGGACGCCTCGAACTCCGTGGCCGTCATCCTCGGCGACGACCGCGCGGCCGTCCGTGACGGCGACTCGGTCGTCTCGGCCCCGAACCTGTAATCCGCCCCTCGCATCTTTTTCCAAGGAGTCCCCGATGGGCAACAACAATATTTACACCGTGCTTGCCTTCAGCGCTTTCCTGGCGCTGGTGTTCGGCGTGGGCTTCGTCTGGACCCGACTCCACGACCTCACCGGCTCGTGGTCGCCGTTCGGCTGAACCGCAACCCAAGTGAAATGAGAACCGCGAAGCCCACATTCATTGAACGTGGGCTTCTTTGTTGGCTTCTTACCTCGTCGCCGGGCCTTCGTTGCCGATGAGACGATCCAGTTCGTCCTGCGTCATCCACGGCAGGGCTTCGAGCTTGGTCCGCAGCGTCGCGGGCATCTCCTTGCCTTCGCGTTCGTAGCGTGGCCGGGACTTCCACCGGCGGTGCATCCAGAAATACTGCTCGGGCTTGCGGCGGACCATCGTCTCGAAAGCGCGGTTGAAGCGGGCGGCGATGTAGAACTGCGGGTCGGGCTGCACGGACCAGTCTTCGGGGCCGAAGATGTCGGCGGCACCGATCTCGTAGCGGAAGCCCGGCCCGACGCGGTGGGCGTAGCCACAGAGGATCGGGCACTTGTAGCGCAGGGCCAGCAGCGGGATGGATTTGTAGGTGCTGGCGAGCTTGCCGAAGAAGGGCACGAACGTGCCGCGGTCGCCGGCGTTCTGGTCGGCGGTGAAGCCCAGGAACCCCCCGCCGCGCAGGACGCCGGTCATCTGCTCGGTGGCCTGGAACTTGTCGATGATGGTCATGCCCTTGGCTTCGCGGATTCCGTAGAGCCACTTGGAGAGCATCGGGTTGTCGAGCGGCCGGGCGATGGCGTGGATGTCGTAGCCGATGACGGCCATGGTGTAGCCGAGGACTTCGAAGTTGCCCAGGTGGCCGGTGAGCAGGATTTTCGGGCCGGGCCGGTTGAGGATCTGCAGGGCCGGCGAGAGGTTTTCGTGGAGGACGACGCGCTGGGGCCAGTTCTGTTCGTTGATTTCGCGGGGGACCTGGATGGCTTCGATGGCGAGCTGGACGAGGTGCTGGAGCGAGGCTTCGCAGGTGTCGTGGACGCGCGACTGCGGCCAGTGGGGGAAGGCCATGCGGATGTGGGCTTCGCCGCGCTGGCGGTG
>CAZIXN010000257.1:0-3637 GCA_964543215.1 uncultured Phycisphaera sp.
CCCCCGCCGCCGCCAGCCCCAGCGTGTTCCCCGGCCGACGTGGACACAACAGCACCAGCAAACACAACGGCAGCGCCGCCGGCAACGCCGCCTCCAACCCCCCACAAAGCGCCGCCATCCCGAGTGCCCCGCCGCACAACGCCCAGCCCGCCGTCTGCCGACCAAAACCCGCCGCCGCCGGCTTCATCGGACGCATCGCCCACAACGCCGCCGCCCCCGCCAGCACCGTCCACGAAAGCACGATCGCGTCCCCGTTGGCCGTCCGACCCGCCAACGTCAACAGCGGATTGCCCGCCACAATCAACCCCGCCAGCGCCGCCACCGGCAAACCACCCAACGCAAAACCCGCCCAGAACGCCGCCGCCACCGCCAGAAGCGCCATCCCAACGTGCAGCAGCCGGCTCCGCAGCACCAGCTCCCCCGTCCCGACATCGTCCAGTTCCCGGCCCAGCCACGTCGCCGGCCACCACGCCGCCGCGTTGAGCCACACGCTGCCCGGTGCCTCGTCAAGCGTCTCCCGCCCATCGACCACCGGCACGAAACGATCCACCGTCCAGCCCTCGCCGCTCTCACCCAAGGCCGACGACCGCGCCCACGTCTGCCGGGTCACCTCCAACAACCGCACCTCACCCACGTCGCTCAGCGGCGTCTGACCCAACCCCGCCAACATCGGCACCGCCGCCACCGCCAACAAAATCACCAGCACCACCCAGCCGGGCAAACCCCAGATCCGCTCTCGCTCGGTCAGCCGGGCCGACCGACGACGCTCCGAACCCGCCCGCCGATCCGCCGCCACCGGCCCGGAACCCTCGCCCACGCCGACCGCCCCCGATGGCGACGCAGCACCCGCCGCGCGATCGCCCGCCCGGCCGGTCTGCGTTCTGGTCGTACGCGCTGCGCTCATGGACAACCCATCCGAACGTCGAGGGCAAATCCCCCAACCCCTGAAATGCCAACGCATAGCTTAGCACCGCCACCCCTCCCCCGTGCCTTCAGCGTCGCCCCCCGTCGCCACCGCCCCACGGGCTGCGCGTGCCCGGCCCGTGCGCAAGCGCGCTTGGGCTTCGCCGCAGCCTCCGCGCAAGCCGTCGACGTGCGCCTGGACTGCGCTGGGAACGTCCCCGGCGCAGCACAGCCGCAGGTCAACGACCTGCGGCTGCACCGGATACGGGAACCGCTCATGACACAGACGCCGTTCCGCTCAGGCCGTGGGCCTGAGGCGACACGCAGGATCGGTCAGCGCGCGGCCTGGGCTTGGGGACGGTCGTTCTTGCGGTGCGGCTTCTTGGGGGCGCCGGCCCCCGCGCCGCCGCCGGCGTTGCCCGAGGCCTTGGTCTTGGGCTTGCGGGACGACTTGTTGCCGCCGCTGTGCCCGAAGGACTTGGGCCGATCGCCGCCGCCGCTGCGGCTGCCCCCGCCGAAGCCGCCGCGCTGCGGACGACCGCCGCCGGAACCGCCGCCCGAGTGTCCGCCGCCCCGCTTGCCGCCGCCCCTCCCGCCCATCCCGCCCATGCCCGTGCCGCCGGTGGTGCGGATCGCCCAGTCGGGCTTGTCGCCCAGGATCTCCAGGTCCATGCCGATCAGCCGTTCGATCGCCCGCAGCCAGCCGATCTCGTCGGGCGTGCACAGCGAGATCGCGTCGCCCTCTTTGCCGGCCCGGGCGGTGCGCCCGATGCGGTGGACGTACGTCTCGGGCTCGTGCGTGAGGTCGAAGTTCACGACGTGGCTGACGTGCGGCACGTCGATGCCCCGGGCCGCGACGTCCGTGGCCACCAGCACCGCGACCTTGTCGCTCTTGAAGTTGTTCAGCGCCCGCTGGCGCGCGGCCTGGCTCTTGTTGCCGTGGATCGCTTCGCTCTTGATGTTCAATTCACGCAGCTGCTTGACGACTTTGTCCGCCCCGTGCTTGGTGCGCGTGAACACGATCGTGCGGAACATGCCGTGCTCCTCGATCAGCTTCGCCAGAATCTCCACCTTGTTGCCCGGCGAAACGAACTTCACGGATTGCTTCACCAGCTCCACCGTGGGCGACTCGGCCTTGATCGCCACGACCGCGGGATCCTTGAGCAGCTTGGACACCAGTTGCTGGATCGCCTTGGGCAGCGTGGCCGAGAAGAACAGCGTCTGGCGTTCCTGCGGAAGCTGCTGGCTGATCTTGGTGATGTCGAGGATGAAGCCCATGTCCAGCATGCGGTCGGCCTCGTCGAGCACGAAGGTCTGCACGGCCGACAGATCCACGAAGCCTTGTTCCATGAGGTCCATGAGTCGGCCGGGCGTGGCGATGATGACGTCCACGCCGCGCTGCAGCGCGTTGGTCTGGGGACGCTGGCCCGTGCCGCCGTAGATCGTCACGCCGCTGAGGCCCGTGCCCTTGGCGTAGGCCGCGAAGCCGTCGGCGATCTGCTGCGTCAGCTCGCGCGTCGGGCTGAGGATCAGCGCACGCGGACGCTTGTCGCCTTTCTTGGGCTGCAGATTGGTGGAAAGCAGGCGGTGCACGATCGGCAGCGCGAAGGCCGCCGTCTTGCCCGTGCCGGTCTGCGCCGAGCCGAGCACATCACGGCCGGCCAGGGCGTGGGGGATGGCCCCGGCCTGGATCGGCGTGGCCTGCTCGTAACCCTTGGCGGCGAGATTGGACAGAACGGTGGGATGGAGTTCCAGGGCGTCGAAGCGCATGAAGAGATCGCCTTTCGGTGCGATACACCTCCCGAGTCCGGTGGGTCGGCGACGTCCGCGACGCGCTCGACAACTTCCGGGGATCCGGGGGGTGGGGAGGGAAACGCACCGCGAGGCTGGCGGAAAGTCCGCACAAAAGGCGACCGATGCGTGTCGACTGCGGCAATGTTCGTGGGGGAGCGAGGCGGATGGCCGACGGGACGACGGCAGGCTCGCGGCCAGGCAAGGCAACAGGCGGGGCAGCACCCTACGTCACCGGCGCGTCGGCGTCAATCAATCTCAAACTCCCACCGCCGTGCCGCTGGCGTCGGGCGCGGGCTTGCGATACGATTTCCCGCCACACCTATTCGGGGTGTAGCTCAGCTTGGTAGAGCGCTTCGTTCGGGACGAAGAGGCCGCATGTTCAAATCATGTCACCCCGATTGCTCAGAATCTACGCGGAAAGCGGCACTTAGGCCGCTTCCCGCCTCCGCTCGGTGCGGTTCAAGGCGGCGTCAGCCACCCGGAGTTGTGCGGCATTGCGCCGCAAAACCCTACGTGGAGACGCTGCAATGGCCCGACCTCTTTCAACCCCAAAGCCCTACGTCAAAGGCGGACAGACCGTCGTCCAGCTTCGCGATCCCCGCTCTGGGCACCGGCGAACTGTCTATTGCGGTGCCGCCGGCAGTGCCGCCGCCCGGCGTGAAGTCGCTCGCGTGATCGCGGAATGGGAGGCCAACGATCGCGTGATCGCACCACCCCAGAAGCGGAAGCGCCGCAAGGTTCAGCGGGACGACGATGCCACGGTGGCCCATGTGGTTGTCGGCTTTTGGCGATCCGTCAAGGGCAAACTCACGGGCGACGACGGCAAGCTCACGGGATACGGGGTCAGCGTGCGGACTGCTCTGCGCGAGCTTCGCCAACACGCCGGTGACTATTCGGCGAGCGACTACGGGCCGAAGTTGTTGCAGGAAACCCGGCAGCG
>CAZIXN010000258.1:0-3627 GCA_964543215.1 uncultured Phycisphaera sp.
TCAACAGCTTCGGCCAGGACGTGAAGGCGTACATCGATGAACTGGTCGCCCGTCCAGATGACAACCTGCCGATCACGACCTTCGAAACCGGCGACACGAACTACTTCATTTTTTCCCCACAGACCTCCGGCAGCAACCAGGGCATCGGCACCGGCACCACCGCGACGCTCGTCACCGATGAAGTCTACGAAGGCGACACCGCCCAGCGTCTCGATATCGACGGCAGCGACACGGGCTGGTTCCTGCGGCACCTCTCCGGTTCGCCCGGAGCCGTCGCGAGTCCCGCTGGCAACCGCGAACTCATCGCGCAGGGTTTCCTGGGCTTCTGGCTCCGCACACTCGATGATGGCATCACGGTGCGCATCGCCGTGGACGACGTCGAAGGCACCGCCGAGCGCGGCGTCGCGCAGAGCGTCATCGCCGACGGCAACTGGCACCTGTACCAGTGGGACCTGGGCGACGACACGCAGTGGGACGGCTGGGTGAGCGGCAACGGCGAGATCAACGGCCAGACCATCACGCTGGATTCGATCCAGTTCTTCGGGGCCGGCGACGCGACGGTGTGGCTGGACGCGGTGATGTTCAACCCCTTCGGCACGCTGGGCGCGGCGATCATCGACGCACTGGCCGGCGACTTCAACGGCAACGGCAGCGTCGAACAGGGTGACCTGGACCTGGTGCTCAACAACTGGGGCGGCGCTCGCGGCGACTGGAGCAACGCGGCGGGCTTCGCTTCCGCCGGCGTGGATCAGGAAGAACTCGACGCGGTGCTCAACAACTGGGGCGGCAGCGTGTTGCCAAGCTTCGCGGGGTTGACGGTGCCCGAGCCCGCACTGGGCTTGGTCTTGCTATTGCCTATAGCCGCAGGTCGACGACCTGCGCGTGCCCGGTGCGTCGCGGGGTGTTCGACCAGGCGTGGCGTACGCCACGCAGATCGTTGACCAGCGGCTGGGGGACGACGCGTTGGCGCGACGGGCTTCACTGAACTTCGGCGAGCAGTTGTTCGGTGAAGGCTTTGAGCAGGCGGTCCTGCGCGGTCTTCATCGTCGCGTTCGAGCGGGGCGGGACAAAGCCGTTGAACAGCAGGGAAAACGCGAGCGTGCGCGTGCCATCCGCGACCGTGGCGTCGGCGACGACGATGTAGCCCGCCAAGGCGGACACGCCGGCGATGTAGCCGGACTTGGCGAACACGGTCGCGCCGTCGAGCCCGTCGCCGCGCCGCCGCAACGTGCCGGATTCACCGGCGATGGCGAGCGATTCGCGATAAATGTCCGAGAGCTCGGCACGATCGTGCATGTCGCGGAGCACTTCCACCAACGCCCGCGCGGTGACGCGGTTGTCGCGCGACAGGCCCGAGCCGTCCACCGGCTTGACCAGCGCCACGGAGATGCGCGTGCCCAGGCGTTCCTGCAGGTACATGCGGACCGCGGCGGCGCCGCTGTCGAACGAGCCGGGCGCGCCGGTGAGTTCGTAGCCCATACGTTTGAAGATCGCCTCGGCAAAGAGGTTGGCCGAGTCCTGGTTGGTGCGGTCCAGCACGCCGGGCAGCGTGGTCTGGATGCGGAACAGCGTCTGGCCCGAACGCGGCGTGGCGTTGGGATCGGTCCGCGCAACGCGTTCCACAAAGACACCCGCCTCGCTGAGGCGGTACTGCAGCAGCTGCCCGAGGGTCGTCGGCGGGTCGTACAGCGTCGTGCGGATCGGCGTGCTCCGCGTGTTGCGGACCTGCCCGCCGAACGTAAAGCGGTTGGCGGCACCGGCCCGGGTGATCCAGAACGCGTCGCGTGGCCCGGTGACGGCGCGGTTGACGGTCTCGAGCTGCGGCCACCACGGGAACACCTGCACCGTCGGCGCCTCGCCCCGCAGCGCCGCCGGCAGGTACAGCACGTCCAGCACGTTGCCGTGGAAGTTCAGGCCCGCCACCGGAGCGCAGTACCACTTGTCCAACTGATCGGTCGGCCAGGTCGGGTGCACCTGCACGTCGTCGAACACATCATCATCGAGATAGAGCGTGCCGAAGCGCTTGAAGCCCGTGGCCACCACCGCCTCGACGAACCGGTCCAGCACCGCGTCGGGCTCCAGGCCCAGCTCGGCCAGCAGCGCATCATCCCCCAACCCCGGATCCCCCGAGCCGGTCAGCCGCAGGTCCGGCGGGGCGGGCGGATTGAGGTCGTTCACGCCCGGCAACGCCGGCAGCGGCGGCAGCATCTCCAGATCCGTCGTGAACACGAAGTCCGGCCCGAGGCGGTCCAACGCCGCCGCGGTCGTGATCAATTTCAGGTTCGATGCGGGGATCATCGGCCGGTCCGCATGCAACGCCACCAGCGTCTCGTTGGCATCCAGATCGACCAACAGCACCGACACCTGCGTGTCGCCCAGGTCGGCCCCGCCAAGAATCTGCTTGGTCTGATTCTCCAGGTCCGCCCGCGCACCGACCGCCACACAGCCCGCCGCCGACAACGCCAAACCCACCGCCCAGTGACGCGCGCGACTGCCCGGCATCGTTTGTTTTTCGACCTTGTGCATCAACAAATGTAGTCCCCTCCTTCGAGCCATTCCCGCCCCCGCAAAAATGGTCCAAAACACAGCGTAACGCTCGGATAACGCTTCCAGTATCGGGAAGTCGGCCACCAAACGGGGAAAATCGCATGGAGATGTCTGCGCTTGATCTCGCCGACCTGCATTAGCTATGCTGATGAATTCAGAAAAATCAGAAGGTCGTCTAATCGTCGCGTCGCCAAGGAATCGGCAAACGCCCCGTCGCCCGGAGGGTTGGATCGTTCGCGGATCGGATTCGCCCGCTTGCGTGGCCGCCGTTGTCGCTCTGTCAGGACCCCACCGATGCCCGAGTTTTCCAGCCTGGAACTGTTCGTCGAGGTCGCCCGCTGCCGCAGCTTCAGCCGCGCCGCCGACCGGGCCGGCGTCTCGCAATCCGCCGCGAGCCAGCGCGTGTCCCACCTCGAGAAAGCCCTGGGCGTCCAGCTGCTGGACCGCTCCCACCGCCCGCTGAGCCTTACCGACGCCGGCCAACTCCTGCTCGACGAGGGTGCCCCGCTCGTCACCGCCTATCGCGCCTTGGCCGACCGCGTCGCCGCCATGGGCCAACCCGCAAGCCACCTCGCCGCCCGCGCCCAGCCCGACCGGCCGATCCGCGTCCGCGGCATCTACTCCACCGGCATCGACTGGCTCGGCCGGGTCGCCCGGCTCTGGGCCAGCTCGCCCACCCCCGACGCCGACACGCCCGCTCCCTGGAACCTGGATTTCGCGTCCCACGAATTCGTCCGCGAGGCCCTGCTGCACGGCCACGCCGACCTGGGCGTCGTCTCCTATCCCGCCGGCCTGCCCACCGCCTGGGCGCAAGCCACCGCGCCGCAGCTCGCCGACGAAGCCGCCTCCCATCCGGGCCGATGGGCCTGGGCTCCGCTGCGTGACGAACCGCTGGCCCTGATCTGCCCGCCCAACCACCGACTGACCCGCGAGCCCGCCGTCGCCGCGCGACACCTCCAGCGCGACGCCCTGCTCATGCTCGACGCCAAGCTGCCCCTGGGCCGAGCCATCGCCGACTACCTCGATCAGCACGCCGGGGGCGGTACTTCCGGGGCCACTTCCGGGGCCACTTCCGGGGCC
>CAZIXN010000259.1:0-3616 GCA_964543215.1 uncultured Phycisphaera sp.
CTTCGACGCCGCCACCGGCATGATCCGCTTCCGCAGCGACGTCACCTTCGCCCTGGGCAAGACCGACGTCCGCGACGGCGCCGTCAACCTGCTCAACCAGCTCGCCGGCGTGCTCAACAGCCCCGCCGCCACCGGCTACGAAGTCCGCGTCGTCGGCCACACCGACAACGTGCCCGTCCGCAACGCCGCCAACGTCCAGAAATACGAAGACAACTGGGGCATGTCCGCCTTCCGCGCCGTCAGCGTCATGCGCGTCCTCAACCAGGCCGGCGTCCCCGCCACGCGCATGTCCATCGCCGGCTACGGCGAACACCAGCCCGTCGTCCCCAACGCCGGCAACGGCGCCGAAGCCAACCGCCGCGTCGAGATCTTCCTCGTCCCCGCCACCGAACCCGTCGCCGCCACCCCCGCCCCCAGTGCCACCCCCGGCCGCGTCGAACCCATGCCCGCCCCCGCGCCCAGCGAAGACGACAGCCCCGCGATGTTCAAGTAAACGCTCCTGCGCTGCACGCAAAGCAAAACCCCCCTTGAGCCCCGCATGTCCATGCGGGGCTTTTTCATAAAGTGACGACACCATGCAACACCAACGTCTCCACTTCGTCGGCATCGGCGGCAGCGGCATGTCCGGCCTCGCCCGCCTTTGCGCCGCTCGCGGCGCCACCGTCACCGGCAGCGAACGCGCCGACTCCGACCTGGTCCAGCAACTCCGATGCGAAGGCTTCGCCGTCGACCTCCAACAATCCGCCCAATCCGTGCCCCTCGACGCGCAAGCCCTGGTCATCTCCGCCGCCGTGCCTTACGACCACCCCGAAGTCCTCGAGGCCGGCCGACGAAAACTCGAAGTCATCAAGTACGCCGCCATGCTCGGGCGCGTGATGGCCCAACCCGGCACCGTCGGCATCGCCGTCGCCGGAACCCACGGCAAGTCCTCCACCACCTCCATGCTCGGCCACACGCTCATCACCGCCGGACTGGACCCCTCCGTCATCGTCGGCGCCCACTGCCCACAACTCGGCGGCGGCCACCGCACCGGCAACGGACCCACCCTCGTCGCCGAAGCCTGCGAGTACGATCGAAGCTTCCACCAACTCGCCCCCACCGCCGCCGTCATCCTCAACGTCGAAGCCGACCACCTCGACATCTACGACGGCCTGGACGCCATCGTTGAAAGCTTCGCCCAGTTCGCACACAAGCTTCCGCCTCACGACGCCCCATCTTCCGGGGGCGGCTTCCTGCTGATCCAGCACGAATCGCCCCACCGCGTCGCCATCACCGCCAAGCTCCAATGCAAAGTCGAAACCATCGGCTTCGCGCCCCAGGCCGATTGGCAGGTCGTTCTCACCCGCGACGGGCGACGACACGACGAAACCGCCTCACCCGGCAAGAACAAGCCGCTGTGCATCCTCCGACACCGCGGCCAGGACATCGCCCGCTGGCACCCCGCCATGCCCGGTGAACACATGGCCTACAACGCCGCCGCCGCCGGCGTCCTCGCGCATCAACTCGGCGCCACCTGGCCCGACGTCGCCCACGCCCTCGAACATTTCGCCGGCCTCGACCGACGCATGCAGCGCATCGGCACCCGGCAACTCCCCGCCGGCGGGACTCTCCGTGTCATCGACGACTACGGACACCACCCCACCGAAGTCGACACCACCCTCCGCGCCCTCCGCGACCACGAATCGCCCGGGCGACTCATCTGCATCTTCCAGCCCCACCAGCACTCCCGCACCCGACACCTCCTCGACCAGTTCGCCGTCAGCTTCGGTGCCGCCGACGTCGTCATCGTCCCGGAGATCTACTTCGTCCGCGATTCCGAAGAAGAACGCGCCTCGGTCACCTCCGCCCAACTCGTCGAACGCCTCCGACAACGCGGCACGCAGGCCATGCACATCCACCCGCTCGACGCCATCGCCGAGCAGGTCCTCGCCATCGCGCGCGACGGCGACCTGGTCGTCACCATGGGGGCCGGCGACGTGTGGAAAGTCGCCCGCGCGATCGTCGCCTGAAACGCCTTACTGCGGCTCGTCCAACCGGAACTTCCGAATCTTCTTGTAAAGCGTCGTGCGATCGATCCCCAACTGACGCGCCGTCTCGCTGCGATTCCAACCGTTCGCCTCGAGCGCCGCTTGCAGAATCTGCCGCTCCGGTTCCAGCAGTGCTTCCACCAGGGGCCGAGGGGTCCACGTCTCCGAACCAGCCCCGTCGTTCATCGGCCGCGCCTCTCGCAACCCCGACGGCCTACGCACCGATTCCGGCAGATCCGCCACGCCGATGGTCGCCGTCGTCGCACGCAGCACCGCGTGCTCGCACGCGCTGCGCAACTCATCGCGATTGCCCGGCCACGCATACGCCCGCAACGCGTCCAACGCCTCGCCACCCAGACGAACCCGCCGATGGTGCGCCGCCGACGCCCGCGCCACAAAGTGCCTCGCCAAACCGGCCACATCCTCCGGCCGACGCCGAAGCGCCGGCAACGACAACTGCGCCGCACCCCCGCGATGAAACAGATCCGCCCGCAGCACACCGTCGCGCACAGAACGCTGCCCATCCGCATCGATCGTGAAAACCAGCCGCACCTCCACCGACCGCGCCTCGGACGAACCGATCGGCCGCGCGCGCGAATGCTCCAACAACTCAAACAGCGCCGCCTGCACCACCGGCGTCGCGAGATGCAACTCCCGAACGATCAGCGTCCCGCCCCGCGCTTCGCCCACCGCGCCCCCACGACGCACCGGCTCCTCCGCAAACGCCTCGCGGTTGTGCCCGACCAGCTCCGCCAAATGACGCGGATCCGCATCATCCCGACAAACAAACGAAACACACGGCATCTGCTTCCGAACCGACCGCGCGTGCAACGCCTCCGCCAAACGCGTCCGACCCACGCCCGCTTCTCCCAGGATCATCACCGGCGTGGCCACTGCACCCAACGGCCCCAACGCCGCGATTGCCTCCACCACGCGAACATCACCACCCAACTCCTCCTCCAACGTCGGCTCCGACGTACCGCCCGCCAACAACGCCGGCACCGTCCCCGCGTCGCTGCGAACCCCCGCCATCAGCGCGTGCAACTCGCCGGCCTTCCGAACCGCCTCCCGCAACTCGTCGTCCAGCACCGGCTTGGTCAAATAGTCCGCCGCACCCAGCTTGATCGCCCGCACCGCATCTTCGATCTTCCCGTACCCCGTCACCACCAACGGCACGACGCCAGGATGATCATCTCGCAACCGGCGAAGCAGCTTCAACCCGTCCAGCCCCTCGTCGCTCTGCACCTGCATCTCGGTGACCAACAGATCAATCGCCTCGCTCGCGTTGCCCAGCCGAGCCAACGCCTCGTCGATCGAACCCGCCGTCTCGCAGGCGTGACCGTCGCGCTTCAGCGTGTCCGCCAGCGACCTCGCCACAATCGCATCGTCATCCAGAATCAACACCCGGCTCACGCAACACCTCGCCCTTCTCCGCCCCGCGCTTCCCGCAACGATGCCACCGGAAATCGCAGCGTCAACAACGCGCCGCTCGGACGACGATCCCGCAGCCACAGCCGACCACCGAGCGCCATCGCCACCTGACGCGACAGCCCCAGCCCGATCCCGTGGCCGTCCGCCTTGGTCGTCAC
>CAZIXN010000260.1:0-3551 GCA_964543215.1 uncultured Phycisphaera sp.
CCGTGAACGTGCCGCCGCTGACGAGCGCTTCCCACTCGGTCCCGCCGAAGCCCAACGCGTGCGCGAGTTCGTGGATCGCCACGGAATAGAAATCGCTCTTGCCGGACACGGGCGGGTTGGTCCAGTCGAAGCTCCAATCGGTGCTCGCGTCGTTGTCGAAGGTGATGACCCCGCCCCAGCCGTTGTAGGTGCCGTCGTCTTCACGGCCACCGTCGAGCAGGTCGAACCAGTCGGCGGTGATCTGGTTGATCTGGCCGATTTCGGCGCTGGTGAAGCCGCCGCCGTTCCCACCCGAGCTCGCGCCGTACCCGCCGCCGCCGCCGATGCCCAGCGTGTTGCCGCCCAGGGACCGGCCCCCAGCGAAGATGACGTATTCATCCGCGGCGACGGTGGGGTTGGGGATGCTGACCGACGAGCCGTTGCCCGGATGCGTGAAGCGTTGTTCCCACGACCATGTGGCAACGCCGTTGAAGGTCTGGCTGGCAAACGGCGCCGGTGGCACGATCGCGGCGAACGTGTCGTTGAGCAAATCGCTGAAGAAGTCGGCCGCGTCTTCGAGGGCGGCCTTGGCTTGAACGCCGGCGGCGGGGCCTTCGGGGTTGCCGGTGCCGAAGAAGTTCTGCGTGTCGTAGGTGTAATCCAGACGGATGTCGATCGCCGACGCGGGGCCGAGCGCGCACACGGTGCCCAAGCCAGCAAGCAAACCACTCAGCGACGCGGTTCGGCGAGTCATACCCATGGCAATCTTCTCCTGATGAAATGCGGACCAGAAGGATTCGAGCGAGTCTCGAACCGGCGAACGCTCTGACCAAAACTTATCCGAACATGAACCCTCTGCCTAGTTCGTTTTCAAGGCACCGCAGGAAAATGATGATGACGCTCAATTAATACAGGTCGTTCGAAAGCAAAAAAAATGTGGATCAGGTGCCTTTGACCGTCAGCGTCGCCACCTGCCCCGCCGCGATCTTTGCCACGCCGCTGCCGAGTTCGCCGATGGGGTCGGGCGGGACGATATCGACGACCTTCTCGCCGAGCCGCGCCTCGCCGGCCTTGACCTTCGTCTCAAACTTGCGGCACTCTGCGAGCAGCGCTCCGAGAATCTCGGCTTCGGGGACCGTCGCCACCTTTTCGCCTTGCACATAGATGATGCCGCGCTGCTTGCCGGCGAACACCGCGACGTCCGCGCCCTCCGCCTCGCCCGGGCCGTTGACGATACAACCCATCACGGCCACTTTGATGGGCAAAGTGATCTCGTCCGCGAGCGTCTTGCGAACTTTCTGAACCAGCGTGAACAAGTCGACCTCGATACGTCCGCAGGTCGGACAGGCGATCAGGTCCACGCCCTTGCGCTCGCGCAGTCCCAGGACGTAGAGCATCTCGAGCGCATCGTCGACTTCGTACACCGGGTCGCTGGCGTAGCTGATGCGGACGGTGTCGCCGATGCCCATCGCGAGCAGATGGCCCAGCGGCACGACGCTGCGGATCGCCCCGGTTTCGCGCGGGCCGGCGTGGGTCACGCCCAGGTGCAGCGGGTGGTCGAAACGCTTGGAAATCTCGGTGTACGCATCGATCACCAGCGTCGGGTCCGGCGACTTGGCGCTGATGGTCAGGTCAAAGAAGTCGTTCTCGTAAAAGATGTCGAGATATTCTTCGAGCTTGGCGAGCATGATGGCCAGGAAGTGGCCGTGCCGGTGTTCGCTGAAGACGCCGCCGAGTTCCTTGAGGCGCTTCTGTTTGTCCTTGCGTTCGACGATCGAGCCTTCGTTGACGCCGACGCGGATGGGCAGCTTCTTTTCCTTGCACGCGGCGATGACCTCTTCGACGTGCTTGCGGTCCTGGATGTTGCCGGGGTTCAGCCGGATCTTGTGGACGCCCGCTTCGACGGCTTCGAGGGCCCGGCCGAAGTGGAAATGCACATCGGCGACGATGGGCACACGCACCTGCGGGATGATCTCGCGGAGCGCCTCGGTGTCCTTGCGGTTGGGCACGGCGACGCGGACGATGTCCGCGCCCGCCGCCGCGAGTCGGTTGATTTCTGCGACGCAGGCATCAATCTCATAGGTGTACCCCGCCGTCATCGACTGCACGCTCACCGGTGCATCGCCGCCGATTTTCACCACGCCGGTGCGGGAATCACCGAGTTGGACCTGTCGGGTTGTGCGGCGTGTGCGGGTCATGCAGGCGGGCCTCTTTGAGGAATGGCAGCAAACCGTTGACCCAAGCGGCGAGCGGCATCCAGCCGCCCTGCTCAACGGTCGATATCCCCGCAGGATACGCAGGCAATTGGGCTTGCGCAACTCGGCGACGATTCCGACGGGCGTCGCGGGGGACGGCCGGACCGGCCCAGGAACCGCCATGCAGGACTTTTCGACCACCGGCCGAGACCCCGTCTCCACGCTGCGGATCAACGCGCGCGAACAGGACAAGATTCTGCGCCTGCTCGACGCCGAGCAGAACACCTCGCCCCACGCCGTCCGTCGCAAGTCCGACCGCCGCCCCCTGCCCGAGGGCGTCGGCGTCACCGCCTGTATCACCCAGCCCGGTGGCAGTAGCGGCCACTACCTCGTCCGCGGCCTCAACCTCTCCGATAACGGCATCGGCTTTATCCACGGCGGGTTCGTCCACTGCGGCTCACGCACCGTCGTCACCCTCATCACCGCCGAGGGCGAACGCTTCAGCGTCAACGGCACGGTCAAGCGCTGCGAATACGTCACCAACGGCGTCCACGCCGTGGGCGTCGCCTTCGACGCGCCCTTCGATCTGGACGGGTTCCTCGGCGGCGTCGAAGACGATGCCGGAGCCGGCACCGGCAAGCCCGCCAAAACCCGGAGCGTCCGTGTTCAGGGCCGGGTGCTGATCCTGGACGACTCCTCCGCCGCCCGCCGTCTCACCGCGTACCTGCTCAACCGGATCGGGGCCGCCGTGGTCGAAGCTCACGAACTCGACGAGGCCTGCCGCGAACTGCTCCGGCAGCCGTTCGACCTGCTGCTCTGCGACGTGTGGTTGGGCGACCTGGACCTGTCGCAATTCATCGGGCGTCTTCAGCAGGCCGCCGGAACCGACACCGCCATCGTCGCTTTCACCGGCGACGAGCGAAAGAGCACCCACCAAAGCGTCCTGGCCGCCGGATGCGTCGAAGTGCTCCTCAAGCCCATCGCGCCGGTCACGTTCAACGAAGCCATCGCACGCCACCTTCCCGCCGCCGAGGAACTCCTGGGCTCGTCGACTCAGCGCACCGTTGTCAGCGAACACTGGAACGACCTGGCGATGCGTCCGCTGATCATGCGCTTCGTCCGCGACCTCGAAGCGATGGTCCGCCAACTCGATCTGGACCTCAGTCACATCGAGTCCCCCCGCGGCAAGCTCTCGGCGTACAACGCCTGCATGCGCATCGGGGCCGACGCCGCCGCCTACGGCTTCCCGTCGATCCAGAGCATCGGCAACACCATGTGCATGCTCATCGACGGCGGGGCCGAAGCCGCCGAACTGCAGTCCCAACTCATGGACCTGCAGGCCCGCGTGGACGCGGCGTGCCGGGGCATCTGACGCGC
>CAZIXN010000261.1:0-3535 GCA_964543215.1 uncultured Phycisphaera sp.
GCGATGTAGTCGATCCAGCCGCGGGTCATCCACAGGTGGGCGTCGGCGTAGAGCTGCTCGTACTGGTCGAAGCCTTTGATGTAGTGCGGGTGGCCGGGGCGGTAGATGCCAAAGGGCGAGATGCCGAACTTGACGGTGGGCGACTTGCTGCGGATGAGGAAGTGCAGGGCTTCGACGAAGTCGTTGACGGCCTTGCGTCGCCAGTCGGCGCGGGGGAGCGTGCCGCCGGCGGCGACGTAGGCGTCGTAGGTCGGGTCGTCGGGGAAGTCGTTGCCGTCGTTGTAGGACGGGTAGGGGTAGAAGTAGTCATCGAAGTGGATGCCGTCGACGTCGTAGCGGTCGAGCACGTCGCCGATGACGTCGAGGGACTGTTGCTGGATGCGGGGGTCGGCGGGGTCCATCCACCAGATGCCCTGGGCTTTTCCGAGTTTTTTCACGGCGTCGGGGAGCGTGTTGCTGACGTGGTTGTCGGCAATGACGTCGGAGCCTTTCTGCTGGTCGGGGTGGTTGGCGCGATAGGGGTTGAACCAGACGTGGACCTCGATGCCGCGTTTATGGGCTTCTTCGACGGTGAAAGCCAGCGGGTCGTAGGCGGGGTCGGGCGCCTTGCCTTGTTCACCGGTGAGGTAGTAGGACCAGGGCTCGATTTTTGAGTCGTAGAGCGCGTCGGCGTGGGGTCGGATCTGGAAGACGACGGCGTTGAGTCGGAGGTCGGCGGCGAGGTCCAGGAGCGCGAGCATCTCGTCTTGCTGCTGCTGCGTGGTGAGGCCGGGCTTGGTGGGCCAGTCGATGTTGGCGACGGTGGCGATCCATGCGGCGCGGAACTCACGGGGCACGTCGGGGATGTTGGGGCTCATCGCGGCGGTCTCGGAGGTGGCGACGTCCAGGGCGTTGTCCTGGGCGGCGGCGGGGGAAAGGAACCACGGATGGACACCGATGCACACGGATGCGAGCAGGAGCAGGCAGGCGTGGCGAATCGGTTGGTGCGTGAGCGAGTTCATGTCGGCTTTCCCGTTGTGAACGGCGAAGTGTGCGGAGGTGTTCGGGTTGTTCGAGGGTTTCATCGGTGTTTATCCGTGTTCATCCGTGGTTTCAAACTTGCTCGGCGTGTTGAGCGATGACGTGGGCGACGGGCGAGGTTTTGGCGGCGAGTTGGGGGTCGGCGGCGAGGGTGGCCATGGCTTCGAACAGGGCGCGGCACGCGTCGTCGTAGGACAGGCCGGCCTGATCGACGATGAGGCGGACGCCGCGGTCGATGAGTTTTTTATTGGTGCAGGCGACGTGGACCATCCAGTTGCCGACGAGCCGGCCGAGGATGGCCATGCTGACGGTCGAGAGGTTGTTGAGCGAGAGTTTGGCGGCGAGGTGGAGTTGGAGCTGCATCGGGCCGTCGTCGGCGAGGGTGACCGGGACGATGAGGAGTCGTTTGGCGCGTTCGATGATGCGGGTGGGCGGGAGTTGGCCGGGGTCGCAGAACGCCAGCGCGGCGAGGTGGGCGTAGGTGGCGGCCTCGGCGGTCCAGAGTTCGGCGACCTGGGCGTCCTGGGGCGCGAGCAGGACGATGGCGGTGCCGGCTTTTCGGTCGGGCTGCGGCTCGTCGCCGATGGGGAAGGTGCCGATGGTGCCCGAGTCGAGCCTGGGCGGGTTGGCGACGATGGCGGGGGGGGCGTGCATGCCGGCGTAGTCGTCGCTGGTCCAGTCGATGCCGCGGATGGGCCGGCCCAGCAGGCGTTGCCACGCGACGTCGGTGGAGACGGCGGGGTTCTGCACGAACGACCAGGACGCCGGGGCGTCGGTGCCGCGGCGGCGGAACGGCGGGAGCGAGAAGGTCGGCGAGCGCTCCGTCGTGTCGGTCATGACGTCCAGCAGCAGGGCGTCGGCGAGGTAGGTGACTTTCTCATCGCGTCGGTAGTGGTCGGCTTCGAGAGAGGCGAGGCCCGCGATGGCGTCGACGGCGGCCTGGGCCTCGAGCTCCTCGAGCAGGCGGGCGTATCGATCGCGGTAGTGCGAGCCGGCGCGGAGGGTGTTCTGCAGCGCCGCGTCGAAGGCCATCTCCAGCGCAGCGCCGACGACCAGTAGTTCGGACGTCGTGGCCTGCATGCGGGTCGAGCCGGCGACGGCCATGGGGGATTCGGCGAGGTCGAGCTTGGTGATGCTTGGGTGTTCGATGACCTTGCGGGAGCGTTCGACGTGCTGGGCGAGGATGTCGGCGGGGTTGTTGAAGACGAAGAAGGTGGCGGCGTGGGCTTCGAGGCCGCGCCACGCGGTGCCGATGACGAAGGAGGTTTCGCCGCCTTCGGTGATGGCGACGACGGTGTCGAGTTGGTTGAGCGGGCCGCCGTTGGATGTTGCGGTGTCGTCCAGTTGATGCTTGCCGAAATCTGAAAAATCTTCGTAGCCTTCGACGGATTTGATGAGCGCGAAGTCGCCGCCGGCCATGACGGAGAAGACGCGGTTTTCCAGGTCGGGGCGCTGCGCGTGTTGACAGGCTTTGCGCCAGCAGGCTTCGAGGAGGATGGACAGTCGGCCGGTGGCGCCGCATCCGGTGAAAAAGACGCGGCCTTGGGTGGCGGGTCTGCCGTTGCTGTCCGTGGTGGGCGTGAGCGAGGCGGTGAGGGCGAAGACGAGTTTTTTGAAGGCGTCGCTGGGGTAGACGCGGTCGAGCACGTTGAGCAGTTCGCGGTCGACGGGCTGGATGAGTCGGACGGCCTGCTCGGGTTGGCGTTGGGCGGCGTCGGCGAGGTCGCGGGTATCGGGGTGGGGCTGCTCGGTGGGGAGCATGCCCAGTCGGAAGGCGGTTTCGTACTGGACGAAGTGGGCGGCGCGCTGGGCCGGGGTGGCGTCGCGGGGGAGTTCGGGTGCTTCGGTCTGGCCGGTGGTGGCCGGCGTTGGTGCGTGATTCACGTCGTGGTGTCCGGGTCGGGCCGACGCGGGGGCGTCGGGTGGGAGGGCGGTTTGCGTGGAAGGGGCAGAAGTGTTCATGCTACCGGGATGGCCGATTTACTGGTGAAGCTGTACGACCTGCCGGACGATGCGGCGGCGCTGCGACGGGTGTCGGAGTCGGGCGTGGTTCTGCGTCGCGCGATGCCGTACGACGCGCATCATGTGCGGGCGTTCATCGGGAAGCACTTTTCGCAGGGATGGGAGAGCGAAGTGCTCAGCGCGTGGTCGCGTCAGCCGATCCCGTGCGTGCTCGCGCTGCGGGGGGAAACCCTCGTGGGCTTTGCGAGCTACGACACGACGATGCGCGGATTCTTCGGGCCCACCGGCGTGGCGGAGTCGCAGCGCGGGCAGGGCATCGGCGAGGCGCTGCTGCACGCGGCGCTGCGCGGGTTGCGCGAGTTGGGTTACGGCTACGCGGTCATCGGCAGCGCCGGGCCGGTGGCGTGGTACGAGAAGACCATCGGCGCGACGGTGATCGACGGGAGCGAGCCGGGGGTGTACGCGCACTTCATCAAGCGCGTCGAGTAGCGCCACGCACTTGCACCGCGTCGCGTCGCGGCTGGGGGCATCGTTGAAACTCGGCATTGCGAAC
>CAZIXN010000262.1:0-3510 GCA_964543215.1 uncultured Phycisphaera sp.
CGGCGGTCCGTCGACGGCGACGCGGAGCCTGGCGGGTTCGAGGGTGAAGGTCAGGGGGGTGTCGGCGAGGGGCTCGCCATCGGCGAGGAAGGGCACGGGTGGGTCGGCGTGAACCACGAAGCGGGTGGCGCGTCGGGTGGCGCGACTCTGTGGCCAACTCTGAGATCTCGCGGACGCAGCTCACGGCCTCGCCGCTCGGCAGCGACTACAAAGAATTCATCGTGGCCTCGACCATCCCCGTCGGTGCGGACACGGCGCGTCTGGTGTACGCCATTCAGAGCTTCGGCGGCGCGACCAACCAGACGGTGTTCGTCGATGATGTGAATTTCAACTACGTCCCCGAGCCCGCCACGGCGAGCCTGCTGGCGCTGGGCGGCCTGGCGATGCTGCGTCGCCGCGCGTGAGCAAAGCATCCGCAACCGGATCAAAAACCGAAGCCCGAACGCCGGCTCGAGCGAGTCGGCGTTTTTTCTTGGGGCCTTGCGGCGCCGCGAAACTCCAGAAGGTCCGGTAAGCGTGTCGATGATCGGCGTATGTCGGCGATCACGACCACCTCGGGCTTCTGGGATCGGCGGACGTGGGCGCGCGGGATCGCGGGCCTGGGCAAGGCGCTCCTGCGGCGCGAGCCGGTGAGCGACGCGGTGCGGCAGGCGCGGCGGGCGACGTGCGCGACGTGTCCGGAGGCGAAGCGTGTGAAGCGGGTGGGGTCGCTGCATGTGCTGACGGCCGTGAGTTCGTGCGGGGTGTGCCGGTGCCACCTGCGGGGCAAGACGCGGCTGTCGGGGGAGGCGTGTCCGGTGGGTCGGTGGTGAGGGGGTGGGGTGGTATGGTGGTCGGCTTGGCCGGGGCGTGTGTGCCGGCGATGTTTTTTTCTTTGATCAGGGAGTGTTGCGATGAATCGTGAATCGAGCGTGTTTCGTGGTTTGACGTGGTCGATGGCGGTGATGATGGCGGCGTTGCCGGTGCTTTTGACGGGTTGTTCGAGCACGACGACGCTGAACAGCAGCCCCAGCGGCGCGACGATTTTTGTGGATGGACAGAAGCTGGGCACGACGCCGGTGCAGTTCACGAGCAAGTCGATCGTGGGCACGGATCACCAGGTGCGTCTGGAGTTGGCGGGCTACGAGACGACGACGGCCCAGTTTTCGCGCAACGGCGACGCGAACGTGGGCGCGATCATCGGGGGCATCTTTTTGCTGTTCCCGTTCCTTTGGACGCTGGACTACCAAGACGGGTACACGTTCGACCTGCAGAAGTAAGCAGCGGTTTGCTCCGTCGTCTGAACACGAGGCCCCGCCCAATGGCGGGGCTTTTTCGTGTGGGCCGGGTCGGTGGCCGATAGGATTGGACCATGCCCAAGACATCGCCGGCGAACGATGCACGCCAAGCCCACCGTGCCCAACAGGAAAGCCACCCAGGCCCGCAGGACGCGGGGTTCACACCCACGCCCGACAAGCCCCACGCGCTGGGGAGTTTCTGTCTGGTGCTGCACGGCCACCTGCCTTACGTGCTGCACCACGGCACCTGGCCGCACGGCGAAGACTGGCTGTACGAGGCGGCGGCGGAGACGTATCTGCCGATGCTGGCGATGCTGGACGAGTGCGTGTTTTTCAACGCGGTGCCGCGGCTGACGATGGGGCTGACGCCGGTGCTGCTGGAGCAGTTGAACCACGAGCACTTCAAGCGGGGCTTCGAGCACTACCTCAACGACCGCGCCGAGCAGGCGCGCAAGGATCAGGCCGAGTTCGAGAGACTCGGCAACGGTCACATGAAGTGGCTGGCCCAGCGTTGGGAACAGATGTTCACGAAGCTGCTCGCGCAGTTCTCCGACATGGGGCGGGACATCCCGGGCGCGTACGCCGCGCACGCGCGGGCCGGCCGCGTGGAGATGCTGACCAGCAACGCGACGCACGCGTACATGCCGCTGATGCTCGAGGATGCAAGCATCCGGGCGCAGATCCGCGCGGGGGTGAGCAGCAGCGAACGGATTTTGGGCTTCAAGCCCGGGGGCATGTGGTTCCCCGAGTGCGCGTACCGGCCGAGCGACGTGTGGCACCCGCCGATCAAGTGGGGTCAGCCGCGCGTGCGCTGCGGCCTGGAACATCTCGCGGCCGACGAGGGCATCCATCACTTCTTCGTCGAGTCGCACCTGGTGACGCAGAGCAAGAGCGAGCAGGCGTTCAACGACGGCATGTGGGTGAAGGTCGGCTGGGACGAGGCGGCGAAGTACCCGCACCGCGGGTGGCGCAGCGTCAACGAGGCGCACGGCGTCAACAGCGACGGCAACGGATTGGCCCGCTGCTGGGTACTCGCGCGCGACCAGGCGGCGTGCGAACAGGTCTGGTCCGGCGACATCGGCTACCCCGCGGCCGGCGAGTACATGGAGTTCCACAAACAGTGGGGACCCCGCCGCGGCCTGCGCTACTGGAAGATCACCGGCCCAAAATGCGACCTGGGCGACAAGCATCTTTATTACCCCCAGGACGTCGACGCGAAGATGCACGAGCACGTGTCGCACTTCGTCAACGTCGTGAAGGATCGGCTGCGTCACCACCGCTCGATGTCCGGGAAGAACGGCGTGGTGGTGGCGACCTTCGACGCCGAGCTCTTCGGGCACTGGTGGCACGAAGGCGTGCGATTCATCCGTGATCTGATGCTCACGCTCAACAGCGATCCGGAGATCAACCTGCAGACCTCGATGGAGTACCTGCATTCGACGTTCGTGGACAAGGTCGTGACGCTGCCCGAGGGTTCGTGGGGCGAAGAGGGGGACCACCGCGTGTGGACCAACGAGCAGGTCAACTGGATGTGGGAGATCATGTACCGGGCCGAAGGCACGTTCGGCCGGCTGACCAACCAGCTCGACTGGGCGAACAATCCGCAGGTCCGCGAGCTGCTGGAGAAGGCCGGGCGGGAGTTGTTGCTGCTTCAGGCGAGCGATTGGCCGTTCGTGATCCGCCGGGGCCAGGCGGTGGACTACGGCATCAAGCGGTTCATGCAGCACGTCGCGCGCTTCGAGAACCTCACCGACCTGGCCGAGAAGGTCGCGGCCGACTCGGCGTACCTCGGCGGTCTGACCGAAGTCGAGAAGCACGAGATCGCCGACGCCGACCTGCACGACGTGATCTTCCCGCACATCGACCTGAACTGGTGGAGCGTGTGATTCGGCGATCGCGCTTGCGGGCATCGGACGGGGCTCGGCCATCCGGGGATGAAAGTCTCCTCACCGAGCTTTGAGTCACTTTCGGTAGCAGCGGCCATAGGGTTCGTTTGTTCGGCGACTGGCCGATGATCCTCCGCCCCGTACCGAAAGGCGTTTTTCGTGAACCCTCCCCTGCTCCGCCGCAAACATCGCTTGCCCTTTGCCGCCCTGCTCGTCGTCGTGGGCTGGTCGCTGACCGGTTGCGACGTGGATACCGATGAAGGCGACATCGATCTGCCCGAATACGAACAGACCGAGCCCGGCAACCTCGACCTGCCCAGCATCGATGTTGAGCCGCCGGACGTGAG
>CAZIXN010000263.1:0-3503 GCA_964543215.1 uncultured Phycisphaera sp.
GTGGCCTACGGCTTCGAGAATTTCGTCACCACTTACAACCCCGGCTACGACCGCAACACCCAGACCGGCGGCGACGGCCTCTACGAACAGGTCATCGACGCCACCGCGCTGCCCGAGGGGATGAACTTCCTCACCGTCCGCGCGTTCCGCCACCGCAACAGCAGCAGCGGCGGCGACGGCGGCCCGGCCGTATTCAGCGAATTCAAGGAAGTCCTCTGGGTCGACCTGCTGCCGCCCGAAGTCGTCTTCGACAACCAGACACCGTTCAACACCAACGGCGGGATCGACTTCGGCTTCCGCAACCAAGACGGGACGGCCGACGAGGTCTTCGTGTTCCGCAACCTGGGCGCGGCGACCCCCGAATCCCAGATCCTCGCGAGCCTCAACAGCGGCACCCGCGCGAATCGCTTCGACGGCGGCTACTTCGAGCGCGGCTACAACAACGTCGAAACCGGCAACCAGGCGTTTACGGTCGTCACCCGCGAACGCACCGGCAACTTCTCGATCCAGCGCTTCGCCGGCATCGCCGTGGAAGACGGCATCGGCGCGGGCTTCGGCGACCTCAACAGCGACGGCCTGATCAGCGCCGCGGACATCGGGCCGGCCTTCGGCTCGCTCGAGACCTTCATCAACCTGCGCAACCGCGGCTTCGACCCCGCCGCCGACACCAACGCCGACGGCCTCATCGACACCCGCGACCTGCTCGCGCTGGGCGCGGTGTACGAAGGCTCCGAAGCGGCCCCGGGCACGGCGGCGGCGTACCTGGGGCTGCTCCATCGCCGCGCCGACCAGAACGCCGACGGTCTACTCACACCCGACGACATCGACACGCTTTTTGCGAACTTCGGCACGACCGACGACGATGACCTCTGGCAAGGCGACCTCAACGTCGACGGCGTCGTGGACCTCGCGGACGTCGCGCTGCTGGTCAGTTCTTTTGCCCGCACGTTCATGGGCGATGCGCAACTGGACGGCGTGGTCGATCAGGCCGACCTGGACGTCGTGCTCAACGGCTGGGGGCAATCCGATCGCGGCTGGGCCGGCGGCGATTTCAACGGCAGCGGCACCATCGAGCAAGGCGACCTGGACGCGGTGCTGAACAACTGGGGCGCCAGCAGCGCACCGTCGTTCGCGCTGAATCCCACGCTGGTCCCCGAGCCGGGTCTGGCGGCGATGCTGGGTGGACTCGCGCTGGTCCTGCGACGCCGACGCCGCTGACACGTTCAGATGTGCAGGGCTCGGCCGTGCACCGCGAGCGATGCTTCCTTGACCGCCTCGGCGAGCGTGGGATGGGCGTGGCAGGCGCGGGCGATGTCCTCGCTGCTCGCGCCGAACGCCATGGCCGTCGCGCACTCGGCGATGAGGTCGCCGGCGCTGTGGCCGACGATATGGACGCCCAGCACGCGGTCGGTCGTCGCATCCGCGAGCATCTTCACCAGGCCCGCAGTCTCGTCGATCGCTTTGGCGCGACCGTTGGCGAGGAACGGGAACTTGCCGACTTTGTATTCAACGCCGGCTTCCTTGAGCTGCTCCTCGGTCTTGCCCACCGACGCGACTTCGGGCTCGGTATAGACGATGTTGGGAATCGTGTCGTAGTCAAGGTGGTAGTGGCCGGTGGCGATGGCTTCGGCACAGGCGACGCCCTCTTCCTCCGCTTTGTGTGCGAGCATCGGGCCAACGACCACGTCGCCGATGGCGTAGATGCCGACCCGCTCGGTCCAGCCGGTGGTGCGGAAGTCTTGGGTGAGCCTGACCCGGCCGCGCTCGTCGAGCTCGACGCCGGCCGCTTCGCACTTGAGGCCCTGCGTGTGCGGCTTACGCCCGACGCAGCAGAGCACGCGATCGGCCTCGACGGCGTCCTGCCCCTCGATCAGCACCTTGACGCCCATCTTGGTGGTTTCGACGCCCGTCACTTTGCAGCCGAGTTTGAACTGGATGCCTTGCTTGGCGAAGATTTTCTGCGCTTCTTTGGCGATCCCCAGGTCCAGGCCGGGCATGATGCGATCGAGGTACTCGAGCACGATGACCTCGCTGCCCAGGCGTCGCCAGACGCTGCCGAGCTCCAGGCCGATGACGCCCGCACCGATCACGACCAGACGCTTGGGCGCAGCGTCGTAGGTGAGCGCTTCGGTGGAGGTGTCGACGCGGTCCTGCGTGAGGTCAACGCCGGGGATCGACGACGGCTCCGAGCCGGTGGCGATGACCACGTGCTTCGCTTTCACGTGGTCGCCGCCGATGGTGACGGACTTGTCGGCGTTGAAGACGGCGGTGCCGTGGAAGACGTGCACCTTGTTTTTCTTCATCAGCGCCGCGACGCCGCCGGTGAGTTGCTTGACCACTTCGTCCTTGCGTTTGAGCATCGCGGACACGTCGAGCTTGACGTTGTCGACGCGGATGCCGTGCGCCCCCAAATCGTGTTTGGTCTGCTCGTAGAGGTGCGACGATTCGAGCAGCGCTTTGGACGGGATGCAGCCGATGCGCAGGCAGGTGCCGCCCAGGGCTTTTTCTTTGTCGGCGATGGCGACGGACAGGCCCAGCTGCGCCGCGCGGATGGCGCAGACGTAGCCGCCCGGGCCGGCACCGATGACGAGCAGGTCGAAGGAATGGTCGGGCATGGGGTTTCCTGAAGCGAGGTCGCGTGTGGGTTGATTCGGGTGAGTCCACGATAGGCGATTGCCGCGGCGGTTTTACGGGGCGACGGCTTCGAGGACTTCGAGCGATTCGCGCAGCTGCTCGGGACGCGCCTGGAGCGCGTCGCTTTCGGGGGGCGGGAGCGTGCCCAGCCATTGCCACATCGCGGCGACCGCGGCGTCCTGCTGATCGCGGTACGGCGACTGCGAGCCTTCGATCCCGTTGTGCAGGATGGAAAACGCGAGCACCCGGCCGGAGTCGTGGAAGACGTAGCCCGACAACGCGCTGACGCCGGAGATCGTCCCGGTCTTGGCGTAGATGCGTCCCTTCATACCGCCTTCGGCGAGGCGGTTCCGCACCGAGCCGCGCACGCCCGAGATGGCCATGGAACTCAGGAAGTGCTCGCCGTGTTCGTGTGCGACCAGCATGTGACGCAGCAGCTCCGTGAGCAGCTCGGCGCTCAGGCGGTTCTCGCGTGCCAGGCCCGAGCCGTCGGCGGCGGTGAGCGTCGTGTCGTCCACGCCGATGCGGCGCAGGAAGTCGGCGGCGGCAAGGTGGCCGGAACCCCACGAGCCGCGGGGGTTCTCGACCCCCTGCGACCTGTCGTACGCAAGGCCGTTGAGCTTGGCGAGGGCCTCGGCCATCATGTTCTGACTGTTGGTGTTGACCCGGCCAAGGACCTCCGTGATCGGCGTGTCGAACGACACACGGAATTCGGGCGTTGATGAGCCACGAGACGGCAAGGAATCGGCGACCACGCGCACCGACGGCGACACGTCGATGCCCCGCGCTTTGAGGGCGGCGGCCGTCACTTCACCCACGAACCGGCGCGGATCTTCGACGGGCTTGCTGTACGGCCCGTCGACCCGCAC
>CAZIXN010000264.1:0-3484 GCA_964543215.1 uncultured Phycisphaera sp.
GGTGCCTTCGAGCCGGGTCCTCGAGTCGATCGAGCCGCGCAGCTCGCGCGGCCCGCTGAACGTCACGCCAGGCGCCGCGGCAGGCGTGTCGGCGACGACTTCCTTCTGACCGCCGCAACCCGGCATCGACAGCGCCAGCGCCGCTGCGCTGCACAACGTTGCGCCCAAAGCGAGGCGGCGACGGGACGGCAAACGCAACTTCCGACCGGGCCGGGGGGTGGACATCAGGAACTCCGCAGGCATGGGGTGGACGCGTGAAGGAAAAAGCGGGCAAGGCGCCCGCGACGCGAACCCGCGATTGTCGCCGCATCCGCCGCAGCGGTCAAGGTTTTCCCCGAAGCCCGCGTCGCCCGCCAAAACGCGAAGACTTACCGGCTCAAACCGCCCCCACCGCTTCCCAACGCCCGCTGGCCGACGACCGGTAGATCGCTTCCATGATCGCCACCGCCCGCAGCTCCGCATCGAACTCCCGCCGGTGCCGCTCCGCATCCAGCGATCCATCCAGCAGCGCCACCAGCCGGTCGATCCGCGTGGGCTCATCCTTGCCCTTGGACAGCGCGACCGGGTCCTTGCCGCCACGCTTCACCGCCCAGCCCTCGCCGTGCTTCACGAGCGCGCCTTCCGTGCCCCACAGCTCGATCGGCCCGCCGCCGCCGTGACGCACCCACGCCCCCTCCGCCCGACCCAACGCCCCGCCGGCAAAGCGCAACTGACCCACGCCCCAATCGTCCACCTCCGGATACTGCCCCGAAGCGTTGCCCACCGCCCCCCACGCCTCGGTCACCTCGCCCAGCAGGTACGTCAGCCAGTGCACCGCGTGCGTGCCCATGTCGATCATCGCCCCGCCCAGCGCAAGCTCCTTGCGCGTGAACCAACGAAGATCCTCCGAATCAAACCACCGCCCGTACGCCGCGTGGTGCGCGTTGCAGTACGCCGCATGCGTCACCTTTCCAAACGCGCCATCATCCACCGCCGCGCGGATCGCCGTGTTGCCCCCGACAAACGGCTGGAAATACCCGCTGCAAAGCTGCGCCCCCGACGCCACGCACATCGCCCGCACCGCCCGTGCCTCCTCCGCCGTGGCCACCACCTGCTTCTCGCACAACGTCGGCTTGCCCGCCGGCAACACCGCCGCCAGCCGCGCAAAGTGATGCGCCGTCGCGTCGCACACCACAAACCCATCCACCGCCTCATCACGCACCAGCGCCTCCAGATCCGCCACAAACGGACAACCCACCTCTTCCGCACAACGCTTCCCTCTTCCGGGGGCGTCGTCCCAGATCGCGTGCACCACCGCGTCGCAGTCCGCCTCGGCGATGCGCTTCAGGAAATCCTTCGTGTGGATGTGGGCCGTGGAAACAAAGGCGAGGCGATGGGGCATGGCAGACCATTTCCGATGGAGAGATTTCAGATTTCAGATGTGACGGGCACGCAGCATCGCCGCACGCCGCCCGTTCCAACATCCCACATCTGAAATCCAAAATCAAAAATCTGAAATACTCCCCCCCATGTCTTCAATTCACCCCGACCTCTCCCGCATCCTGCTCACCGCCGACCAGATCGCCCACCGCGTCAAGCAGCTCGCCATCGAGGTCCTCGCCGGCTTCGAAGACCCCCACGGCACGACGCCCGAACTCACGCCCGTGCCCATCATGACCGGCTCGTTCATCTTCGCCGCCGACCTCATCCGCCAACTGCCCCCGAAGATGCAGATCCACCTCATGTCCGTCAGCTCCTACCCCGGCACCGCCACCACCAGCCAGGGCGTCACCATCGACCGACGCAAGTCCAACGTCCCCGATGACCTCACCGGCCGACACATCCTCATCATCGACGACATCCTCGATTCCGGCCACACCCTCGCCGCCGTCACCGCCGAACTCAAACAACGCAACCCCGCCGCCCTGCGCACCTGCGTCCTCCTCCGCAAACAGCGCGACGCCGCCATGGCCTTCCCCATCGACCACGTCGCCTTCGACATCCCCGACGAGTTCGTCGTCGGCTACGGCCTGGACTACGACGGCTACTACCGAAACCTCCCCCACATCGGCGTCCTCAGCCAACAGGCCATCGACGCCCACCGCTGAACCACACCAAGCCCCCGCCCACCGGCTGCCCCCAACCCCCCTCCTCCATCTCCGCGTCGCAACAACCAGTTCACCCCACCGCTCAACCACCCCTTCCGATTTTTCTAGGCGTTCGACCGCACGCCCGCTAGATTAATTCCGCCGCTCTCGGCGTCCGTCCCAGTCCGAACGCCGCTGAAGTCACGGAGAGAAACCCAACCCGCCCCGCACGGCCACACACTCCCTTTCGGGCATGCGCTGTCACGTGCCCCCCCTCTCTCTTCTCCGATCTCCCCCGCCTTTCACCCCCTTCCCACTCCCTGGAGCCCCACATGTCTCGACCCGTTCCCACCACCGCCCGCCTGCTCTCCCTCCTCGCCGCCGCCGCCACCCTCACCCCCGCCCTCCCCGCCGCCGCCTACCTCGGCAGCTTCACCGGCAACGACGGCTACTTCCTCGGATCCGGAACCATCCTCGGCGACGTCACCTACTACAACGCCGGCCAATACGGCCCCAACGCCGGCGGCGGCCCCGGCCCAACGCAAATCACCGCCGACACCGGCCTCTGGTCACTCGTCTCACCCGTCGGCGGATACTTCGCCAACACCGCCGACCGACTCGCCGCCACCTCCGCCGGCCCGCCATACCCCACCAACCCCACCACCGCCGTCCCCGCCTACCTCGTCGGAGACCACTTCCCCGGACGCAACGACTTCGGCTCACTGGCCCTCCGAAACGACACCCCACTCGGCACCGGCGCGATGGTCTACGACTACCAGTTCGACACCTACGACTTCGGCGGACTCGCACCCGCCTCCATCACCGCCGGCCCCCTGGTCCTGTGCTTCTACTTCTGCCCCAACCCCGGCGACACCCCCAACCCCGGCACCCGCACCGGCGACAAATTCACCCTCTCCCTCACCGACTCCTCCGGCAACGTCGGCATGGAATTCGGCTACCTCCGCGACAACGCCGTCGTCTGGCGCGACTCCAACACCAACCCCTGGAACCCCACCGCCTTCATCGCCGACCAATCCAACTGGGACGGCGTCCGCATCACCCTGGACCTCACCTCCGACACCTTCGGCTTCGACTACTACGACGTCTCCAACAACACCTGGAACACCATCGTCTCCCCCGGCACCGCCATGGGCATGCCCATGAACAACTTCACCACCCTCCGCTGGCAACTCGAAGACGGCCTCTCCGCCGGCATCGGCGGCAAAAACTTCTTCGACGACTTCAAACCACTCCCCGAACCCGCTTCCGCCACCGCCCTCCTGGCCCTCGCCGCGTTCACCCGACGCCGCCGCTGAATCCCCAACCCAAAACCAACCGTTCCTCCCATCTCGGGGGGAACGGTTTTTTTATCCCCACAACCCCCCTCGGAAGCCGGGTGCCACACCTCACGGTCCTCC
>CAZIXN010000265.1:0-3478 GCA_964543215.1 uncultured Phycisphaera sp.
TGACGCGGCGAAACAGACGTCCGCTTGCAAAGAACCGTTGAGGCGGGAGATCGGGTGCCGCATGGCGGTGGCGAGGGGTCAGCGGTTGGGTGGGCGTCGGGCCGGGATCTTTGAGTCTCGAAGATCCGCGGCGGCTTGCGGGCAAAAAGCCGACTCGAAAATCGAGAGGATCCGTGGCGGGAGCGGTGCGCGCGTCAAGAAGCCCGCGTTCAATGAACGCGGGCTTCGGGGGGAGTGGTGGATGTCGCGTCGTTCAGGCGAGGCCGTCGAGCTTGGCCATTTTCATGAGCAGGTCGACGACGCGGTTGGAGTAGCCCCATTCGTTGTCGTACCACGAGATGACCTTGTGGAACGTGGGCGACAGGCCGATGCCGGCTTTGGAGTCGATGATGGAGCTTCGGGGATCGGTGAGGAAGTCGGTGGAGGCGACTTCTTCGTCGGTGTATCCGAGGATGCCCTTCATCGGGCCGGACTCGGACGCGGCCTTGAGGGCGGCCATGATCTCGTCGTAGCTGGTTTCTTTCTGCGTGCGGACGGTGAGGTCGACGCAGGAGACGTCGGGGGTGGGGACGCGGAAGGCCATGCCGGTGAGCTTGCCCTGGAGTTCGGGCAGGGCGAGTCCGACGGCCTTGGCGGCACCGGTGGAGCTGGGGATGATGTTGGTGTAGGCGTTTCGTCCGCCGCGCCAGTCCTTCTTGCTCGGGCCGTCCTGCGTGGGCTGGGTGGCGGTGGCGGCGTGGACGGTGGTCATCAGGCCTTCGAGGATGCCGAAGTGGTCGTTGATGACCTTGGCCATGGGCGCGAGGCAGTTGGTGGTGCAGGAGGCGTTGGAGACGACCTTGGCGTCCTTGCTGAGCTTGTCGTCGTTGACGCCCATGACGATGGTGGGCACCTGATCCGGGCTTTTCGTCGGCGCGGAGATCAAGGTCTTCTTGGCGCCAGCGGACAGATGCTTGGCGGCACCTTCGTAGTCGGTGAAGAAGCCGGTGGACTCGACGACGTAATCGACGCCGAGTTTATCCCAGCCGAGCTCTTCGGGGTTTCGCTTGGACATCGAGGGGATCTTGCGACCGTTGACGATGAGGGTGTCTTCGCCGTCGTTGGAGACTTCGCCCTTGAACCGGCCGTGGTTGGAGTCGTACTTCAGGAGGTACGCGAGGTTGTCGGCGGGGACGAGGTCGTTGATGCCGACGATTTCGATTTCGTCGTCGCTGCGATACGAGGCGGCGCGGAAGACGAGCCGGCCGATGCGTCCGAAACCGTTGATGCCGATCTTGACGGCCATGAGAAGCACTCCGAATGAGGTGTTTGAAGCTGCGGCGGCCCGAGGTGAGCCGCGACGCTGCGCGACACTAGGGCAAGCGTGGCGCGGCTTCAAATCGGCGTGGAGGTTTCGCGGGGCAACGCGAAGCGGCGCGGGGTCGGTAAACTTCGCAGCGTTCTAGAACGTTCGCCGAGCCGGACGTGTCCGCCCCGTGTTTCCCGCAGGAATCCGCCCGTGCCCCCCCCCGGAAATAAGACCGCCCCCGGAAGTACCCCGCAGCGCCTCGCCGTCCTGACCCAGGGCCGAACCAACCCGCTGTCGGCCAAGACCGCGATCTCGCTGATGCGGTACCGGGCCGGCGAGGTGGTGGCGCTGATCGATTCGCAGACCGCCGGTCAGACGGCGCAGCAGGCGCTGGGCTTCGGCGACGACACGCCGATTGTCGCAACGCTGGCCGAGTGCGGCGAGGTGGACACGCTGGCCATCGGTGTGGCGCCGGCCGGGGGCAAGCTGCCGCCGGAGATGCGGGCGACCGTCCTCGAAGCGGCGAAGCGCGGCCTGCACATCGTTTCGGGCCTGCACCAGTTCCTCGCGCTGGATGCGGAGATCGCGGCGGCGGCCACTTCCGGGGGGGCGAGCATCTACGACGTCCGTCGCAACCACGAGTCCGACGTCGCCGACCGTCAAGGCCTGGACAACCGCTGCCTGCGGATCCACACCGTCGGGCAGGACTGCTCGATCGGCAAGATGATGTCCAGCGTCGAGCTGACGCTGGGCCTGCAGCGGGCCGGCGAGGATGCGAAGTTCGTCGCCACCGGGCAGACCGGCATCATGGTCGCGCCCGGCGTCAACGCCGCGATCAAGATGAGCGACGAAGAACGCAACGACCCCACCGGCGGCGGCAGCCCGATCGACTGCGTCGTGGCCGACTTCATCAACGGGGCGAGCGAAAAACTCGTGCTCCGCAACCAGCACCACGATCTTTTAGTGATCGAAGGCCAGGCGACGCTCGCCCACCCGAGCTATTCCAGCGTCACCTACGGCCTGCTGCACGGCACGCTGCCCGATGGCCTGATCATGTGCTACGAGCCCGGCCGGCCGCACATGGTCGGCCGACCGCACATGCCGCTGATGGACCTTAAAAAGCTCATCGCCCTCTTTGACCACGTCGCCAACCTCGAACACCCCTGCAAGTTCATCGGCATCGCGATGAACAGCCGGCAACTCGCCGGCGACCCCCGGAAGATCGAAGACGAGCGTAAGCGCATCGAGGGCGAACTCGGCCTGCCCGCCTGCGACGTGATCGTGCACGGCCCGGAAGTGCTGGTCGAGGCCACGCTCAAGCTCAAGGCCGAACTGGGCAAGGGGCACTGATTTTTTACCAGTGGCACAGGCGTCTCGCCTGTGATCGGCCGAAGGCCGAATGATTCACTCCGCGACGCGACCACAGGCGGGACGCCTGTGCCACCCTCCAAACCCATGCTCGAACTCAAGCTCCATCCCCTCAAGCTCCCGCTCCGCCACGCCTGGACCATCGCCCACGGCACACGCACCGAGCAGCACAACCTGGTCGTCGAACTCCACGACCCTGAAACGGGACTTTCTGGTTATGGCGAGGCGGCGGCAATTCCGTATTTCGGGGTGACGATGGAGGGGATGCACGAAGAAGTCGAAGGCCTGCGCCGTTCCGTGCCGGCCTTCTCGCTGGAAACGCCCGACCTCAACTGGAACCTGCTGGCCAAGTACGCCGACTCGTCGGCCCGTCGCTTTGTGCTCTGTGCGATCGATCAGGCCACGCATGACCTGTGGGGCAAGCGACACGGCCGGCCCATGTGGAAACATTTCGGCGGCGACCTCGCCACCTGCCCCCCGTCCGACTACACCATCGGCATCGCCGAGCCGGACGTGATGGCGAGCAAGCTCAACGAGTTTCCGAACTTTCCGGTCTACAAGATCAAGCTCGGGACGGGATCGCCGGCGACGGATTTGAAACTCGTCGAGCGCTTGCGGAAAGAAACCGAAGCGGTTTTTCGGGTGGATGCGAACTGTGCGTGGACGGCCGAGCAAGCGATCGAACTGTCGGGTCCATTGAAGTCGCTTGGCGTCGAATTCATCGAGCAGCCTTTAAAGCGGGAGGCACCGCGTAGCGAGCACGATGCGGTGTACTTCGGTTCTGATTTACCGATCATGGCGGACGAATCGTGCATCACCGAG
>CAZIXN010000266.1:0-3454 GCA_964543215.1 uncultured Phycisphaera sp.
GGGGATTGTTCCCACGCCGCGAGACCCGTCATCGAGATTGAGATCGCCATGAAGATCTTCCACTGCCTTCTGCGTCCCTGCCCCGGCCCGCTCACGCTGGCCCTTTTGGTGCTGACCATGAATCTGTTCGCCTGCAGCCGTACTTATGCCGATCCCGCCACGCTCGAAAAGCTCAGGAACGCCCCGCAGCCGGGCGACGCGGTGAGCGTGGAGGGCGTCGAAGTGCTCAACGAACAGGGCGACGCGGTGGCGGTGTTGGCCGGCGGTTGTTTCTGGTGCACCGAGCACGTCTACGAGCAGGTCAAGGGCGTCAAGTCGGTCGTGTCGGGCTATGCCGGCGGCGCGGATGATGATGCGAACTATCAGCTGGTTTCCGCCGGCGCGACCGAGCACGCCGAGGCGATTCAGATCACGTACGACCCGGCAGCGGTGAGCTTCGGCGAGTTGCTGCGGATTTTCTTCACGGTCGCGCACGACCCGACGCAGTTGAACCGGCAGGGGCCGGACACGGGCAAGCAGTACCGCTCGGCCGTGTTCTACGCCAACGAGGCGCAGAAGCAGGCGACGCAGGCGTACATCGCGCAACTCGCCGAGGGCAAGACGTGGGAAGCGCCGATTGTCACGACGCTCGAGCCGCTGACGAAGTTCCACGTCGCGGAAAAGTATCACCAGGATTACGTGCGGCTGAACCCGAGCAATCCGTACGTGGTCTACAACGCGCTGCCGAAGGTCGAGAAGCTCAAGAAGGCGTTGCCCGAGTACGTGGAAGGCGACGCGGCGGAGTAGAGACGGGTCAGTAGGCGCCTTTGGCCGAGAGCACGGCGCGGACGGTTTTGCGAAGGATGGAGAGGTCCAAGCGCAGCGAGCGGTTCTTGATGTAGAGCGTGTCGAGGGCGATGCGCTTGGCGTAGGGCAGGTCGCTTCGGCCGGAGATCTGCCACAGGCCGGTGAGGCCGGGCGTGGCCTGGGCGTAGGTCCGAAACGCTCGGCCGTAGGTCACGCGTTCGCACACCGGCAGGGGGCGCGGCCCGACCAGGGACATCTCGCCGCGCCAGACGTTCAGCAGCTGCGGCAACTCGTCGAGGCTCGTGCGGCGCAGGAAGCGCCCGACGCGCGTGACGCGCGGGTCGGCCTTGAGCTTGCGGTGCTCGGCCCACTCGAAGGCGTGCTGCGCGTTGGCGACGAGGTGGTCGGCAAGCGCTTCGCCGGCATCGACGCGCATCGTGCGGAACTTCACCAGCGTGAACTTACGCCCGCCGCGCCCGTACCGCCGCTGAAAAAACAACGCCGGCCCGGGGGAGTCCAGACGGATCAGCGCCGCGATCAGCAGCATGCCCGGCACGACCACCGACGAGGAAAGCAGCACGGCCGCGAGATCGAACCAGCGCTTGGTGCGTGCGGCTTCGCATGGAACGGCTTCGACCGCCGCCCGGCGCGAGCGCAGGAAGCGATCGGCGACGTCGGCCCGGACGGTGACCCCCGCGATCGCGGCCGTCGGTTCCGACTTGGACCGGCCGGTCGAGACGATCGGTCGGCGGGCGGGGGACGTGATGACACTCAGGCCGTCGGGCATCGCGGGGCGGGCGAAAATGGTCAGGAAAGGTTCGGGCCGTGCTCGGTGAAGCGGTCCCACAGCTCCGCCACGCGGCGGCGCATCGTTTCGGCGAAGCGTTCTGCGGAGAAGCGTTCGGCGGAACGCCACAGTGTATCGGCCGAGCCGGAAATCCCGTGATCTTCGAATTCGTCGACCGCGCGTCGCACCGCTTCGGCCTTGGAATCCGCGAAAAGCCGGCCGGTCATGCCGTGCTCGACGATCTCGCGGGCGCCGCCGCGGTCCCAGGCCAGCACGGGCGTCCCCGCCGCGAGCGCCTCGACCAGCGTGATGCCGAAGTCTTCCTCGCCGGCGAACACGAGCGCCTTCGCCGAACCCAGCGCCGCCGCCACCGCCGCCTCGTCCGCGTTCCGCACGAAGCGCACGTTCGCCTTGCCGTGTTCGCTGGCCAGGCGGACGAGCCGTGCGTGTTCCGGGCCGTCGCCCATCACCGTCAGCGGCTTGCCCGACCGCGCGAACGCTTCCACAACGATGTCGGTCCGCTTGTACGGAACGTGTCGGCCGAGCGTGACGTAGCGCTCGCGTGGCGTGTCCTGCGACAACGCGGAAGCAAAGCGCGCCACGTCCACCGGCGGATGCACCACCTCGGCCGTCCGCCGATACGAGCGCGCGATGCGCCGCGCAACGTGCCGCGCGTTGGCGAAGAAGTGATCGACCCGCTGCGCTGCGCGTTGATCCCACCCGCGGAAGCGGTGCAGCACGGCCCGCTTCACCGGCGACCATTCCGACGGCGGCACGTGTTCGGGATACAGATCCCACGCGTAGCGTGCGGGGCTGTGCGTGTAGCAGAGGTGCAGTTGGTCGCTGCGCGTCAGCACGCCGTGCGCGACGGCGTGGTGCGAGCTGATCACCACGTCGTAACCGCGCAGGTCGTGCTGCTCGACGGCATAGGGCATCAGCGGCAGCAGCAGCCGATGCCGACGTGTCGCGCCCGGAAGTCGCTGGAGAAACGTCGGCCGAAGGTCCCGGCCTTCCAACGGCGTGCCACACAACACGCGTTCGTCGTGCAACACCGTGAAGATCGGAGCCTGCGGATACAGCTCCGCGAGCGCGGCGAGCACGCGCTCCGAGCCGTGGTAGCCGACGATGCATTCGTGAACCAGCGCGACACGCACGGCGACATCCTACGGGTTGGTCGGCGGGGACTCGGCGTCGCGCTCGGGCCGGACGACTTCACGCAACGTCCACGCCGGCTCGCCGGGCGGCGCGGCGAACGTCGCCAAGGGCTCGGACAACCGCCAGCCCTGCTGCGCCACGCCGGCGAGCAGTTCCGCCTCCGCGGGTTCCACCAGCAACAGCCGGCCCGCGTTGATGGCCGGCGTACTCACGGCGGTCAGCACCGCGCGATCGCTCCAGTACGACAGGACGCCGTGCTCGCGCGTGCTGCACAACACGCGCGTGCCGGGGGTGGTGTTCATGCGGAGCCAGTCCCCCGAGGCGCGGGTGGTCACGAAGCGGCCGTCGCCGAACGTTTCAAGGAAAGCCGGCTGACGCTGCTCGTAGATCAGTCGCCCCACCCCCACCAGGTTGCCGACCAGCAACACCACCAACGCCATGCCCGCCCATCGGCCCGCACCGCCCGGGCGGCGATACCACGCGCTCACCAGCAACCACCACCCCAGATAAATCACCGGCAGAATCGGCACGACGTAGCGCGGCGTGGCGATGAAGACGAACCACGGCGCGGCCATCAGCACCACCACGCAACCCCACAACGGCCGGCGACCCATGACGCACGCGATGCCGAGCAAGGAAAGCACGGCCAATACCGACCCGCCGTAGGGCGTGGGATCGACGCCGAAAATCGCTTCGGGGATCGCGGCCGTGAACGCCTCCCACGAG
>CAZIXN010000267.1:0-3431 GCA_964543215.1 uncultured Phycisphaera sp.
CCGGCGTACGGCCCGCTGCCACGGAAGTCCTGCTCGTAAACCTTCAGCCCGATGGCCATCTGACGCAGGTTCGAGCCGCACGCAATGGCCTTCGCCTCGTCCTTGCCCCGGCCCAGAATCGGCAGCAGAATCCCGATCAGGATCGCGATGATCGAAATCACCACCAAAAGCTCGATCAGCGTGAAGGCCGAGCCCGACGCGGCAGCACGGCGACCAAGGGGGAAGTGGCAGAGCATGGGGAGCCTCCTGAACGGCGGTGAAATAGGGAAATGCTTGATAGAAGTTGCGGTCTTACGCTCCCGCAATGTTATAGCATTCCCATCGGCTCATCGGCCTTTTTTCTTGCGATTCTTGGAATTTCGGGATTTCCCACCCCCCTCGGCGGCGGGGCCGCCGCTTTTACCGCTCTTCCCGCCTTGGCCATCCTTGGGCCGGGGCTTGCCCTTCGCAGAGGGCTTGACCTTCTTGCCCCCGCCGCCGCCCGAACCCGAACGCGAGCCGGACTTGCCCTCGCTGCGCTGCCGCGGACGCTCCCGCTCGGGGCTCGCTTGCTTGCTCTTGCCCCCGCCCCCTTCTCCGCCTCCGTCGCTTGCGGCCTTGGGCTTGTCGGATTTGCGCGACGGCTTCTTGGGCGTGCTCGTCTCCACGACCGCCAAATCCATCTGACGCCGGGCCAGGTCCACCGCCGCGACGCGCACCGTGAACCGGTCGCCGATGCCGATGGTCTTGCCGCTGCGCTGCGCCACCAGCGTTCCCGAGGTGCGGTTGAACTGCCAGCGGTCCTGCGGCAGCTGCGGCAACTCGCGCACGGCCACGAACCCGTCCACCAGGTACTTGTCGATCTGGATGAACACACCGTTGCCCGTCACGCCCGTCACCGTCCCGGCAAAGTCGTCGCCGAGGTGTTCGCTGAGCAACTCAAGCACCAGATAGTTCCGCAGCTCGCGCTCGGCGTCGCTGCTGTTGCGCTCGGTCGTCGAGCAGTGCCGGCCGATCTCCACCAGCTTGTCGAAGCCCGGCAGCGTCTCGTCGTCGTTGAGCTTGCGCGTCACCGCCTTCTTGTTGCTGGGGTGCGACGCGAGCGCTTCGAGCGCCTTGTCGATCCCGCGGTGCACGATCAGGTCCGGGTACCGGCGGATCGGCGAGGTGAAGTGCGTGTAGTGCTCGCTGGCCAGCGCGAAGTGCCCGATCAGGTTCGGCGAGTACTCCGCCCGCGTCATCGTCCGCAGCACCGCGATGTGCACCGACTGCTGCTGCGGCTTGCCGCGCACCGAATCCAGCAGCTGCTGCAACTCCTTGCGGCTGGGCCGACTGGGGATGTTGAACCCCGCCACCCGTGCGAACTGCTTCAACTCGCCCACATCGTGCGCGTCGGGGTCGGGGTGCGTCCGACGGATCATCGGCACGTCCAGCTTGTCGAACAGACGCGCCGCCGCTTCGTTCGCCTCCACCATGAACATCTCGATGATCGTGTGCGTGAAGGCATCATCCTCGGGTTCGGCATCGATCACCCGGCCCGCATCGTCGAACACCAGCTCCACCGCCGGAAGCCCCAGCACGATCATCCCCTCGCCCAAACGGCGCTCGCGGATCACCTTCGCCAGCTCGTCCATCTGTTTGAGTTTCTGGATCAGCTCGCGCGGATACTTCGTCGTCCCACCCGAATCTTCCCGGCAGTGCTTGATCGCTTCCTTGAGGTCGTCCTCAATCAGCGCCTGCGCTTCGAGATACGTCAGCCGCTTGGCCGACTTGATCACGCTGCGCGCGAACCGCGCGCTCATCGGATTGCCCTTGCGGTCGTAGCGGATGAAGCACGACTTGGCGTACCGCGTCACATCGGGCTGCAGCGAACACACGCCGTTGCTTAAAACCTCCGGCAACATCGGGATCACCCGCTTGGGCAGATACGTCGAGTTGCCACGGGCGTACGCCTCGGTGTCCAGCGCCGAGCCGGGCGTCACGAACGCCGCGACGTCCGCGATATGCACGCCCAGTTCCCACGCCGCGCCGTCTTTTTCTTCGCCGGGCGTGAGTTTTTCGATGCTGATCGCATCGTCGAAGTCCTTGGCGGTGGGCGGGTCGATCGTCGCGATGAACAGGCCCGTCAAGTCTTCCCGGTCGTCGGGGATGTCGTCGCTGATCCGGTTGGCCGCGTCGCGTGCTTCGCGGAGGACCGCCTCGTCGAACGCCTCGGCCAGGCCGAACGCGTGCATCACCGCCATCGTCTCGACATCCGGCTGACCGGCCTCGCCGAGCACCTCGACGATCACGCCCTCGGCCGCCTTGTTCTCCTTGGCGTCGCCGTACTTGATGATCTCCACGACCACCTTGTCGCCGGGCCGGGCGTTCTTGCTGCCGATGTCACGCACGACGATCGGCTCGGTCATCATCCGGCCGTCCACCGCGACCTGAAAGAACCGGCCTTTTTTCTCCAGCGTGCCGGCGTACTTGCGATCCGCGCGCTTGAGCACCTCGACGATCTTCGCCACCCACGGACTCTTGCCGCCGCCGCCGCGGTTTTCCTTGTGCACCTTGATGCGCACGCGGTCGCCGGTGAGCGCATCGCCGACGTTGGGCGGGGGCACGAACAGGTCGCCGTGCTCGACGAGTTGATCGGGGATGAAGAAGCCGAAGCCGTTGGGGTGCTTGCGGAACAGCCCGTCCATGAACCCCGCCGGCGGCGGAAGGCCGATCGTCTCGTGCGGGCCGCGTACGACCTGATTGTTGTCGAGCAGGTGATCGATGGCGGCGATGAACTCGTCGCGCGAGTCGTCGGGGATGGACAGCGCGTCGGCCAGGGCTTTGGCGTTGGCGAGTTCGTACCGCCGGTCGGCGATGTGCGAAAGGATGCGTTGGGAGTAGCGGGATGTCATGAGGGGCCGGGGATCGGGGATCGGGGTTCGGGGTTCGGAAAGCACCGAGCCTCGAGCGTCAAGCCGAATCGTACGCGAACCGTATGGTGTACGTTGTTCGGCCCGTTCCCCGGTCCCCGTTCCCCGTTCCCCGAACCCCGTTCCCCGAACCCCGTTCCCCGAACCCCGATCCCCGACATGCCCACCACCGACGAACTCAACGACGCCGCGAAGAAGCTCGGCGAACTGCTCAAGCAACACGACACCGTCAAGCAGTTGCACGCCGCGAACAAGGCCTTTGCCGACGACGTGTCCACACAACGCGCACTGCTGGACTTCCAACGCGCCATCACGGAAGTGTCCGCGAAGGAACAAGCCGGCAAGCCCATCGAAGTCAGCGACAAGAAAAAGCTTCGCGACGCGCAGGACGCCGTGATCCGCAACCCGATGCTCGGCCGGATGCAGACGGCGCAGATGGACTACTTCGACCTGCTCCGCCAACTCGACGCGACGATGCAGGAAGCCGCGGGCGTGGATGAGTCCACGCTCAACGGCCTGGCCGGCGCGATGGGCATGGGC
>CAZIXN010000268.1:0-3381 GCA_964543215.1 uncultured Phycisphaera sp.
GGAGCACCCGCAAACCCGGAGGGCTCGACGATGGTCCCATCCACACCGAATCCGGCAAAGGCGTCAGATAGCAGCGCGGTGTCGCCATCTTCGGCCAAGCTCTCAAGTCCCGGTGACGCTGGCGCGCCGCGATCATAAAGATCAAAACTGCCGTCGTGGAAACCCACCCAGAACGGCGTAAAGAACAACCCTCCTTCTGGCTGCAGATTGCGTACCCGCACGCGCACGGTCTCATGGAGCGGGCGCAAAGTCACGCGCATGAGCGGATAGAAGGACTGCGTGAAGTCTGCTGCCAGGGGGTCGAAGGTGATGCCCATGAAGCTGCCGCCGAGGATGTTCACAGGCTGGCCGGCCGGGTTCGCAATGGACCCGTTGAAGCCGGAATGCAGTGTCACTACGCCGTTCTCCGGCGTGCCCTGGTTCGGACCGGACTGGTTGAAAAACGCTGCGTCGGTTTCCGTGTTGGCTTCAGTGCCGGCGTCCAGCACGTCACGGCCGTAGACCACAAAGCTCACCGCACCGGTGCTTTGGCCTTGGTCGTCAAACAGTTGGTGTGCCGTTGGGTTGCCGTTCGCGACGAAGGCGTCGTTGGATGGGATGACCATCGAGGCGTAGCTGAGGTAGCGGTGGCGAGCAGGGTCAAGCTCGACCGTGGCGCGGCCTACGGTGCCGGGGTCGAAGACCGGCGCGCCGGGAAAACCTGAGGGCTCGGTGACCGTGACGCTGACGCGGGTCGCGACGCTGCGGAAGAGCTGATCCAGCGGGTCGACGTCTCCATCCTCGGCAAGACGTTCAAGTTCCGGGCTCGACGGTGCCCCGCGGTCATACAGATCGAAATCACCGGCGTGGAAGCCAATCCAGACCGGGGTAAGGAACACCCCACCTGGGCCGGCGAGATTTTCAACGATCACTTCGTGAGTCTGCGCCGAGGCTGTGTGGCTGATCATCGCGGCCAGGGCGGCGCAAAGCAGGGTCTGACGGGTTTGCATGGCGGGGTAATCCACTCTGATTGAAAGGGACCCCAGCTTGCGCGGGTCTGCATCTGCAACACGGTTGCTTTCGTCCACATTGCATGATGAATCGTCCTGAAATCGCGGTGCTCAACGACTGGCTGAAGTCTGCGCGAATGCATGCTGAGGTCTTCGCCCGGCCAGAGCTGTGCGGCGCCTGGCGGCTCAACCCGGGCTTGTCGGCGCGGCCGGTGTTCCACCTGTTGACCGCGGGTCAGGCATGGTTGCATCGGCGCCTCGCAGCTCCGCTGCCGATGCGCTGCGGCGACCTGGCTTTCGTGCCTCCCGGCCAGTGGCACGAGCTGTGCGCGGCCGACGACTCGCCCAGCCCGCAGCCGCAACTTGCTGCCAATGACCCGACAGAGATGAGCCTTGCATGCGGTTACCTGAGCGCCGAAGACCCGGGTTGGGATCTGGTCATGGCGGCCATACCTGATGCCATCGTGCTGCGCGCCGGAGACGAGGTGCCGGCCATGCGCGGGCTGGGCACGCTCATGTGCGCGCTCGCTGACGCGCCGGACTCGGGCAATGCAGCGGTACTCGACCGCCTCGGAGAAGTGGTATTGATGCTGATCATCAAGCATGTGCTGCACGATCACACCAGCAATCCCGGCTTCCTGGGAGCGATCGGTGATGCGCGCCTGGCCCGTCTGCTGAGCGCCATTCATCAGGATCCGGCGCAGAACTGGACACTGGCGGAAATGGCAGCCTTGGCCTGCATGTCGCGATCCGCCTTTGCCGAGCACTTTCGAGTCACGGTGGGCGAAACGCCGGCGCATTACGTGCATCGCTGGCGCATCCAGCGAGCGCAACAGTTGTTGTCGCGGCCAGGGCAGAGCGTAGCCCAGGTTGCGCAGGCCTGTGGCTACCGCAACGAAGTCACCTTCCGAAAGGCTTTCCGACGCTGGCAGGGGCATGCTCCCAGCCAGCACAGACGAGCGAGCGACCTGGGCCATTCGGCCGGTTGAGCGCGTGTGCGGTGGTGCTGCACAAGCAGGGAATAGGCCTGCGTGGCAGCTGAATGGCAATTCAGGCTCAGGCCGCGGCCAATGGCAAAAAGGCGCAGCGGTTGCCGCCAGCTTGGTCCGTCAAGCGCCAGTGGGTCCGGCGAAAAACTCCTCCAGCGGCATGGGTCGGCCAATCTGGTAGCCCTGCGCAAAATCGATTCCGATCTCCTGCATCCGCTGCAGCAACTGCGGACTGTCTACCCACTCGGCGACACAGAGCAAATCAGCAACTCGGGCGATCTGTACGATCGACAACACGATGGCCAGCGCGACGGGGGAGTGCAGTGCGTCGCGCACGAGACGCCCATCGATTTTCACCCAATCCAAGTCCAGATCGGTCAAGTAGGAAAACGAACAGTAGCCGCTGCCAAAGTCGTCCAGGGCGAAGCGGCAGCCCAGGGCGCGCAGGCTACGCACAAGCTCCGCGGCGCGCTTGATGTTGCCCACGGGGCCAGTCTCGGTGATCTCGAAGCACAGGCTGGCCGGGGCAACGCTGGAGCGCTCGACACGCTGGCGCAGATAGCGTCCGAAATCGCGATCGGCGAGTGAGCCCGCGGCCAGATTGACCGAACACGAATGCACGGTGTCCGCTTCCTGCGGATGGGTCTCCAGCCAGCCCAGGCTGCGCTCGACCACCCAGCGGTCAAGCCGTGCCCCCATTCCCCGGGCTTCGGCGGCGGCAATCAGTGCCGTTGGCGCGCCCGCCACGGCCTCCCCTGCAGCGCGGCCGAGTTTCGCGGCGGCGCAACGGCGCAGCAACATCTCGAAATGGCAACCCTCGTCCTGATGGCGCAGTGGCGTGATCCTTTGGCACCACAGGTCCAGGTGCCTGCCGACTTCGGCATCGCCGATGAGCAGCGATTGCCCCGCCGCCGTCGCGTTCGGGGCAGGAGCGAGCCCACTCAAAGTCCAGGCAGTGCGCATTGGCTTGCGGTCAACCGCCGGATTCAAAGCCGTCAGCGTACAGATCATCGCCCAGCGGAAGGCTGTCGCGGCGACGGGTCAGGCCTGCGGTCAGCTCGAAGTCCCCACCGGCCAATGGGCCGGCGGGAACCTCGGCTGCGATGGTGGTGAAGGCGCTGAACTGGCCGCCGGATAGCGGTCCGCCGCCAGCGCTTAGCGAGGGTGCGAGGACGCGGGGCGCACCGCCCAGTACCGGGGCGCCACCGAGAAGGAGGAGCAGGCTCAGGGCGCTGGCTCGAATCGGTCTGGTCATGGCATGCATCGGGCCGCCCCCTAGAACACGACGGTCGCGCAGATGGCATAGACAATCATCGTCGCCGGATTATTTGGACACGAGGAGTCGCCACGCTTGAGCACCGAGCCCCACCAGCCACCGGTTGCGGCGAGGTTGCGGGGCCAGC
>CAZIXN010000269.1:0-3335 GCA_964543215.1 uncultured Phycisphaera sp.
TGCGGTTGGTCGACTCCATGCTGTAGAGCACAAAGTCGCCCCCGGAAGATGGGGCAAGGTCGTTGCGTGCTTTGATGCGGGCGGGGTGGATGGTCTGACTGGGCATGGCAAAGCGTAGTCGGCCTAATGTCCGCCATGCCAACGTTGAAGCGGCTCCTGGTTGTGTTGGGGAATCAGCTTTTCCCGTGGAAAGAGCTGCAGAACTGCCTCGATGATCCGGCTTCGGTCCGCGTGTACATGGCCGAGGACTGGGAGCTTTGCACGTTCCAGCGGCACCACCGGCAGAAGATCGTGCTGTTTCTCGCGGCGATGCGGAGTTACCGCGATGAGCTTCGCGAGCACGGGGTGAAGGTGCAGTACACGCAGCTGGATGGCTTGCACGGGCCGGAACTGCGCAAGACCTACGAAACGCGGCTCGGTGCATATCTCGACGCGACGACGTCGCCGAACGTGGACGAGTTGATCGTGTGGGAGATCGAGGACAAGTGGTTTGAAGCTCGGATCGAGGCGTTCGCGGCGCAGCGCGGATTGAAGCGGACGGTGCTGCCGTCGCCGATGTTCCTTACGTCACGCGGCGAGTTCTCGGATTACATCGAGAGCACATCCGGCGGTGGGCGGGCGGGTCGGCCGTTCATGGCGAAGTTTTACGAACGGCAGCGCAAACGCTTGGAAGTGATGGTGGATGCCCAGGGTCAGCCGGTCGGCGGACGGTGGAGTTTCGACGAGGACAATCGCCAGAAGCTGCCGGGCAAGATCGAAGTTCCCGCAACGGATTGGGCCGAGCCGACGGAGCACGTGGAGGCGGTGAAAACGCTGGTGGCGGAGCGGTTTTCGGACCACCCCGGCGGGCTGGAAGATTTCGGTTGGCCGACGACACGGCGGCAGGCGTTGGCGTGGCTGCGGCAGTTTCTGGACGAGCGGTTTGCAGATTTCGGGGCGTACGAGGATGCGCTGAGCGATCGCGATCCGGTGCTGTTTCACTCGGCGCTTTCGCCGATGATGAACCTGGGGCTGATCACGCCGAGTGAAGTTTTGGACCGGGCGTTGGAGCGTGCGGCGTCGGCCGGGGTGCCGATGAATTCGCTCGAGGGGTTCGTGCGTCAGGTGATCGGTTGGCGGGAGTTCATCCGTGGGGTGTACCGGCAGTACGAACAGGAGGATGAAACGAATAATTTCTGGGGGCACACGCGGACGCTCAAGCCTTGCTGGTACGACGGCACGACGGGCTTGCGGCCGCTGGACGACGTGATCCGCAAGGCGAACCGTTTCGGCTGGACGCATCACATCGAGCGGCTGATGGTGATGGGGAATCTGTTCAATCTGTGCGAGGTGCGGCCGGCCCAGGCGTACGACTGGTTCATGTGCATGTACGTCGATTCGTCGGACTGGGTGATGAGCCCGAACGTGTACGGCATGGGGCTGATGAGCGACGGCGGGGTGTTCGCGACCAAGCCGTATATCTGCGGCAGCAACTATCTCGTGAAGATGTCGGACTGCTACAAGAAGAGCGAAGATTGGTGCCAGACGATGGACGGGCTGTACTGGCGGTTCGTCGACAAGCACCGGGATTTCTTTGCGGGCAATGCGCGGCTGTCGATGATGCTCGGCACGCTGGACCGGATGGACGCAGACAAGAAGCAGCAGCGATTCGCGTTGGCCGAAGCGTTCATCGGGCGGGTGACTGAAGCGGACTGAAGGCCAGTCGCTGGCCACAGAAGTCACGGAAGCCACGCACGTCACGGAAGCCACGCAAGCCACGGAAAAGAAATCTTGCTTTTCCGTGGCTTCGGTGATTGCCGTGCTTCAGCCGGAAAGTGTTATCCGGTCAGTCGGCGAAGAGCTTTCGGCCGAGTTTCATGACGGCGGACTTGTCAAGATCGACCGGGCCGAGGCGCATGAGTTTGGAGAGCGTGTCGGCTTCGATACCGCGGCCGGCTTGGGCGATGCGCTGGCCAGCGAAAACGACTTCGACGGTCAGGCCGAGGGTGTCGAGCATCGTCGTGGCGTCGCGGGTGAGGGCGCGTTTGCTGGGGCCGGTGGCACGGTCGGGGCCGGGGTCGGGGTCGGGGTCGGGCAGGGCGGCGGAGAATTCGCGGAGTTTCTGGAGCGTGGGCAGGTCGGCGATGTCGATGCGGAGGCGACCGTTATCGCCACCGGTGATGCGAAGCGCGGCACCGTCGCAGGTGAGGGTGACGGTGCCTTGGACGTGGAGCGCGGGTTGTCGGGGGGTGTCGGGCGTCACGGGGCAACCCACCGACGGTGTCCGTGGGCTTGGGGGTTGTCGCTTGATCGTGGGGTCACTTGGTCGACGTGCGGATTTTCAGGGTGCCGTTGATTTTCCAGGGGGCGTGCTGGGCGCCGTCGCCGGCTTTGGAGGGCACGCCGACGGTCATGTTGTCGAACTCGTAGGTGATTTCGGCGCCGCGGCCGGTGAGCTGGTCGAAGAGGGCGGCGGCGAGTTCGGGCCAGGTGGTGGTTTCGTGATCGGCGGTGGTCTTGGCCATGGTGAATGTCGCGGGTGAAAGGGATGTGCGTTGGGGGATCTTAGGCGCGCGCTTTGGACGTAGGCTTTGGCCATGCGTGTTCTGGTCACCGGCGCGACGGGATATATCGGCGGGCGGTTGGTGCCACGTCTGCTGGAGGCGGGTCATCGGGTGCGGGTGCTGGTGCGTGGGTTCGACACGGTGAAGGGCCGGGCGTGGGAGGGGGATGTGGAAGTGGTGCGGGGGGATCTGCTGGAGCCGGCGACGTTGGGGCCGGCGGTGGAAGGGGTTGACGCGGCGTATTACCTGGTGCATTCGATGAGCGCGACGGGGGACTTCCGCGCGGCGGATCGTGAGGCGGCGTCGAATTTCTGTGCGGCGTGTGCGGCGGCGACCGATGGGCCCGGGCACGTGATTTATCTGGGCGGTCTGCAGCCCGAGCCGCCGGTGCGCAGCGAGCATCTGAAGAGTCGTGCGGAGGTGGGTCGGGTGTTGGCGGAGGGGATGGGGGATCGCGTGCCCGCTGAAGCGGGCACGCCGATTGGGGTGACGGAGTTTCGGGCGGGGCCGATTATTGGTTCGGGTTCGGCGAGTTTTGAGATGGTGCGCTATTTGACCGAGCGTTTGCCGGTGATGTTGACGCCGCGTTGGGTGAAGACGCGGGTGACGCCGGTGGCGGTGCGGGACGTGATGTCGTATTTGCTGAAGGCGTTGGAGTCGGGACCGGGCGGCGTGGTGGACATTGGTGGGGAGACGCTGACGTTCAAACAGATGATGCAGGGCGTGGCGGCGGAGCGTGGTCTTTGGCGGTGGATCATTCCGACGCCGGTGTTGGCGCCGTGGTTCGCAGCG
>CAZIXN010000270.1:0-3333 GCA_964543215.1 uncultured Phycisphaera sp.
GCCATCCTCGACGCCGACCCCGATGTTGTGTTCGTCCGTCTCAACGCCGAGACCGCCGAGGTGTACGAGCGAGCGATGGGCGTCGATCGTTTCGCCTCCGTGCTCGAGGCATTGCAGGCCTTGTTTACCGGCCGGGCCGAACGCGCCAGAACGCGCGGCGACACCCACGCCTTCCCGCTTATCGTTCCCACGCTGACCAAGACGACCACCACCACGCCGCAGATGGATCAGTTCTTCGAGCGCTGGTGGCAACTCGCCGACCACACCGTCATCCATCGCTTCCCTCAGGCCGGCCGCGGCGAACACGCGCTCGCCGACGACCAGAACCCCGTGCCCATGGACCCGCCCTGGCGCGATCCCGATCCGCATCAGAGCAAGCAACGCCTCACCGTCCTCTGCGACGGCCGGGTCTGCCTCTGCCACGAAGACTGGCTCGGCCGCGCCGCCATCGGCACCGTCGCCGCCGCTCCGCTCCACGAACTCTGGCAACGTGTCCCGGACTTCGCGTTGCCCGACCACTGGCAACACGACAACTCACCGTGCTGCCCCCGCTGCTTCGGCTTCGCATCGCTGCACGCCAGACGCCCCGAAGCCGCGACAATCGCCTGATCCCGGAAGCCTGAAGCCTTAAGCCTGAAGCCTTAAGCCTGATCCCCAAACCCCAGCGCCCTATGCCCACCCTCGCCATCGTCCTCGCCCGTGCCGGCAGCCAGGGATTGCCACGCAAAAACGCCCTGCCGTGTGCGGGGAAAGCCGTACTCGACTGGACGCTCGATCACGCGCTGCGTTCCACCTCGCTTGATCGTGTCGTGCTCACGACCGACGGCGACGAACTCAAAGCCATCGCCGCGCTGCGCGGCGTAGCCGCGATCCACCGCCCGCACGTCCTCGCCAACGCGACCGCCACCGTCGACAGCGCCGCCCGACACGCGGTCCAGACCGTCGATCCCGACGCACAGTTCGACGCGATCGTGATCCTCTACGGCAACGTGCCCGTCCGACCCGCCGATCTCTCCGATCGCGCCGTCCACAAACTCCGCGAAACGCGGTGCGATTCCGTGCAGAGCGTCTGCCCCGTCGGCAAGCACCACCCGTTCTGGATGAAGGAACTCACCCCCCGAAGCGACACGCAAGGCAGTCGCGACGACAACGATGTGCTCATGCAGCACATCCCCAACCGCGTGTACCGCCGGCAGGACCTCCCGCCGTTGTACGAACTCGACGGCGGCATCATCGCCGTCACCCGCACGAGCCTCTTCACCACGATGGCCGACGAGCCGCACGCCTTCCTGGGCGTCGATCGCCGCGCCATCGTCACGCAGCCCGGCGACGTCGTGGACATCGACGAACCCTTCGACCTCGACGTCGCCGAAGCGATCCTCAAACGCCGTCAACGCGAAACCCAACTCTCCGCCGGACGGGTGGCTTAAGCCACCCGTCCGAGTCGCTCGATCCATGGATTCTTCACGCACCATCGCCGTCGTCACCGGCACCCGCGCCGAATACGGTCTGCTCGAACCGATCTGCCGCGCCATCGATCTGCACCCCACGCTCAGGCTGCGCCTCATCGTCACCGGCACGCACCTGAACACCGGCTCGATCGCCGACATCAACCTCCCCATCGTCGCCAAAGTCACGATGCAGCAGCGCGACCGCGTCGGACGAACGCACGACGCCGCCGCACTCGGACGCGGGATCTCCGGCTTCACCGACGCTTTCACCTCACTTGGCCCAGATTTCGTCGTCGTGCTCGGCGACCGCATCGAAGCCTTCGCCGCCGCGAGCGCGGCGTCGGTCATGGGTCTGCGCGTCGCACACCTGCACGGCGGCGACCGGGCCGAAGGCGTCGCCGACGAAGCGATGCGACACGCCATCACCAAGCTCGCCCACCTGCACCTGCCCGCCACCCCGGCCAGCGCACGACGCATCGTCCGCATGGGCGAGCCGCGCGACGCTGTCCACGTCGTCGGTTCGCCCGCGATCGACGACCTGGACACCATCGCCCCTGCCCACGACGGTCCGCGCATACTGATCCTCCAGCACCCCGTCGGCGACGACGACGACACCGAACGCCGCCGCATGGCCCACACCCTTGCCGCCACGGCAAAGCACGACCGGCTCGTCTTCGCACCCAACCACGACCCCGGCCGCGACGGAATCCTCCGCGCCATCGACGACGCAGGCATCGAACCCGTCCAACATCTGCCTCGCCGGCGTTTCGTTTCGTTGCTCAAAGCCGCCGACGCGATCGTGGGCAATTCCTCCGCCGGGCTGATCGAGGCCGCCGCCTGCCGGTCGCCCGCCGTCAACGTCGGCCCGCGACAGAACGGCCGCGAGAAACCCAACTCCGTCATCGATGCGCCCTACACCCAGACCGGTATCGCCACCGCCCTTCGCCGCGCGACCCAACTCGACCGCAAACGCTTCCGCCATCCCTATGGAAAAGGCGACACCGGACGGCGCGTCGCCGACCTGCTCGCCGCGATCGATCTCCAACGCGTCGGCCTCCGCAAACGCAACACCTACTGATCACCGACCCGCGAGCTGGAATTCCCAGCCCCGCCCGGCGCGTTAGCATCAAACCATGACCACCTCGCCCAACCTGCCCCACGAACAACTCGTCATCATCGGCTCCGGCCCCGCCGGCTGGACCGCCGCCATCTACGCCGCCCGCGCCAGCCTCAACCCGCTGGTGTTCCCCGGCCGCGCCTCCGGCAAAGACCTCCTGCCCGGCGGCCAACTCATGCTCACCACCGATGTCGAAAACTATCCCGGCTTCCCCAAAGGCATCACCGGCCCCGAGATGATGCACATGTTCTATCACCAGGCCATGCGCTTCGGCACCCGCGTCGTCACCGATGCCGGCGTCAAAACCATCGAGGAGATGTCCAACGAAACGCTCTACCAGATCTTCCAGAACGTCGACCACGTCGATCTGAGCAAGCGGCCCTTCCACGTCAAAGGCGACGGCGGATACGAAGTGCTCGCCGACTCGATCATCATCGCCACCGGCGCGAAGGCCAACTGGCTCGGGCTCGACAACGAGATGCGCCTCGCTCAGTCCGGCGGCGGCGTGAGCGCCTGCGCGGTGTGCGACGGCGCGCTGCCGGTGTTCCGCGACAAGGAGCTCGGCGTCGTCGGCGGCGGCGACTCGGCCGTCGAAGAAGCGACCTACCTCACCAAGTTCGCCAGCGTGGTCCACATGTTCGTGCGACGCGATGCGCTGCGGGCCAGCAAGATCATGGCCGACCGCGCCCTCAACCACCCCAAAATCAAAATCCACTGGCACACCGAAGTCACCGATGTCCTCGGCGACCAGATGATCACCGGCGT
>CAZIXN010000271.1:0-3315 GCA_964543215.1 uncultured Phycisphaera sp.
GCCTCCGCGGCAACCGCGCCAGCATCCGCGACCGCGCCGCGAAATGCGCCTTGCAGCTGCTCCGCTTTACCGCCCTGCGCGAAGACCCATCTCACATCCAGTGGATCACCGCCGAAGCAGCCCGCCCCCTCCCGGCGTAAAGCGCGTTGCATCATCGCGCGATATCGTCAAAGGGATGCATACTCGCCTCTGGCTCACCCTTTCGGTCCTGCTCGCCACGCTCCAGTTCACCGCCTCAAGCCGCGCCCAGATCGACAACGTCGGGGCCGACAATCAGGTTCCGCTGGTTCCCACGCCGCCGGCCATGCCCAGCGCCGACCGCGTCGCCGCCGAGCAACTGCCCGACGTCCGCCTCACGCCGCCGGTCACCGCCGTCGAAGGCCTCGAACCCTTCACGCTGGACCTCAGTGGCGCCTGGCGGTTCGCGCCGCAGGTCCCGAAACCCTTCACCGGCAAGGCCGAACAGATCGACACCTGGGTCGATGTGCAGATGCCCGGCCACTTCGCGCTGCAAGGTCACGAGAAGCTCGGCCGTGAATCCGGCGATGCCGTGGCGTTCCTCACAACCTTCGACGTGCCCGCCGCGTGGGCCGGCCGATCGATCTTCCTCAAGTGCGGTTCGATCGACGGATACGTCCGCCTCTGGTGCAACGGTAAACCGGTGGGCACCAGCGACTCGGCGTTTCTGCCCGTCGAGTTCGAGCTTACGCCGTATCTCAAAGCAGGTAGCGCGAACAACATCGCGCTGACCATCGAAGTCTCGTCGCTGACCGGTTGGTACCTCCGGCCGATGGGCGGGATGGGGCGCAAAGCCGAGCTGCTTGCGTTGCCCTCGGCCCACCTTTCGCGCATGCACGCCGAAACGCATTTTGAAGACGACCACGCCCGGCTCACCATCGACTTCACCGTAAAGAACGATTCGCCGAACGTCCTTGACGACGCGCACGTCTCCGCCGAGTTGCTCGACCAGCGAGGCAACCCGGTCGAACTCGATCATGCGTGGAACTTCACCCTCGATCCGATCCCCGCCCGAGGTCAAGACTCCAGAACCATGACCGGCCCGCTGCCCAATATCCAACCCTGGACGCCCGAAACCCCGAACCTCTACACCCTGCGGGTCAAGCTCGATTCGCCGGCCGGGGCGATGACCACCGAGCGCTCCGTCGGCTTCCGCACCATCGCCATCGACGGACACCGCGTCCTGGTCAACGGCCAACCCCTCAAACTTTTCGGCATCAACTACCACGTCACCCACCCCGGCTACGGACACTTCCCCCCGCCCGGCCTCATCGAACGCGACCTCCGCATCTTCCGCGACGCCAACGTCAACGCACTCCGTGCCTGGCCCACCCCCTACCGCGACCTCATCGATGCCGCCAACGCCCTGGGACTCTGGACCACCATCGAAGTCCCCATCAACCTCCAGCTCTACGCGCCCGGCCCCCGCAAAGACCACGGCAACGATCCGTCCATGGCCCTGCCCTACCTCCACCTCGCCGCACGCGTCGTCGAAACCTATCGCTCCGATCCCTCCGTCCTGTTCTGGGGACTCGCCAACGAAAGCATCTACTACCCTTACTTCCAGCGTGCCGGCGAAGCCATCCGCGCCGCCGACCCCAACCGCCCGGTCTTCTTCGGCGGCGACGGACGTATGGGGATCGACATCCCCGGCACCGACCTTCACGACGAGCATTACCCCCGCGACGGCGTCGCCACCGTCGAAGCCCCCGGCGACATCCAGCCCGCCGAACACGCCCTCAACCACCCCGACAAGCCCGCCAACTTCGGCTGGCAGTTCCCGTTGAACAAGCCCGCCATCTCCAGCGAATGGATGCACACCCACGTCAACAACCGCGTCCAGATCGACCTCGACCCCGGCATCGACGACTTCTGGGGCTTTGTAGCGGAGGCCCACGCGGATTGGACGCGACGCACCCCCAACTTCGTCGGCGGCTTCCAGTTCCTTTCCGCCCCCTACCACGAGATCGGCGGCGACAACCAGTGGCGCGGTCTCATCGACGACGACCGACGACCCACCACCCTCCTCTGGCACCTCAAGAAGGCGTACTCGCCGCTTGCCCTGGGCGATACCCGTTTCGACGACGACAAGCGACGCGTGAGCTTCACCCTGATCAACCGTCACAACTCTCTCAATCTCGATCAGCTCGATATCCGCGCCGGGCAAAATCCCGAGCAACTCCAAACGCTGGCCGCGCAAGCATCGCCCGGTGAATCCGCGACCCTCCAACTGAACTACGACCCTCAGGCCGGCCCGGTCCACGTCGTCGCCACCTCGCCCCGCGGCTTCGAAATCGATCGCTTCGTCCTCACCCCGCCCGCCCCGCAAACCGCCGACCCGCTCGACGACCCGTCGATCCCCGGCCCACGCCACCTCGACGCCCAACACACCGACGACGCCCGCATCATCATCCGAGCCAACCGAGGCACCTGGACCTTTGAGGCCGACACCGGCAGCCTTCTCAGCGCCGAAATCGACGGCGAGACCGTGATCACCGCCGGCCCGGACTTCGTCCTCCGCGGCAACGGCTTCCCCGGCGAGGGCCAGACCATCCCGCCGCTGGGCGATCTGCTCACCGACTGGCAGACCGACGCCGTCAAGCTGCACAGCGACGAAACGCGGATCGTGCTGCACGTCAACGGACACTTCCCCCACGCCAAAGGCACGTATCACTACCACTTCAGCCGCGACGGGACGATGCGGCTCGGGTACTTCTTCGACTGGACATGGGACACGCCCAAACCGATCGATGTGTTCGAGCACGGCGTCGCGTTCGATGTGGCCGACACGTTCGACACGCTGTCGTGGAAACGCGACACCCAGTGGTCCGCGTACCCCGACGATCACATCGGCCGGCCGCAAGGCGTCGCGCCCGCCGCGGGCGACCCGCGCTTCGCCGACGCCCAGACCAAACCGTGGTCGCAGGATGTGCACAGCGACGGCACGACCCGCGACTTCCGCAGCACCAAGTTCTTCTTTCGGCAAGCCTCGCTCACCGATGGCGACGGCACGGGCCTGCAAGCCCTCGCCCACGGCGAAGCCCACATCCGCGCCCGCAAGCAGGACGACGGCTCAAACCAACTGCTCATCGACCACTTCCACAACGGCGGCAGCGAGTTCCACCTCATCAAGTCGCTCCGCTTCCAGACGATGTTCCTCAAGGCCGGCGATCGCATCGAAGGCAACGCGACGCTGCGCCTCACGCAACCCTAAAACCCCGGGATACCCAGACCCGGTCTTTACGCACCAATCGAATACGTATCCCCCGCGTTGAACAGCGCATCCAGATCGCCCCT
>CAZIXN010000272.1:0-3301 GCA_964543215.1 uncultured Phycisphaera sp.
CTCGACGATGTCGACGCGATCGGCCTGAGCGCGAACCACCCGCCGGCCCTGCGATTCACCGACGCCCCCACGCGTCCGGTCCGCAAGCCCGGCTCGCTGATCGCCCGAATCTTCGGCGGGCGGCGCGCCGCGTAAGCTGACCGCGTGACGTCGACGAACCATCTCCACCTTCCCGCTTCGGCCGACACCGTCATCGTCGGGGCCGGGCCGATCGGGCTTGAACTGGCGGTCTGCCTCCAACATCTGGGCGTCGATGACCTGCACCTGGACGCGGGCAACGTCGGCCAAACCGTGATCGACTACCCCAAACAGACGCGCTACTTCTCCTCGCCGGATCGCATCGCCATCGCCGGCGTCCCGCTCACCACCGTCAACGCCGAGAAGGCGACGCGTAAGCAGTACCTCGCCTATCTCCACGGCGTTGTGCGACAGTTCGACCTGCACATCCAGCGATACACCAAAGTCACGCAACTGACCCGACGTGGCGACGACACGTTCGACGTGCACACGACGCGCGGCACGGTTCACGCCCTTCACGTCGTGCTCGCCATCGGCGACATGCACCACCCTCGCCGACTGAACATCGCCGGCGAAGACCTGCCCCACGTGTCCCACTATTTCGACGAGCCGTACGCCTACGTCGGGCAACGCCTCCTGATTGTCGGCGGAAAAAACTCCGCCGTGGAAGCGGCGCTGCGCTGCCATCACGCCGGGGCGAAGGTGGCCATCAGCTATCGACGTGAACGCTTCGATCCGCGCTCGATCAAATACTGGCTGCTGCCCGAAATCAACGCGCTCATCGAGCATCGGCAGATCGAGTTCCATGCAGACACCACGCCGACCTGCATCGACGCGGGCGGGGTGACGCTCAGCGATGGCTGCCGTCTGGCCGCCGATTTCGTGCTGCTGCTCACCGGCTACGAGCAGGACAAGACGCTTTTCGAGCAGGCCGGCGTCACGCTCGAAGGCGACAACCAAGCGCCACGCATCGACCCTGAAACGATGATGACCGATGTGCCCAACCTCTTCGTCGCGGGTACGGCGGCGGCGGGGACACAGCTGCGTTTCTCCCTGTTTATCGAGAACTGCCACGAACACGCCCGCAAGATCGCCACCGTCCTGGCCGGGCGAGCCCCGCCGGCGCGGCTGATCAACGACGCCGCCGCCACCTACGGATTGGCGGAATCGTGAGCACACCGGGGTTGACGATGGGGGTTTGGGTTCGCATGATGCAATTGACGCGCCATCCACTCTCACGCAGGGGTACCCATGTCCGACCATCCCGAAAATCCATCCGTCACGCCCCCCAACACGCCCGCCGAACCCGCGGCCGCCGCCGAACCTGTCGATGATCTCCCCGCCGCGCCCCCGAGCGAGGACGCCAAAAACATGGCCATGCTCGCCCACCTGCTTGGCGGCATCCTCTCCGTGCTCGGTGCCCTGATCATCTGGATCATCAAGAAAGACGAGCACGGCTTCGTCGATCAGGAAGGCAAGGAAGCCGTGAACTTCCAACTCACCATCTTTTTCGGCTACCTGATCCTGATCCCGGTGTCGGTCATCACCTGCGGCATCGGCACGCTGCTGTACTTCCCGCTCTACATCGTCGGGCTGGTGTTCGGCATCATCGCGGCACTCAAAGCCAAGGAAGGCCTCGCGTACAAGTATCCGTTCGCCGTGCGGCTGGTGAAGTGAATCTAGACACTCATGAGTCACCGCAAGCCCGCGTTCACTGAACGCGGGCTTCTTCTTGCGCGGCGCGTTGTTTGGCCGTGGCGACATGCAGCCCCAGCGCCGCCGCGACAAAGCCCAAACCAACAAACACATACACCGGCTCAAGCGTCAGGCTCAAACCGAAACATCCCACCAGCCCGACCCACGCGATCACGCGCGGATACCGGCGGTCCTGCGTTGGCAGTCGCAGCGCCGCGGCATTGGTCAGGCCGTAGTAGATGAGCACCGTCACCGCCGACAGCGACCACGCGTGCCGGATCGAGCCCACTGCGATGAGCACCGCGACGACCGCGGTCACCAGCAGCACCGCCGGCGCGGGCGCGTGGCCCGCGTTGTCGACTTTCGCAAAGACCCGCGGCAGATGGCCACGCCGTCCCATCGCCAGCGCGACGCGTGACAGGCCGAGCACGAGGTTGAGCAGCACGCCGAACATCGCGGTGATCGCGGAAATGGCGATCAGCAGCGTCAACCACGCGGGTGCTCCGATCGATCGTGCGATGGCTTCGAGCGGCGCGGCGCTGCGCGTCGTGAGTTCCGCGAATGCGTCAGGCGTGACGACCGTCAGCGCCGCGATCGCCACCGCCAGATAGATCGTGATCGTCACGAGCATCGTGGCGAAGACGGCCCGGGGGATGGTTCGGCCGGGCTCGCGCACTTCCTCGGCACACGTCGCGATCCGGCCGTAGCCGGTATAGGCGACGAACATCAGCGCCGTGGCATGTGCAAGGGCGATGATCCACGGCCCATCACTCTTGATTCCCCACATCTCGCCGAAGGTCGGCGGGGGGTGTGGGTAGTTCACATATTCCCTGGGCCGCCAAGCCTCGGGATGCATCACGACCGCCAGCACAAATGCCGCCAACCCCGCGAGCGTGATGCTCACGATCACGGCGTTGACCACCGTCGTGCGGCGCAGGCCTTCGAGGACGATGCTCATCACGCCCAGCAGCACGATCATCCCCACGCCGATGCGGAAGCCCGGCTCGTTCACGCCCAGCCACGCCAGCCCGTAAGCCGACAATCCCAGCGCCGCCGTCGCCGCTGATGCGGACTTGGCGATCAGGAAAGTGACACCCGCCACCGCCCCGAGCGCGGGCGTGAGGTAGCGGTGCCCGTACTCATAGGTTCCACCGGCGACGGGGTGGGCCGCCGCGAGCTGCGCCGAGCTGAGCGCGTTGCACCACGCCAACGCCCCGGCGAGCACGACCGCCAGCACCACGCCTGCCCCGGCAACCCCCGCACCCAGGCCAAGGGCCACGAACACGCCCGTGCCCACCATCGACCCCAGCCCCAGCGCCACCGCGCCGGGCACCCCCAATTGCCGCTTGAGCGTCGCGTTCATCACCCGACTCTAGATCAACAACAGATCAACCGCGGCACGCCGGGCCACATCCGCTCGTCGCACGATCGCCAAATAAAAAACGGAGCTCGCAACGTGAAGTCGCGAGCTCCGCGGGGTGGGTGGGGCAGTTCTCTCTCGATTCAGCGGGTCAACCCGCGTGAAGTGCTCCAACAGACCGAATTGCTGATGGTCTTGCTCCGGAGCTTGAATCTCGACCGAAAGTAT
>CAZIXN010000273.1:0-1315 GCA_964543215.1 uncultured Phycisphaera sp.
CACACCCCCACCCTTCCCGCCGTCCGTGTTGAAGACACGTCTGACGTCCGCGTGCGGCTTGCGACGCAGAACGACTTTGCGTTTATCGATGCGCTGCAGAAGCAGCACTCCAAGCAAGTCGGCTTCCTCTGGGAAGCGGCCATCCGTAAGCGCATCGAGGAGGGGAATGTGCTCGTGGCGGAAGCGACGAGTGGCCAGTGGCCGGTGTCCAGTGGCCAGGAAGAAAAGGGCGCGGACGCCGCCGATGGAACTTCGCCGACTGGCCACCGGGCACTGGGCACTGGCCGCTCCGCGGCGGAGCTGCTGGGCTACGTCATCGGCACCGACCGCTATCTGAAACGCGACGAGCTGGGCATCATCTATCAGCTCGCGGTCGTCCCCGGAAGCCGGCGGAAGCTGGTGGCGGCGCATCTGCTCAAGGCGAAGTTTGAAGACTCGGCCTATGGATGTCGCCTGTACTGCTGCTGGTGTGCGCAGGATCTCGAAGCTAACAAATTCTGGGAGTCGATGGGCTTTGTGCCGTTGGCGTTTCGGACGGGAAGTACCCGCAAGCGGGTGAAGCAAGAGGACGGCAAGATCACTTCCGGGGCTTCCGGGGGGCGGATTCATATCTTTTGGCAGAAGCGGATTCGCGAGGGGGACACGACGACGGCGTACTGGTTCCCCAGCCAGACGGGCGCGGGGGCGATCCGGGAGGATCGTCTGGCGCTGCCGATCCCGGCGGGCGTGCATTGGAGCGAGGTGATGCCGGTGGTGCTGCCCGGCGGGGAGGAGCGCCAGGGCGACATGAAGCTGATTGGTTTGGAAGGCGAGCTGGAGCGTCTGGCGAAGGCGCGTCGGGCGGTGGTGAAGAAGCAGGAGGACGCGGCGAAGCCGGCGGTGGCGGAGAAGCCCAAGCGTCGTGCGCCGCGGATCGTGTCGGTGGAGGCGGGCGGTTTGTGGTTCACCGAGCCGCCGACGCGGGAGTATCGGGAGAAGAAGGCCAAGCGCGAGGCGGAGGAGGCGCTGCTGGCCGAGCGTGCGCAGCTGGATGAACAGATCAAGGAAGCCAAGCGGGCGCTGGCGAAGGTGAAGCAGAAGTACGCCCCGCAGCAGGCGGCCTTTGCGCGGGAGTTGAAGGACCGCTGGTTGGAGGCCGTCGAGGCGCGGCCGGAGCTGCTGGAAGCGCAGGCGGCGAAGTACGACGTGCGGCGTTTGGTGGAAGCCAACCCCGCGGAGTTCGGCGGCGTGGCGATGGGTTCGCCGTCGGGCACGGAGAACGCGCGGCGATTGGCGGCTTAAACAATTTCAGATTTCAGATTTCAGATTTCAGATT
>CAZIXN010000273.1:1415-3274 GCA_964543215.1 uncultured Phycisphaera sp.
GCGCGGCGATTGGCGGCTTAAACAATTTCAGATTTCAGATTTCAGATTTCAGATTGCAGATGTGAGACAACAAACCATCCGCGTCTCGATCCGTGAAAGCGGGTCGGGGCGTTTGGCGGCGCGGCCCTCGGAAGAAGCCGGGGGCTAGGCGTCTTCCTTCCGGGAGGGGCTAGGCGTCTTCCGGGGGGGCGAAGTCGTCGAGTGAGACGTTGCGGCGTTTCGGTTCGATGCGTTTCTCGATGCGGTCGCGCATGTAGGCGATGTGCAGGCGGAGGTTGTAGAACTCTTCCATGTAAGACAGGGGGACATCGGTCTCGGCGACTTCGTTGTCCAGGTCGCGGAGTTGTTCGAGGTCGGCCGTGAGGCGCGGCTGGGGCAGGTCGGCGTGGGCCAGGGAATCGTCGATGATGCGCAGCTTGCGGTACCACTTGTAGATCCGGCTGCGGATGCGCCAGCGCATCAGCGGCGGCGCGGCCCGGAACAGCGGGATGAGCACCACCAGCAGCGGCAGGATGAGGATGATGAGCCGATCGATCAGCGACGCGAGCCAGAACGGGAACAGGCGGTGCAGAAGGTTGGGCCCGCGCTCGAAGAAGAACTCGGCCTCGTCGGCGACGGGCAGATCCATGCGCTGCAACGAAGGGAACGTGCCGGGGGCGGCGATGAGGCTGCGGGCCCCCGGAAGTTTGTGGTCGTCTTTCGCCGCTTCGATGAGCAGCTGCACGACGGCGCGGTGCGTGTCCTTGCGGACGGCGAGGTAGGCGACGGGCGCGACGGTGCGGATGTCGGACCCCGGAAGGTTGTTCACGGGGTCCATCACGCCTTCGTCGATCGTCACGGCTTCGAGGTAGGGCAGCAGGTGCGACCACGCGGGGCTGCGGCGGAGATCCAGCAGGGAGACGTTCGGGGTCGAGAGAAGGTCGGCCACGAGCGGGGCGTCGGGATCCATGACGAAGCACGCGGCGTCGATGTCGCCGGCCTTGAGCGCTGCGGCGGCTTCGGAGCCCCCCAAGGGAAGGAGCGTTGTTGCGGTTGCCTGCGCCGAGCCGCGCATCTGCAGCGCGTCCAGCAGCGTTTCGACCAGACGTGCGGTGCCGCTGCCCGGAGCCCCGATGGCGACGCGCCGGCCGGCGAGGACGGCGAGCGTGCCCGCTTGTTCGGCGTCGAGGTCGGGGGCATCGCGCACGAAGATGAGCAGGGGCTCGTAGGCGACGGCGACGACGGCTTCGAGGGTGTCGTCGGCGGCGTCGGGCAGCGTGCCGGCCTGGAGGAGGGCGACGTCGGCGGAGCCATCGATCAGGCGTTGGGCGTTTTCGGCTGAGCCTGCGGAGGGGGATAGTTCGAGCGTGATGCCCGAGGCGGCGAAGGACGCGGCGTAGCGTTTGGCTTTGGCTTCGTAGGCGCCGCCGGCCGAGCCGGTGGACATGACGACGGTGCGCGGCGGGGCGGGTTCGACGAAGCTCCACGCGACAAAGCAGAGGATGATGCCCAGCAGCGCGACGGGAACCCAGACTTTGAGCGCATCGCGGAGGGCGGTGGCGTCGGGGTTGCGGGGCGTGAGCGGCTTGGCGGGCGGGGAGCTTGGAGGCGGCGGCGCGTTGGACATGAGGTTGAACGATAACGCGGCGACCCGGCGGTTGGCCAGCGCTAGGATGCGACGTCGGGGGCGCGCGGGAATGCTTTGCCGGCGCGGTCGGTTGTACCCCCCCCGGGGGGGGGGCGGTTGGGGAGCGGCTTCGCGGCGGGGACTGGGGACTGGGGCGTAATGGTCGTCGACCGGGTCTGGTGGGTCCACCACACCCGGTCCGTTTGGGGGACTGTGGGACTTCGCTGGCGGCGGGGCCCTGGATCTGGACTCA
>CAZIXN010000274.1:0-3271 GCA_964543215.1 uncultured Phycisphaera sp.
GAACTCCGCAGCGACAAGCGCAAGGGCAAGATGACCATCATCGTCCGGTCCGACTCGGGCCTCGAAGTGGATCACCATGTCCCGCAGGACCGCCAACTGCTCGTGCACACCGGCGATGTCATCGAGGCCGGCGACGCGCTCATCGAAGGCCCGATGGACCCCAAGGACATCCTGCGGATCAAGGGCGAAGAAACGCTCTTCTCCTACCTGATCGAGGAAGTGCAGAACGTCTACCGTGCCCAGGGCGTGACCATCAACGACAAGCACATCGAAGTGATCCTCGCCCAGATGCTCCGCAAGATCCGCGTGGACAACCCCGGCGACACCGAGCTTCTGCCCAACGAAGTGGTCGACAAGTACCGCTTCCGCATGGCCAACGAAACCGTGGTCGGTGCCGGCAAGGTCAAGGACCCCGGCGACACGAACCTCAAGATCAACCAGGTCGTGGACAAAAAGACGCTCAAGGACCTCCGCGACAAGTGCGAGGCCGAAGGCAAGGAAGTGCCCAAGGTCGTCAAGGCCAAGCCCGCGACCGGCACCGTTCTGCTGCTGGGCATCACCAAGGCGTCGCTGCAGAGCGAGTCGTTCCTCTCGGGTGCGTCGTTCCAGGAGACCACCAAGGTGCTCACCGAAGCGGCGTTGGCCGGCAAGTCCGACACGCTGCAGGGGCTCAAGGAGAACGTGCTGCTGGGCCACCTGATCCCGGTGGGCACGGGCTTCGCCGAGTACCAGAACCTCACCGTGGTCAAGCTCGCCGAGCCGCCGGTGGAGGAAGAGCTCTCGGCCGAGGAAGAACTCGAAGCCGCCGCGATGATGGCCGAAACGATGGGCGCCCTCTCGCCCGACGAGATCACCACGACCATCGGCGAGTCCGCCCGCTTCGCCGAACTCATCGGCGAAGAAGGCACGAAGAACTGACCCCCGGAAGTAGGACAACGCAAATAACGAGAAGCCCGCGTTCATTGAACGCGGGCTTTTTTTTTCTGGCGGGGTGCGTCGGATGGGGAGGCGCGGTTTACAAGCGTTCGGCGGCGAGCGATGCGAGTTCGCTGCGTTCGCTCTTGGCGAGGGTGACGTGGCCGACGAGGGCGTGTCCTTTGAGACGTTCGACCAGATAGGCCAGGCCGTTGGACGCGGTGTCGAGGTACGGGTTGTCGATCTGATTGACGTCGCCGGTGAGGATGATCTTGGTGCCCTCGCCGACGCGGGAGACGATGGTTTTGACTTCGTGGGGCGTGAGGTTCTGCGCCTCATCGACGATGATGTACTGGTGCGGGATGCTTCGGCCGCGGATGTAGGTGAGGGGTTCGAGGACGATCTTGCCGGCGGCCATCATCTGCTCGACGCGTTTGTCGGCGGTCTTGCTCTCGGCGTGCTGCGTGCCGACGCCACGGGTGGTCATCAGGTATTCGAGGTTGTCGAAGATCGGCTGCATCCAGGCGGAGAGTTTTTCGTCCTTGTCGCCGGGGAGGTAGCCGATGTCTCGGCCCATGGGCATGATCGGCCGGGCGACCAGCAGCTTGTCGTAGCGCTCTTCGGCAAAGGCTTTGGTCAGGCCCGCCGCGAGGGCGAGCAAGGTCTTGCCCGAGCCGGCCGTGCCCAGGAGCGTGATGAGCTGGACGTCGTCGTCGAGCAGCAGGTCCAGGGCCATGGTCTGCTGGACGTTGCGGGCCATGATGCCGTGGACCGGTTTGCGCAGCGACGTGACGGGGATGAGGTGGTCGGTGTCGGCGAGTCGGCGCGCCAGGCCGGTGTGTGAATCGTCGAGCTGATTGCGGAGCTGCACGAACTGGTTGGCGTGCAGCGTGATCTGGCGGGAGCCCTCGTCGGGGTCTTCGACGAGCAGGTAGGGCGCGATGGCTTCGATCTCGAGTTGCTTCTCGTCGTAGAGCTGGTCGATCAGGTCGCCGGGCACGGTGAGCTCTTCGTAGCCGCGGTACATGCGGTCGGCGTCGACCTTCTGGGCTTCGAAGTCTTCGGTGGGAATGCCCAGCGCATCGGTGCGGACGCGGACGTTGATGTCCTTGGTGACCAGGATCGCGCGGTGGCCGCGCCTCTGCAGGGACCACGCGACGGCGATGATGCGGTTGTCGGGCGAGTCGAGGCGGAGGTTGTCGGGGCAGTCGTGGTCGGTGGCGAATGCGACGCGGATGGTCCCGCCGTGATGGTTCCAGGCGACGCCTTCATCGAGCCGGCCTTTGAGGCGGAGCTTGTCGAGCTGGCGGATGACTTCGCGGGCGGATCGGCCGTTGTCGTCGTTGTTCTTCTTGAAGGTGTCGAGTTCTTCGATCACGGCGAAGGGCACGACGACGTGGTTGTCGGCGAAGAGGAACAGGGCCGCCGAGTTGTGCAGCAGGACGTTGGTGTCGAGGATGAAAGTTTTGACGGCGTGCTGTTTGCCGGGGGTGTCGGAGGCGGCGTCGGTGCGGGGACGAACGATCGTGGCGGGGTCGCTCAAGGTTTGCCTCGAAAGGTTTGGCCGGACGCCGCGGAAGGTACGTGCTCCGACGGCGGTCGGCGGGTTCTCACTCCACAAGTTCTATCGGCAATTTGCGGGGTCCAGATGGGATTATTGGGACGCTTGCGCAATAAATCATGTACGCAGAGCCGTGCGTCCGGTTCGCCGCATCATTGGGGCTCGGCCCCCGTGCCGACCCAACGCGACATGAGAACTTCGTCGATGTACCGCCCGCCGCGGAACGCCCGCCATCGGTGCCGGCCGGTGGCCACGAACCCGCACCGCTCGTAGACGTGAATGGCCCGCGCGTTATCCGCAAAGACGCCCAGCGAAAGGGTCTGCAGCGTTTCGTTGGCTTGGGCCCACGCGATGAGTTCGTGCATGAGCGTCGTGCCCAGGCCGCGGTCACGCCACGGTTTACGGATCGAAATGCCGACGCTGCCGTCATGGCGCAACCGGGCGAGCTTGCCGGCGTTGACGCTGCACAGTGCGATCTGCCGGCCGGTGGGGTCTTCGACGAGAATCTGGACGCCGACTCCTTCGCGGTTGTCACGGACCCAGTTCTTCTCCCACTCGAGGGTGGGAAGATCGTCTTGCGGGCTGAGCATGATGCCGTCGCAATCCCGGCGGACTTCGTCGATGTACGCGAGCATGCCGGCCGCATCGGCTTGGTCGGGGCTGCGCAGGCGGACTGACGCACCGTCGCGGAGCGTGACCGTTTTGGGTTCGAGGACACTCACGGCTGCTCTCGCTTGGCCTCGGCGTTGCGGGCGTCGGTGGTTTTGATGCGGTTGATCGCGCTGAGGTAGGCCT
>CAZIXN010000275.1:0-3262 GCA_964543215.1 uncultured Phycisphaera sp.
CGGAATCGGCGGGAGCAAAAGCAGCATCGCTGACGGGAGCGGTCATGTCGCGATCATAAAGCTTCGGAGGCACCGACGACGTCGGCGGGAAGCGTCAACCATCAGCGAACCCTACCCCAACTCGCTGACTTCGCTCATGATCTGCTGCGTGAGTTCCCAGAGGCCCAATTCGCGGAAGGGCGTGGCGGTGCCGCGTAGATTGCCGTGGCGCTGGGTGTGGTGATTCCAGTGCGACTGCGCCTGCAGCAGGCTGCGGCGGACCTGCTCGGCGATGCCCCGCTGAGCACTCTTGCTGAGTTTGCGGTCGGCCTGCATGCGTCGATAGGTGATCAGCCCGGCCATGAGGTCACGCAACGCTTCGGCAAACGACTCCTGGTAAATCAGCGTGTTCAGCAACGCGTCACCTGCGCCGCCGCGATCGCCCATCGCCATCTGAAAATCGTGGCGTACGGTCGCCGCCAGGTCGGCGGCACGTCGCTTTTCTTCGATCGTCGCGTCGAGCCGATCCGCTGGCAAGCCCTGGACCATGCGCCACGCGGCTTCGACATCGAGCAGGTCGTCGTTGATCCAGTCGGCCGAGGGGTGCCAGGCATCGGGCCGCGCGCGGGCGTAGGACTCGACGTAGAACGACCGCCGAATCAACTCGGCGGAACGATCGAGCACGCGGCAAACCGCGTCGACTTGTCCGGTCTCGGAGAGCCCGAGGCGCTGCGTGGCCCAGGCCCTGCCGATGGCGTCGGGAGAAGCCGTCGGTTCATCCGCCAGACGCGGCGCGGCGAAGGCGTTGGCGTCGATCCACGACTCATCGCTGACGAACGGCCCGCCCCAGCCGCCGCCGCGCACCCACGCCATGACCCCCGCAAAATTCACGCGCGAAGAAGCCTCCGCCAGACCGCCGACCGCGCCGGGCGAATCGCGCATCTCCGGGCAGCCGTCTCGCCACAAGCCCGCCTGCCAGTTCGGAAGCCCGCCCTTGCCCTCGAACTCACGCTGGCATTGCAACTCGTAGATCACCGGCCGGCCAACGCACGCCAGCGACGCCGGGTTCCACGGCTGATATCGCCAGAAATCCGTCTGCGTGAATTTGAAGCTCAGCACGAGTCGGTCGTCCTGCGGCTCGCCGGGCAGCCGCTCCACCACGCGCCGCGCGAGGTCGGCTGAGTCGTGCATGCCGTTGGGGCGCACGTTCCACGCCCGCGCGATCAGACGCTTGCCGGCCCGCTCGACGACGCGCTCGTAAGCCGCGCTGATCACTTTCACGATGCGGTCGGCCCGACCCAACGCGCTGCAGCGTGGGCAGTGCGGCGTGTAGATCTCGTTGCCCGTCAGGTACGGCAGACGCCGGGCGTCGGTGTCGCCGAACCGCAGCACCACGCCCGCCGCCTGCGGCCAGCGCTCCAGCATCGCGCTCAAACCGTCCATGCAACGATCCAGCGTCCGGTCGCTCGCGGGACACAGCGTGTCGGGCCGGCCCTTGCAGGTCAGCGTCGACAAGTGACGCTGCGCGACTTCGTTCGCCAGTACCAGCGCGTCGTAGCACACGTAAACATCCAGCCCCGCCGCCACCGCCGCGTCGATCCGGCCGTCCAGGTGGTGCTGCTGCTGATCCATCCAGCGGCGCAGTTCGTCGTCCGCCAACACGTCCGGCCGGGCAACGCCCGACATGGCCGTCGTCTCGTAAAAAACGCGCCCGGTATAGCCGAGCGCCGCCAATTCTCGCGGGTCGTCGTAGCGCGAGTCGGTCGCGGGTTCTCCCACGTTGCGGATCAGCGTCGCCAGCTTCAGCATCTCGTGAATCGCTTTCCCAGTCCCGTCTCATCGCGCAGGTCGTGCCAGAGGTCAGAGCATAACCGCCCCGCTACGGTCCGCCTCACGCGTAGCCCAGCGCATCCAGGTCGTCTTCGTCCAGTCCGAAATGATGCCCCAATTCGTGCAGCAGCGTGATCCGAATCTCCTCGTCCAGTGCGGCCCGATCCCCCCGCTCACGCCCGCCCGCCGGCCAACGCCAACCCACCAACCGCATGATCGGCCCGCGAAACAGGCGGATGTCCTCGGGCACTTCGCCGCTGTGCTCCACGCTCCGCTCGGTCAGCGGCACGCCCGTGTGCAGGCCAAACAGGTCGTCGTCCGGGTCCGCCGGGTCCATCCCCAACTCCCGCAGCATCGCCGCGCTCGGTTCGTCGTCGACGATCAGCGGAACTTCCAGAAGCCCCTCGGCAAAACGCATCGGCAGCGCCGCCAGATGCGCTTCCAACAGCTCATCAAACACGTCGCGCTCCCGATCAGTCACCTTGTCCCGTCGCCGCATCGACTCAGCGTACGATCTGGGCCATGCCCGGCCAACCAGAATCCAACGCGCCCTCGGGATCGCGGGACAACCGCCCGCACTTTTTCGCCCTCACCCCCGACACGTTGCGCCAGCAACTCGCGACCTTCGGCATGCCCGCTTTCCGCGCCGATCAGCTGCTCGATTGGGTCTACCGTAAATACATCGACAACCCCGCTGAGATGACCAACCTCTCGGCCCGCGATCGCGCCGCGCTGAGCGAACGACTCGATTTCACGCTCGGCTCGGTCGTTCAGCATCAGCGCGCCACCGACGGCACGCAGAAACTGCTCGTGGATTGGTCGCGGGACGCGACGCGGGGAACGGGGAACCGGGAGCAGGGATCGGGCGAGCAGGACCCGCAACCTGCAAATCGCGACAGTCCCCGCCCTGCGCTTGCACTTCCGCTGATCCCCGATCCCCGCACCCTGAACCCCAACGCGCAGACCGAATGCGTCATGATCCCCACACCCAGGCGGCGGACCGCGTGCATCAGTTCGCAGATCGGCTGCCCCGTTGGCTGCAGGTTCTGCGCGTCCGGGCTCGGCGGTCTTGACGGCAACCTCACGGCCGGGCAGATCGTTCAGCAGGTCTGGCAGCTTTCGCGCATGCTGCAAGGCCAGGGCGACGCGATCGGCCGCATCACCAACGTCGTGTTCATGGGCATGGGGGAACCTCTGGCCAACGTGCCCGCCGTCACCGCGGCTCTGCGCACGCTCGTCGCCGAGTGGGGGCCGAATGTCTCGGCTCGGAAGATCACCGTGTCCACCGTCGGCGTCGTTCCGGGCATCCGCAGACTCGCGCAGCTCGATCTGCCGATCACGCTGGCCATCTCGCTGCACGCCCCCAACGACGACCTGCGGCGGCAGATCATCCCCTGGGCCAAATTCACCAGCGTCGCCGAACTCATCGAAGCCGGCCAGCAGTACTTCCACG
>CAZIXN010000276.1:0-3257 GCA_964543215.1 uncultured Phycisphaera sp.
GGGCTTGACGGTGGCCTTCGACTTCAGGCGCTACGACCCGGACATTGCCAGTGCTGCGAACGGTTTTGTTTCCTTTGGCACCGGCTACGACACCGCGTCCCTCACGAACCCCTTCCTCCCTTTTGGCGTGACGGGCACTTCGACTAACTTCGCCGTGCTCTTTCAGCAGGCGGCCAACGGCAACACCGGCAACATGTCCGTGTTTGTCGATGGCGTGTTGGAGGGGAACTTCGACTACGGCGACCCCTTGGCCGAACACAGCGTGCTCCTTGCGTTCACGCCCGCGGTGGCTGGCAACTACACCGGCACGATCGATTACAGCGTCTCCGTCGATGGCAGTTCGATCACCTCGGGTTCGTTCACCGGTAACGCGGAGTTCGGAGACCTGGCCTTCGCCACCAACCTCTTCACTGCCGCGTACGTCGACAACCTTGTCGTTACCGCCGTTCCCGAGCCCGGTAGCCTCGCGCTGGTGGGCCTGGGTGGACTGGCCATGCTGCGTCGCCGCGGTTGAATCGGTTTCTCCTGTTTTTCGCGTGGCCGGGCCCACCCGCCCGGCCACGCCTTCTCTTCTCTCATCAGGGCCATCCACACCATGATCCAGGCTTTGCACTTCCGTCGGCTCGCTAGTGTCTCTTGGCTGGGCGTAGTTTTTCTCTCCGCCGTCGCCCTCGCCGTGTCGTGGCCGATTTCGCCGTCCTGGGCTGCCCCCGAAACCATCGAGGGCGATCCGGCGGCCGGTCAAAACCAATACGACACCGCCGCCGCCAAGGGCAACGCCGCGGTTGATGCGTTGGACACGGCGCCGGTGTCGTCGATCCTGCCGTGGGTCCGTTTGACGCCGCGTGATCTGGAACTGCCGGGGGTGGATCAGGGCCGGCTCGGCCTCAATGGGCCTTGGCGCTTTTCGCACGTCGTGCCCGAAGGTTTCAACGGGACCCAGACCAGCATCGCGGACTGGGGCGCGGTCACGGTGCCGGGGCACTACCACCTCCAGGGCTTTCCCCGCATGCACAAGGAGATGGGCGTGCCCGTCGCGTGGGCGCGGACGATTGAAGTGCCCGCCGACTGGTCGGGCCGGCGGGTCGTGTTGCGCTTCGAGGCCATCGAAGGTCTGACGCGCTTGTGGGTCAACGGCCGGCCCGCCGGTTCGCGGGACATCGCCTCGCTGCCCAGCGAGTACGACATCACGGAGTTCATCAATGTCGGCGACAGCAACACGATCACGCTGACCGTCGAGAAATCGCTGGTGACCAGTTGGAGTCGGCGGGAACTCGGCAGCATTACGCGGGACGTCTGGCTCTGGTCGCTGCCGCCGGTCAACCTGGCGCGGCTACACGTCAGCACGGATCTGCATCTCGACGGCGTCGCCGCAGGCTCGGCCACGCTTTTCGCGCACGTCAAAGTGGCGAACCAGTCCGACGCTTCGGTGGCCGACGCCTCGCTGGCGTTTTCTCTGATCGATAGCGAGGGTCAAGCCGTGCCGTTGGAACCGTCCACCGCAACGCTCACGCTGCCGACGATCGCGCCCGGCCAAACACTCGAACTGACGTATCCGCTGCACGTGCCCGCCGACGCCAACGTGGCCTCGTGGACCGCGGAAACCCCCGACCTCTACACGTTGCGCGGCGAGCTGCGTCGCGACGTAAGGGCGGGCCAGAACGATCAGCCCGACGATCCCGGCGTGCTCGCGATGGCCGCCCAGCAGCGCTTCGGCTTCCGCGAAATCGAAGTCGTCGGCCACGAACTTCGGCTCAACGGCCAGCCGATCCGCATGCGCGGCACCAACTACCACCTCACGTATCCCGGCCGTCACGAAACCCTCCCGCCCGAACTGATCCGCATCGACCTGGACCTGTTCCTGGACGCGAACCTCAACACGCTGCGTTCCCGGCCGACCCCCGACATCGCCTTCGTCGATCTCTGCGACGAGATGGGCGTGTACACCACCGTCGAGGCGATGATCTCGCTGATGATGTACGACAAGGGCCTGCTGGGCGACCACGGGGCCGATCCCTCGATCGCTCCGGGCTTCCGGTTTCATCTGGCGACGATGGTCGAGAATTACTACTCGAATCCGTCGGTGATGACCTGGGGCCTGGGGAACGAGTGCCCGTACTACGACTACTTCAAGATCGGCGCGCTGGGCCTGGCGGAGCGCGATCCGAGCCGACCGATCTTCTTCGGCTCGGACGCGAGGCTGGGCGTGAGCATCCCCTTCGTCGACATCAACGACGACCACTACCCCCGCGGCGAGCACGGCATGGACCCGCCGTACGGCATCGGGCATACCGACGACCCCGCCCGCATCGACGGCGACGGTTGGCTCTACCCCGAAGACCGGCCGATTTTCTTCACCGAGTGGATGCACCTGCACGTCAACAACGCGCTCGAAATCGCGTACGACCCGGGCGTCGACGACTTCTGGGGACACGTCGCCGAGACGCACATCGAATACATGTACGACCGGCCGCACTTCCTCGGCGGCTTCCACTTCAAAGGAGCTCCCTACCGCGCAATCGGCAACAACGATCACTGGCGAGCGATCTTCGAAGCCAACCGTCGCGTCAACGACACGTTCTGGCACACGAAAAAGGCGCACTCGCCGGTACGCATCCTCGACCCGCTCGGTACGCGCGATCCGCAAAGCGGGGCATTGAGCGTCGAGGTCGAAAACCGCTATGACTTCCTGGACTTGGCGGATCTGACGCTGAATTGGTCCCGCGGCAAGGAGTCTGGAACGCTCGACGTGGCGCTGCCGCCTCACGCGACGGGCACACTGACGATCCCGCCGACTTCAGGCGGACCACCGGCTGAGGATCCCGTGGTTCTGACGGTGATCGATCCTCACGGACGCGAGATCGATCGCTACACGCTGGGCGCGCCGGCCGATCGTCCGGCGTCCGCCGTGGACGCCGAAGACGATTCGGCTTGGAGCGTCCGGCGTGAAACCGATGACACGGTCGTGCTGCAACGCGGCGATGCGGAAGTGGCGGTCAGCAAAACCGACGGTCGGATCATGGCCGCACGGGTTGGCGACCGGCCGGTGGTCACCGGCCCGCCGGAGCTGCTGATTCTCCCGGCCGAACTACGCAACTTTCAACGTCAGCGTCAAGTCGCCCTGGTGAATCAGGCGACGAATTGGAAGCCCGAGTCGGTGACGATGCAGCGTGAAGACAACGTCTTTCGTGTTGTTGTCGATGGCGCGTACGAACACGCCGTGGGGACGTTCGTGACGTCGTTCCATCCCGATGGAC
>CAZIXN010000277.1:0-3255 GCA_964543215.1 uncultured Phycisphaera sp.
TCGGCCGGCCCATCAAGAACCTGATCGCCCGGGTCCGCGACATCGCCGAGGGTGAAGGCGACCTGACGCAACGCATCGACGTCAAGAGCCAGGACGAAATCGGGCAGCTCGGACATTGGTTCAACCAGTTCGTGCAACGCATCCACGACCTCATCGTCACCGTCAATCAGGCCACCAACGAAGTCGCCTCCGCCGCCACCGAGATCGCCTCGACTTCCGAGGAAATGGCGCTGGGCATGGAGGAACAGAGCACGCAGGTCACGCAGATCAGCGCCGCCGTCGAAGAAATGTCCGCCTCGATCATCGAGGTGGCCCGCAAGTCCGCCGACGCCGCGACCAACGCACAGGAATCCGGCGACGCGGCAGCCACCGGCGGAAAGGTGGTTGAAGACACGATCTCCGAGATGAAGGCCATCAGCAACGCCGTCTCCAACTCCGCCCGTGCCGTCGAAAACCTCGGCAAACGCGGCGAACAGATCGGGCAGATCGTCGCCACCATCAACGACATCGCCGACCAGACCAACCTGCTGGCGCTCAACGCCGCCATCGAAGCCGCCCGCGCCGGAGAGCACGGCCGAGGCTTCGCCGTCGTCGCCGATGAGGTCCGCAAACTCGCCGACCGCACCACCAGCGCCACCGAAGAGATCGGCCAGTCCATCCGCGCGATTCAGGAAGAAACCGGTGCCGCCGTCGAGAACATGAACGCAGGCACGCAGCAGGTCGAGACCGGCGTGAAGAAGGCCACCGGCGCCGGCGACGCGCTCACCCGCATCGTCAACAACGCGTCCGCCGTGTCGGCCATGATCCAGAGCATCGCCGCCGCCACCGAAGAGCAGTCGGCCACGAGCGAAGAAGTCGCCCGCAACCTCGAAGCCATCACCAGCGTCACCGCCGCCGCCAAGCAGGGCACCGACCAGGCCGCCGCCGCCTCCCTCCAGCTCTCGCAGAAGGCCGAGGAACTGCTCCGACTGATCGGACAATTCAAAACCCAAGGTCGGACCGGCGCCGTACCGGTTGCTGCGCCCGCCAGCGCCGCCGGAAAAGTCGCGGCCGCATGCCCCATCAAGGCCGCCGCCCGCGCCTATCGCTGAACCAACGCCCAACGGAAAACTCAACCGCAAATACGACGCCGCGTCACCCGCCAAATATGGCCGGGAACGCGGCGTTGTCCTGACCCTGCCCCGGACGCACGCTTCCGTACACTCAAACCGTGAATCCACTCCCGGTCATGCTGAATCTCGAGAAGAAATGCGTCGCCATCGTCGGCGGAGGAACCGTCGCGCTGCGTCGGACGCGGACTTTCCTGGCGTGCGGGGCCGTGGTCCGCGTGGTCGCGCCGGCGGTCCACGATGAAATCCGACAGATGCACGAGGCCGGCCGCATCGCGTGGGAACCCCGCGCTTTCCAACCCGCCGACGCGGCAGCCTTTCTCACCTGTGCCGCCACCGACGACCCGAGCATCAACGAGGCCGTCGGCCGCGCCGCACGTGCCGCCGGCTCGCTGCTGCTCCGTGCCGACGACGCGGACCTGGGCGATCTGGCGGTACCCGCCCACCGGCATCTCGGGCCGATCACCGTCGCCATCGCCACCGGCGGCGCATCCGCCCAACGCGCTGCGGCGCTGTGCGACGCGGCGTGTGAAGCGATCCCGTCGCAGTTGCCCGAACTGCTCGAAGCCGTGAAACCCTGGCGCTCATGGTTGCGCCGGCACGTGACCGACGCCGAACAACGCCGCGTCACGCTCGGGCTCATGGCCGGTGACGACGCGCTGTCGATCCTGCGAACGCAAGGCCGCGCCGCGCTCGACGACCACTTGACCCTCATCGCCGAGCGCGCGACCGACTCCCCATGCGCATCCTGACCCTGGGCATCTCGCATCACACCGCCGACGTGGCGCTGCGCGAGCGGGCCGGCTTCTCGCCGAGCGAACTGGCCACCGCGCTGCTCGCGTTCCGCGACCAGTTTCCCCACGTCGAGGCGGCGCTGCTGTCGACCTGCAACCGCACGCAGTGGACCCTTGCCCGGCCGAGCCACGCGGCGCCCGACGCCGACACGCTGACCGCCTGGTGGGCCCGACAACGATCCCTGGGAGTCGAGCAGCTCACGCCCTTCGTACACACCTCGCTGCAGCGCGACGCGGTCCATCAGCTCTTCCGCGTCGCCGCCGGGCTGGACGCCCGAATCGTCGGTGAACCCGAAATCCAGCATCAGGTCAAACGCGCTTACGACGCCGCCGTCGCCGCCCGCACCGTCGGCCCGGTCCTGCATCACGTGTTTCAGAACGCGCTCGCCGCCGCCAAGGCCGCACGCCGCGAGACCGGCCTCAGCCGCGCCGGAGCTTCCGTCGCCTCCGCCGCGATCGCCGCGATGCGCGAGCAGTTCGAGTCGTTGCGCGGACGAACCGTCGTATGCATCGGGGCCGGCGAGATCGCCAAAGCGACGCTTCGACGTCTGCTCCGCCACCCGGTTGATCGCGTCTTGCTCATCAACCGTGACGCGACACGTGCCGGGCAGTTGGTCCGCACGATGGGCACCGCCGGATCAAAGTGCCACGTGCGGCCTTGGTCGGACATCGATGAAGCGTTGCGCGCGGCCGACGTGCTCATCACCGCGACGGGCGCCACCACGCCCGTGATCCTCGCCGACGCGCTCAGCGCTGCGCGATCGCCAAACGGCGTTTCGCCGCTGCTGATCCTCGACCTCGGCTTGCCGCGCGACGTTGAGCCGGGCGTCGCCGATCTTCCGAACGTTCGCCTGGTCAACGTCGATCAACTCACCGAATCGGTGGCTCACGATCCCGTCCGGGCCGCCGCCATTGCCGAATGCGAACGCCGACTCGATGTCGACGCCACCGCCTGCCTGACGCGCTTGCGCAACCGCGAAGTGGGCCAACTCATCCGCCAGCTCCGGCATCGGCTGCACGACATCGCGGCGGTCGAACACGAGCGTTCCGTCCGGAAGATGGTGGCACTCGATCTTCCGCCCGAAGAGCAGCAGGCCGCCCAACGCCTGCTCGCCGAGTACGGCCACCGGCTCATCAACAAGGTGCTCCATCTGCCGCTGACGCAACTCGACGCCCGCCGCGACGACGCAGCGCCGGGCTTCTACGCGGCCGCGCTGCGCCGCCTGTTCGACCTCGACGAATCGCCGGAACCCTCGAGCGACCCCGGTCTGCCCGCCGATACACTCGGCCCGTGAACCGCAGGCCCGACCACGCCCCTGCTGCCGCGACCCCGCTGCGACGCTCCTCCAGGC
>CAZIXN010000278.1:0-3207 GCA_964543215.1 uncultured Phycisphaera sp.
CGGAAGGCTTCACGATGTCGCAAGGTCCTGCCGTCGGTGACCCGGCGTCGCCTTTGGATGAGGCCAACCCCGGCGCGGCGCTGCTGCTGATTCAAGGGCCGGCCGGCGAGGACGGGATGATTGACCTGAGCGTGACGCTGCGTTGGGGGCCGTGAAGGTAAAGAGCGCCAGGCATCGCGACGTTGATCGTCTGGGGTCTGGCGTGGGCTGCCTAAGGCGTCTCGATTTCGCGGGCCTGATCGTGAAGCTTGCGGAGCGTGTCGAAGGCGGCGAGAGGGGTGAGGTTTTCGAGTTGCAGGTCGCGGAGCGCCGTGAGGGCGGGGTGAGGCGGTGGGCTGGGGGCGGCGGCGTCGAAGAGGGTGGGCGCGTTTTTCAGGGGGCTCCGCGTCGCAGCGTCGCAGCGGGATGATTTCGTGTTGGGGGGCGTGGCTTGTATTTGGGGATTCGTGAGTTGGGTGAGCAGGGCGTTGGCGCGTTGGACGACTTGCGGGGGCAGGCCGGCGAGTTGGGCGACGGCGATGCCGTAGGACCTGTCGGTGGGCCCGGTCTGAACGCGGTGGAGGAAGACGATCTGATCGTTCCACTCGCGGACCTTGACGTGGAGGTTTCCGACGCCCGGAAGTTGGCCGTCTGCGTCGCGCTCGCCGAGGGTGGTGAGCTCGTGGTAGTGGGTGGCGAAAAGGGTTCGGCAGGTGAGTTTTGCGAGGTGTTCGGTGATGGCCCAGGCGAGGGCGAGGCCGTCGTAGGTGCTGGTGCCGCGGCCGATTTCGTCGAGGATGACCAGCGATTTCGGGGTGGCGTGGTGGCAGATGTTGGCGGTCTCGGTCATTTCGACCATGAAGGTGGACCGGCCGGCGTGGAGTTCGTCGTGGGCGCCGACGCGGGTGAAGATGCGATCGCACAGGCCGACGACGGCGTGATCGGCGGGGACGAAGCTTCCGGTGTGCGCGAGCAGCGCGATCAGCGCGGTCTGCCGGATGTAGGTGGACTTGCCGGCCATGTTGGGGCCGGTGATGAGCGCGAGGGAACAGGGATCAGGGATCGGGGATCGGGCTGAGGCATCGGGCGTGGATGCGACGGAGATCGCGTCTTGTTGCTCTGACCCGATCCCTGTTCCCTGTTCCCTGTTCCCTAACTCAACGTCGTTGGGCACGAAGCGGTCGCCCAGGAGTTCGTCCAGCACGGGGTGTCGCGCGCTTTGCAGGTGCAGCACGGGCTCATCGACGAGTTGCGGGCGGCAGTAGCGGTGTTTGACGGCGCGCTGCGCGAAGCAGCGCAGCACGTCGAGTTCGGCGACGGCCTGGGCAAAGGCGTGGAGGGCGTCGAGGTGTTGGGAGCACTTGTGGCAGAGGTGGCGGAAGAGTTCTTCTTCGCGCGCGACGGCGCGGTCCTTGGCGGTCAGGACGTTGCCCTCGTATTCCTTGAGCGGGGGGGTGATGTAGCGTTCGGCGTTTTTGAGCGTCTGTTTGCGGGACCAGCTTTGACCGGCCGGGGTTCTCTGGAAGGCTTCGGCTTTGGCTTTGTTGGCGGCGGAGACTTCGATGTAGAAGCCGAAGACCTTGTTGAAGCCGACTTTGAGGGAGGGGATGCCGGTCTCGGCGCAGATCTGGCCCTGGTACTGCGCGAGCCAGTCGTCGGCGTTGGACATGAGTCGGCGTGCGTCGTCGAGCTGCTTGTCGTGGCCGTCGCGGATGAGCCCGCCTTCGCGGAGGTGGGCGGGGGGGGATTCGACGCAGGCGTCGTGGATGCATCGGCCGAGCTCGTGCAGCGGATCGCGCGTGGCGGTGACGCGGTCGAAGAAGGGCTTGACGGTGGGTCGCTGGTCGAGGGTGTCGGCGACGTGCGCGACGGCGGCGGCGGATTGTCCGATCGCGACGAGGTCGCGGGGTGAGGCACGGTTGACCGACAGTCGGGCGATCAGGCGTGGGATGTCGTGGACGTGTTCGAAGGCCTGGCCGAGTTCGCGGACAAAGCGTTCGTCGTCGACCATGGCCTGAACGACGTCCTGCCGTTCGACAATGTGTTGCCGATTGGTCAGGGGATAGCAGAGCCAGTCGCGGAGCTTGCGTTTGCCCATGGCGGTGGCGCAGGCTTTTCCGCGGTTGCTGAGCGTGCCTAATAGGGAGCCGGCTCCGCCGGATGTGGCGCGGGCGTTGAGGGTGCGTTCGACTTCGAGGGAGGCGAGCGAGGTCTGATCGATGACGAGGTGTTCGTGGAGGGCGAAGGATTGGGGGGGGCGGAGGTGGGATAAGGCGGGCACCGGATTGACATCCGGTGCTCCGGGGTTCTGGGTTTCGAGGAGGTAGTGGAGGATGGTGGCGGCGGCACCCAGGGCGGGGGTGTCGTCGGCGAGGCCGAAGCCGGCGAGGGAGGCGACGCGGAAGTGCTTCTGGAGCAGGTCGGCGGCTTCGGAGGCGCGGAAGGGCCAGGCGGGTCGTGGCGTGAGGGCGCAGTTGGGGGCGAGGTCGGTGATGCGTCTGGGCGTTTGGCCGTCGGCGGTTTCACAGTAGAGGAGTTCGGCGGGGGCGATGCGGGACAGTTCGTCGCGGGCGGCGTCGGCGGGGACGGTGGCGAGTCGGAAGTCGCCGGTGGACAGTTCGGCCCAGGCGAGGGCGACCTGATCGTCGCCCCCGGAAGAACCGCCAAGGAAGGCGACGGCGGCGAGGGGCGCGGGGGTGGCTTCGTCGAGGAGGGATTCGTCGGTGAGCGTGCCGGGCGTGATGACGCGGGTGACGTCGCGCTTCACGACGCCCCCCCCGGAAGCTTTGGCGTCGTTGGCGTCTTCGACCTGGTCGCAGACGGCGACGCGGTGGCCGGCCTGGATCATGCGGCGGAGGTATCCCTCGACGGCGTGGTACGGCACGCCGGCCATGGGCACGCCTTCGGTGCGCTGGGTGAGCGTGACGCCCATGACGCGATGGGCGAGCTGGGCGTCTTCGAAGAACATTTCGTAGAAATCGCCCATGCGGAAGAACAGGACGCAGCCGGGATGGGCTTCCTTGAAGCGGCGGTATTGCCGCATGGCGGGGGTGTCTTGTTTTCCGGGGACGGACTTGGCGGGCATTGGGCGCGAGTTTAGTGGGTGGTTTGCGACTCGTGGCTCGTGACGGGTGGTCCTGGGGGAACCGGCATCCCTGCGCCTTGCACCCAATTGCCAACCGTCCCGAACGTGTGAGCAACATCCCATCCGCCGCCATCCACCCACCA
>CAZIXN010000279.1:0-3198 GCA_964543215.1 uncultured Phycisphaera sp.
CGGATCGAGTCGCACAGCGAGTCCCACTCTGTCCAATACGCCGCCACATGAACCAGCCCGGTGTAAAGACACACGGCCTCCGGTATTCCACCGCGAAACGCTTCAGGGAAAGAATCGTTCACAAATTCAATGAAATCCGCTCGGTGTCGACAAACGACCAGTACATCTCCACCAAACCATCCCCCAGTATCTGCGTAGCGGTACGGTTCAGAAATCGGCCCCAAACCATGACTTGCAAGAGACTTGTCGACCCACTCCGCAAGGCGGATGGCATGCCCGATCAATGTCCAAGCTTCGTACTGTTTTAAATCAGTAACCAAGCACACATCTTTCTCCGACCACACATTGAAACCGGATCGGCCCTTGTCTCGCCAAGCCGACGCCAGCCTATCCAGCCAGACGCGCTCAATCGCACGCCACCCCGCATCGAGGTCGGCCTCGGGTAACGCTCGCCAACGCCGACTGACCGCATCCCAATCCGGCCGCGGCAGACCTGCACGCGTCTTCATCTCTCCAAGGAGCCGGCTTCCCAGGCGTTCGGTCGCTTTATCCAAAGGCGTCGCCACGTAGGCCTGCGATGGACGCCAGCGGATACCGCGGCAATACAACCAAAACCGCCGCCACCATGACGCCTCACCTCGCCCGATCATGCTTCATCCTTATCGACTATCCCACCGCGAGGATCGACGTCATTCTCGTCGCCGTCACTCCCTTCCTCATAACTCCACCCACACGCATCGCACACCGCATCCCCCACCGGCATCGCCCCGCCGCAACGCAAACAAACCTCCGCATCCACCAACGCCGCACCCGGCGTCACGTGCACATCCCCCGCCCGCCCGCTGCGCTCCATCTTGCTCAGCGTCACCCGCGCCGCCCCCGCGTACGCCGGCGGCACCAGCACCTTGATCCAACCCACCGCCGCCGCCAGCGTCCAATCCATCCCCACAAACTCGCGGTTCTCCAAGTGCGCCGGCAACCCCTCGGTCGTCAGCAACGTCAACGCCAGATCCGCCTCCCAACCGTTCGCATACGCACCCACCGTCACCCAGTCCGACGACCCGCCATCCGTCCCCGAATTGGCCGATTCCGCCACGTCCATCCCAACATCCTATCCCCCACCCGCTATTCTCCCCTTCCGTTCCTCACTAGCCACCAGCCACCAGCCACTAGCCACTCCCATGAGCATCCTCGTCGACGGCAACACCAAGGTCATCACCCAGGGCATCACCGGCTCCGCCGGCCAATTCCACACCACCGGCTGCCTCAAATACGGCACCGCCATGATGGGCGGCGTCACCCCCGGCAAAGGCGGCCTCAAAGACGAAAACGGCCTCCCGGTCTTCGACACCGTCGATCAGGCTGTCAAAGAAACCGGCGCGACCGCGTCCATGATCTTCGTGCCCCCGCCCTTCGCCGCCGACGCCGTCCTCGAAGCCGCCGACGCCGGCATTTCTTTAGCGATCTGCATCACCGAACACATCCCGGTGTTGGACATGATGCGCGTCAAGAAAACCCTCAAGGCCGACTTCCCCCACTGCACCCTGCTCGGCCCCAACTGCCCCGGCGTGATTACTCCGGGTGTGAAGAAACCCGAAGGCGACACTTCCGGGGTCGAAACTTCCGGGGGCTGCAAGATCGGCATCATGCCGGGATACATCCATACCCATGTGAGCCAATCGCGAACTAAAAAATCCGTCGGCATCATCTCCCGCTCCGGCACGCTCACCTACGAGGCCGTCTGGCAGACCGGCCAACAGGGCCTGGGCCAATCCACCTGCGTCGGCATCGGCGGGGACCCCGTCCGCGGCCTCAATTTTATAGATTTGCTCGAAATGTTCGAAGCCGATGACCAGACCCACGGCATCGTGATGATCGGTGAGATCGGCGGCACGGACGAAGAAGCCGCCGCCGACTACATCAAGTCCAACGTCACCAAGCCCGTCACCGTCTTCATCGCCGGCCGCACCGCCCCCCCCGGCCGCCGCATGGGCCACGCCGGCGCCATCATCTCCGGCGGCGAAGGCGGCGCCGAAGCCAAACTCGACGCCCTGAGAAACGCCGGCTGCCACGTCGCCGAATCGCCCGCGGACTTGGGGACGACGATGGCTAAGGCGCTGTAGCGATATCACCTTGGACGCCCTGCCCCCACACGATGATTGGGTTGACGCTCAACTCCTTGAGCAGGCATTGCATCAAGCAATCGAAGGCGACTCACAGACAATTGAGACCTGGATTGACGCCAGCCCTCTCCGTGCTGTTGCAAGCGATTACCGTTCAATGGTTGTGGTATTGCAACGGTCAGCGAAGAACATTAGTGGTCGTTGGCACACCTATAACCGAGCGCCCGAATCCGGCGAAGATTACCTGTGGGCCTGCAAATATCTTCAAATCAGAGACACGGGGGTCCGCGGTCTGAATTTCCCCCTCCCTCTTTCCCGCAACGTGCGGTGGGTTCGATTCGATGGCGGCGGATACACACTCGGTTTAGAAGATGCCAAAGTAAATCTCACGATCCATCAGATTCATCAGACTTGCGTTAAGGCCATCAATGCGAACGGGCTCACCGACGAGGAGCTTGAGCGCATTTTCGATCGTTCCTCTTCACTTCCGCCCGACGAACCTCCGCCGCCACTGCACCCCGAAAAAACCAAAATCACTCATCTCGGCTGGGGGCGTCTGGAGTACTCCCCGAGTGTCCGCTGGTTTGAAGGTCGGTATCGCCTCGGGACGCGCCGATTCAAAGTCACCTTCGGCTGCGATCGTCAAGGTTCGGCCGACGCCGCGATCAAGCGATCCGAAGTTTTGCTGCCCGTTTTGCGTCAAACGATCGAGCGAGCGAAACATTACGCCGCGACGGAACTGGTCGAACTCCAACACGACTGGGCGGAAGGCCAGCAACCCGAGCTCGACGAGAACGGCTTTGCCCGAAAGCTCAAACTACGCAGTATTCATTTCGATGAGACGGGCCGGACCGAATTCTGGTTCGCCGACTCCAACATGTTCTACGGCCACGACGTCCGCGTCGTGATGGACGCAAACGATGACTTCACAGATGCAGGCATCGAAGGCTGAAGCAAAGTTAGCAGCAGTCACTCACCCCGTCGCCGCCAACGTCGGCGGCTTAATAAAGCGGCGGCCGGTGGCCGCCGACGAGCGGGGATCACGCCGCGAGGCGTAGGTCCGTCGGTGGGGCCG
>CAZIXN010000280.1:0-3192 GCA_964543215.1 uncultured Phycisphaera sp.
GAAGGCGAGGCCGGCCGCGAAGGCGGCACCGCCGAGAAGGCCGGTGAGGGTCTTGTGATGCATGCGTTGGATCTCCAGAATTCGGTGCGAAAGGGAAGCAGGCCGCCGACTCCCGGGGCCATGAGGAAGAGGCTAATCGCGGTTTGCGAGCGTTGTGTCAGCGTTGTGTGAAAAGCCAAAGCATCGTGTGAAATCCATACAGAATCCGATCAAAACGCCAGGCGCCGGGCGATCTCCTCGCCCGGCCCGCCGGACGCCGCCGCGCCGAAACACCGGGTTTCTTGCGGATAACCCCGTTGGGACGATACTGCCGTTATGCCTGTCCCTCGCCTGCTTCCTGCCGTTCTGCTCGCCGCGCTCGCGCTGCCCGCCTGCAAATCCGCCAACCCCTTCGCCGGCGACGACGACCCGTCGGTGCTCGTCGCGCTGGCGGAGAACTTGTCCGGCCCGACGCCGGCGCAGGCCGCACGCGACGCGTTCAACCGCGAAGACCCCGACCGCCGACGACGCGCCATCGCCCTGCTCGGCTCCGCACAGTGGGGCGGACAGCCGCAGTACCTCGCCGTCTACCGTCTCATCCTCACCGACCCGGCCCCGACGGTCCGCGCCGCCTGCGCCGCTGCGCTCGGCCGGCACGGCAACGCCGACGATGCGCTCCTGGTCGCCAATGAGCTCGGCGGCGACGAAGCCTTCCTGCGCTGGGAAGCCGCCAAGGCGCTGCGGCAACTCCACAACCCCTTGGTCGTGCCCCGCCTGATCGCGACGCTGCAGACCGACGACGACCCCGACACCCGCATGGCCGCCGCCGAAGCGCTCGGGCAGTACCCCCGCCGCGACGTCTTCGACGCGCTCGTGTCCGCGCTGACCAATGCGGAATACGGCGTCGCCCACGCCGCGCGACGCTCGCTCACCACGCTTACCGGCAACGACGCCGGGCCCGAACCCGCCGACTGGAACGCCTGGGCCTCCCGCCGGTCCGGCCCGCAGGAAATCTTCGCCAACGCCCAGCCGTACACTTACCGGCGATACGTCGATCCGCCCGGCCTGCTCGACCGCGCGAAGTTCTGGCGCGATCCCGACGCCGACGCACAGCAGCGACCCGCCGGCATCGAACGCGAATCCTGAATCCACGCCGGGTCGCCGCAACTCGACGGGTTGCGCGTGCCGCGGAATGGCGTGCTCGGCTTGTGCGCAATAACGCGCCGATCCATTGACGGGCCGCGAACAATCCCTCGGTTCCACGTTGGCCCCATCGGCGCGGCGGCGGCGGCGGGGGTGGGAGGAACTGTCAAAAGCTGACGTGGCGGTAAAAAGTCAGTCAGCCGCTGCGCTAAATTGGGCGGATGCTCAAGACGCGAGATCGGAGCGTGGGCCTGTTGTTTGATGCGTGGGCTCCGCTGGGGGACAAGCGTCGGGCGTTGCTGGAGCGTTCGTGGGCGGGCGTGTTCCGCCGGCACCTTTTGGGACACCTGCCCACCTCGGAGCTGGCGGCACACTTCGCCGATGGGGTGGGGCGGCCGAGCAAGGATGCGCACGTCATCTTCGGCGTCTTGATCCTGCAACAACTCCACGACTTGACCGATGCGGCCACGGTCGAGGCGTTGGCTTTGAACCTCGGCTGGCACTACGCGCTGGACATCCACGACGAGGACGATGCGTACCTCTGCGAGAAGACGTTGAGGAACCACCGGCGGCGGGTGATTGCGCAGGGGCTGGATGAAGCGCTGTTCCGAGGGCTGACCGATGAACTGGTCAAGGCGTTCAAGGTCGATACGCGGAAGCAGCGCCTGGATTCGACCGCGATCCGTTCGGCGATGCGGCTGCAGACTCGGCTCGGGGCGGTGGTGCTGACGATCTCAAAGTTCCTGCGTGAGCTGGCCCGGCGCCGACCCGAACTTTACGACACGGTTTGCCCCGACTTGGTCAAACGCTATGTGGATCGCGAGGGCCCGGGCTGCTTCGCCGACACGACGCCGAGCACTTCGCGGCGTCGCCTGCCAGAGGCGGGCACAGACCTGCTGGGTCTGATCGAAGCCTTCGGTGACACAGCGGCCGCCGAGCTGCCGAGTTTTGCGTTGCTCGAGCGTGTGCTGGGCGAACAGTTCGAGGTCGTCGTCGGCGAAGCCCCCGGAACCGCCCCCGACGATGACCATGCCCGCATCCGTGTCATCGAGCCCAAAGGCCTGGCCTGCGACATCCTGAACAACCCTTCCGATCCCGACTCCAGCTACAACAAGCACCGCGGACAGGGTTACCTTGCGCAGGTGATGGAGACGTACCAAGAGGATGATGGCGACGACGAACATCAACCGGCGGTTCCCGACCTGATTACTCACATCGCGGTGGGCAAGATGAACACGCACGACAGCAAGCACCTCAAGCCGGCGCTGGACGACACGGCGACGCGGGGCATCGAGCCGGAGACGGTGCTGGGCGACACCCACTACGGCTCGGAGGCGAACGTGAACGATGCGGCGAAACGTGGTGAAGATGGAGGTGAAGCTTCCGGGGGCGGGGTTGAGTTGATCAGCCCGGCGATGACCGCCAAGGGCACCAAGCGGGGCGACCTGACACTGGAGCAGTTCACGCTCGATGAGGACGGACGCGTGCTGCGTTGCCCGGCCGGCCACATGCCGATCTCGACAAGCATCAGCCCCGCGAAGTTGCAGGCACGCTTCGACCCTGCGACGTGTGACGCCTGCGCGATGAAGGATGCCTGTCCGACCCGGGGTGATCGCAAGCGCGGCACGGGGAGCCGGCTTCAATACTCCGCCGTCCGCCCCGGGGGTGCGGCAACGCCGGCGGCGACTCGCCCAGGACTGCGACGCATTCCGCGAACGCTACCGCTGGCGGGCGGGCGTGGAAGCCACCATGTCCCGGCTCAAGCACCAGGTCGGCCTGGGCCGACTGCGGGCGCGAGGGATCCAAAGCGTGCGATACGCGGTGCGTTTGCGCGCCTTGGGACTCAACATCCTCCGATGCGCGGCGACGCAAGCGGCCTGACACCGCCGGGCGGTGCCCTGCGCCGACCGAGGCCGCCCTCTGCTCCCGATCGAACGCCCCGCAACTCACCGACGCGCCGCGAAAAGTTCACACCGCCCAGGCAACGCGGCCTAAACCAGTTGGTCGTGCGGAAACGACTGCTTCGCAAGATCGCCTTTTTACCACCCCGTCAGAATTCAGTCATACCTC
>CAZIXN010000281.1:0-3187 GCA_964543215.1 uncultured Phycisphaera sp.
GACAACGTTTCCGACACTTCCGGGGGAACTTCCGGGGGAACTTCCGGGGGCACTTCCGGGGGAACTTCCGGGGGCACCCCCAACGCCCAGCACCGGCCCAACGGCGTCCTCGCCGCCGCCCTCGCCCGCTCGCCCCTCAGCCCCGCCCAACGCGCCGCCATCCTCGACGCCGCGCAACGCGAACTCCTCACCCCCGTCGGCCTCCGCACCCTCGCGCCCTCCGACCCGCAATACCAACCCGCCTACGCCGGCCCGCAACACCTCCGCGACGCCGCCTACCACCAGGGCACTGTCTGGCCCTGGCTCCTGGGCCCCTACGCCGAAGCAAGACTCCGCGCCGGAAACTCCAGCCCCCAAGCCAAACAACAAGCCCGCGACGCCATCGCCCCCCTGCTCGCCTCACTCACCGACGCCGACCACCCCGACGCCTCCCTCGGCCAACTCCACGAAATCCACGAAGCCGACGCTTCCTCTTCCGGGGGGCACGCCCCCCGCGGCTGCCCCGCTCAGGCATGGTCCATCGCCGAACTCCTCCGCGTCATCGCCCTGCTGGGCTGGAAGCCCAGGGAACATGTGTGATGGATGATGGGTGATGTCACATGTCTGACATCTGACATCTGACATCTGACATCACCCATCAAACATCCCCCCACCCGCTAAACTCCCCGCCCCATGCCCGCCTCCACCCACCCACCGCAAACCACCGACGCCCCCACGCAAAACCTCCGCGTCACCGGCTTCAACACCCTCCCCTCCCCCGCCACCCTCACCGCCGAAGCACCCCTCTCCCCCGCCGCCCGGCAAACCGTCCTCCAGGGCCGGCGAGACATCGAAAACATCCTCGCCCGACGCGACCCCCGCTTCCTCGTCGTCGTCGGCCCGTGCTCGATCCACGACCCCCACGCCGCCCTCGAATACGCCCACCGTCTCGCCGAGCTCGCCCAACAACTAAGCGACCGCATGCTCATCGTCATGCGCATCTACTTCGAAAAACCCCGCACCACCGTCGGCTGGAAGGGCCTCATCAACGACCCCGACCTCAACGGCACCTTCGACATCCCCCGTGGCCTCCGACTCGCCCGACAACTCCTCCTGGATATCAACAACCTCGGCCTCCCCGCCGGCACCGAATTCCTCGACCCCATCACCCCCCAATACCTCGACGATTTAGTGGCCTGGGCCGCCATTGGTGCGCGAACGACGGAGTCCCAGACCCACCGCCAGATGGCCTCGGGCCTCTCCATGCCCGTCGGCTTCAAAAACGCCACCACCGGCGACGTCCAGGTCGCCCTCGACGCCATGCACTCGGCCATGTCCCCCCACCACTTTGTCGGCATCGATGAAGACGGCCGGGCCGCCATCGTCCACACCACCGGAAACCCCTACGGACACGTCATCCTCCGCGGCGGAAACGACGCCACCAACTACCAACCCAACGACATCCAGGGCGCCGCGAAGCGTCTCGAAGCCGCGTCGCTCAACCCCGTCCTGCTCGTCGACTGCTCCCACGCCAACTCCGGCAAACAGGCCGCCCGACAAGAACACGTCTGGAATTCTTTGGTGGAACAACGAAAATCCGGCACCGGCGCGATCCTCGGTGCCATGCTCGAATCCAACCTCGAAGAAGGCAACCAGAAACTCCCCCCCGACTACCGCGGCGACATCGACCGCCCCAAACTACGCCACGGCGTCTCCATCACCGACGCCTGCATCGATTGGCCCACCACCCAAAGACTCCTCCAAGAAGCCCACGCCGCGCTGGCCTGACGCACGAAGCAATGCTGACGAGCCGCGACCGTCAGGGAGCGGGGCCCGCCCCAACAAGGCACAAAGGCACGATTCACTGCCCAAATCTCACGGCTTCGACAGCGACTCCGTCGCTAAATCTGAAATCCGACGACTTCGACCTCGACCCCATCGCCAAATCTCAAATCTGACGCCTTCGACAGCGACTCCGTCGCTCAATCTCAAATCCAAAATTCTTCACGCCGCCAACCGCCGCACATTCTCCACGCGCTTGACCCCTGCTCGCCCCCCCTCCCTCTGGGAGGGGCCGGGGGAGGGGGCGTGGGAAGACGCCTCAATCTGTCGCCCCACGTCATACGCGCCCCCGGAAGCCGCCGCTCCGGGCAACGACAACATCCCCGGGTCGTGCTGCACCGCCATCATCCACCGGTCGCGCAGCTCGCGGGCCATCGCCGCGAGTATCGGATCGTTCTGCGCACTCATCTTCTTCGCCGCCGCCTTGGCCTGCTTTTTTGCGGCCTTCACCGCCTCGGCCTTCTCCCGCTTCGCCGCGGCCTTGGCCTCCTTCTCCCGCTGCGCGAGCTCCGCCTCGCTCAGCCGCGCCTCGGGCACCACCTCCGGAGCCGCGTTCCACCCCAGCTGCAACCCGCCCGACGCCGCGGCCACCCGCTCCCGCTCCGCCAGCTTCGCCCGCTGCGCTTCCCGCTCCGCCACCCCGGAAGTTTTCGCCGCACCCCCGGCCCCGGAAGACTTTGCCGCGCTGTCGGACGCTTCCGGGGCTTCCGGGGCTTCCGGTTCTTCTGGCGGAGCCAGTTGTAAAAGCGCCTTCCGCTCAAACGCCGCCCGCTCCTCACGCATCCGCTCAAACAAATCACCCACCCCCGGCAAAATGCTCGGCTTCGCATCCCGCCAACTACTTCCGGGGGGAATCGGAAACACCAGCCGCGCCTCCGCAATCGAACCCCCACCCGTCTCACTGGGAAACCAATACGGCGTGTCCGTATCACCTTGTCGGATGCGCTTCTGCCACAGGATGTGGATGCGATGCCCTTTGACTCGTCTTCCGGGGGTGCCTTCCTCGTCGTACGTCGTGAACGTCGTCTCCCGCGACCCCGTCCGGAACGCCAGCGCCCGAAACCCACACTTCTCCCAAAATTTGTTTGCCGGCAAATCCTGTGCGCACCAACAACTGCACAGCTTCACCCCCGCTGGCCACTGCTCCCAGATGCGTTGCAGAAAGTTGGCCGCGACCAACGACCGCCGATGCTCGGGGGCCACGTACATCTGAATGATCAGCCCCAGCTCATCCCGCTTCATGTACCGGTCCCGCGCGATGCAGTAGCCCAGTGGCACCGGCTTCCAGCCGGTGTTCTGCTTATCCACCGGCTGGAAGCCGGTGCCACTCTGGAAGCCGGTGCCACTCTGGAAGCCGGTGCCACTC
>CAZIXN010000282.1:0-3168 GCA_964543215.1 uncultured Phycisphaera sp.
CCGGGGGTGTTGCCCTGGCCGGGCGGCGCGACGCTGGGGGCGTTGGTGCTGGTTAACCTGCTCTTAGCCCATGCGATGCGATACACGATGGTCGCCTCGGGCAAGCGCCTGGCGATCGGGCTTTTGGTGACGCTGTTTGGCGTGGGGGCCATCGGCGTGGCGTTCCTCGTGCCGGCGGTGTCGCACGAACTGGTGAGTCACGGCGTCGTGCCACTGTTTGCGGTGGGCTCGCTGTTTTTCGTGCCGCTGCTGATCGGGGCTTGGCTGCTTTACGGCAAACGCTACGGCATCGTACTGATCCACAGTTCGCTGATCCTGCTGCTGGCGGGTGAGTTTGTCACGGCACTCGTGGCCGACGAAGGCCAGATGCCGATCTACGCCGGCCAGTCGCTGAATTGGGTGCAGGACATCCGCGAGGCCGAGTTGGCGATCATGGTGCCCGCCGAGGGTGAGCACGCGGTGGCAGGCGTGCAGAGCGAGATCGCCGAGGAGTTGCGACACACCGTCGCCTTGAGCGAAACCAAGCTCGCGCGGCTGGGGGCCAGCGGCGAAACGTTTGTCTTACCGTCGCTTCCGGGGGTGGCGGTGCGGGTCGAGCAATTCATGCCCAACGCGCAGCTGTTCCGCCGCAGCGACCGGACCGCCGTCGCGCCACAGGCGACCGCCGGCCTGGGCTTGTCAGCGGTGTACGCGCAGCAGGCCGCAGAGGTTTCAGGGGTCGGCGAGATGCGCGTCGATCAGCCGGCGGCGCTCGTGTCGATCCTGGACGCGAAGACCGGCGAGTTGTTCGCGCGACTGCTCGTGGCCGTGGGTCTGGAGCCGCCGGACCAGCCCTACCGACCGATCCATCAAGCGATCGACTCGCCCATGGGCCCGATCGAAGTGGCGATGCGCTTCCGGCGGACCTACCTGCCGTACGCCGTGGGGCTTTCCGAGTTCCGGCACGACCTTTATCCCGGCACGCAGGTGCCCAAGAATTTCTCGTCGGACGTGATCCTCGCCAACGAAGCCGGCGACGTCGAACGCGCTGCGCTGATCCGCATGAACGAGCCGCTGCGCTTCGGCGGCAAGACGTTCTTCCAATCCGGCTGGATCCCCGGCCCCGACAACCTCGCCGGGACCGATCGGGGCACGGTGCTGCAGGTCGTGGACAACCCCGGCTGGACCGTGCCGTACATCGCGTGCATCGTGGGTGGCCTGGGATTGACCGTGCACTTTTGCATGGGTCTGGTGAACTATCTCCGCCGCCGCCGCACCGAAGCGGCGATCAAGCAAGCGCCCGTTGAGGCGGACCGGCCGCGCGGATCGCTCCAGAACCCCTGGCCGCTGCGCCTCGCTACGCTCGCGGCGCTGGGGCTGGCCGCGTCGCTGCTTTGGCCAACGCAGCACGTGCCCGATTTCAATGAGCGCGGGATGGATGTCGCCGCATTCGCGAACGTGGCGGTGTCGTACGACGGCCGGTTCAAGCCGTGGGACACCGTGGCCCGTGACACGCTCGCCCAGATCGCCGGCCGAGAGAAAGTCGAGCGAGGCGGCGAAGCGATCCACCCGGTGGCCTGGCTGCTCGACGCGGTCACCCAGCCCGAAGACCGGACCGACGAGGTCTTCCGCATCGATCACCCCGAGCTCAAACGGCTCGTCGGCTCCACCGACTTCGAGCGCAAGCGGTTCAGCTACGCCGAACTCGAGCCGCATCTGGTCGAGCTCTCGCGGCTCTCCGAGAGTGCGTCGGCCGTGGACGCCAAACAGCGGGACCCGTTCCAACGCGCCGTGATCGAACTGGGGACCCACGTCGCGCTTTATCAGGGCGTTGTTTCGCTGAGCACGCCCCATGCCGTCGCCCTTCCGACCGCGCGCGACGGACAGACGACTGGGGAGTCCTGGGTGTCGCTGCCCGACGCGGTGTCGCTGGCCACCGCTTCGGGAGACCTGGCGGCGTTGCCGGCGGATGTCGAGCGGCTCGGCTCGGCGATCAAGGCGTACGACGACGGCGATTCGGCCACGTTCGCACACGCGACGGCCGCGATGCGGGCGTCCCAGACTGAGCGGTTCCCGGCCCTCAAGGCCAAAGCGGAATTGGAGACGGCGTTCAACGCGTTCGCTCCCTTCAGCAAAGCCGCCGCGCTGTACGTCGTGGCGGGCGTTGCGGTGGCTCTGTCGTGGCTGTTCGCGCCGCTTCCGATGCGTCGCGCGGCGCTGGTACTGCTGCTCGCGGCGCTGGTGGTGCACACCGTGGCGCTGGGCGTGCGGGTGCATCTGTCGGGTCGGCCGCCGGTGACGAATTTGTACGGTTCTGCCGTGTTCGTCGGCTGGGGCGTGGTGATTCTGGGTCTGCTGCTTGAGCCGGTGACGAAGCTGGGACTGGGCTATGTCACGGCGGCGGTGGCGGGTGTGACGACGCTCCTGGTCGCGCGTGGCTTGGACGACGGCGACACGATGAACGTCCTGCAGGCGGTGCTCGACACGAACTTCTGGCTGGCGACGCATGTGATTGTGATCACGCTGGGGTATTCGGCGATGTTCGTGGCGGCGCTGATCGGGGCGGCTTATCTGCTGGTCGGGGCATACACCTCGGCGCTCAAGAAAGCCAAGGATCGCCGGGCCATCGAGGCGGCGATGTTCGGGGTGACGTGCTTCGGCCTGCTGCTGAGTTTCGTCGGCACGATCCTGGGCGGCATCTGGGCCGACCAGAGCTGGGGCCGGTTCTGGGGCTGGGATCCCAAGGAAAACGGCGCGATGATGATCGTGCTCTGGGGCGCGGTGGTGATCCACGCCCGGCTTGCGAAGATGATCGGCGGGCCTGGGCTGGCTTCGCTGAGCGTGCTGGGTGGCGTGATCACGCTGTGGTCGTGGTTCGGCGTGAACATGCTGGGCGTGGGGCTGCACAGCTACGGCTTCATGGACTCGGCGTTGTTCTGGCTGCTCGTGGCCGTCGCGGTGCTCACCGCGATCGCCAGCGTGGCGCTGATCCCCACCCGGCGGTGGGCGAGCTTTGGGTGATAGTTTTTCATCGAACGCCAAGACGCCAAGGAGCCAAGGAGCCAAGACGGCAAGACGGCAAGACGGCAAGACGGCAAAGGCAAAGCCAGTCCACGCCAGCGCTGCCCCTTGTTCTGAGACTGCTTGGCGTCTTGGCCCCTTGGCGTCTTGGCCCCTTGGCGTCTTGGC
>CAZIXN010000283.1:0-3148 GCA_964543215.1 uncultured Phycisphaera sp.
GGGGTTGCCCGGTGGGCTGGGCTGGTCGGGTGGGTCGGCGTGGGGGCAGGTGGGGTACTGGTCGTTCACCGGGACGGTGGATGTCGCCGGGGGTGCTGCCCAACTCGTTTTTGACCTGTTGACGGATGTGCCGTCAACCAAGACGCTGCGGTTCGAGACGCACAGCACCGAGGGTGGAACCAATCTGGCGGGCGTGGTGATCCCCGGCGGGGGGTTCGACACGAGAGTGGATTTGGGCGGCGGGACACCCTTTTCTTTCTTTGCCACCGACTTCGACATCTCGCTGAGCGATTTCGATGCGCGGCTGGACTTCAACAGCGAAGGTTTTCTGTTCGGTGAAACCGAGCTGCCCGATCCGGTCCCGGCGGGGTCTTATCGATTCAGCGTCGGCGCGGAGAACAACACCTCGACCGGCTTCTACGCGTTCGACATCGCGGCGGACACGAACGCGTTCCGGCTCAAGCGCCTGACCGGGGAAGGCGGTCTGGGTGGCAATTCGGTCACGCACCGCAGCGTGCGGTTCGGCGGCGTGAACCAATCGACGGCGCGGTGGGACCACGATGTCCCGGGATTCAACCTGACGATCGAGGACCTGCTGCAGATCAACACCGGCGGGACGGGGCGGGCGGTGCTGAGCAATGGCAATGGTGCTCGGCTGCAGGTCAACGGGCCGACGCAGATCCTCAACGAAGGTTTCCTGGTCAACAGCGGCGGCACGTTTGATGCGCAGGGGGGCTTTCAATTCCAAGGCAACGGCACGCTCAGACTGAATTCGGGGGTGATCTTTGTGCGTACCGGCGGGCTGGATATGCGGACGGTGGGCAACTTCGAGCACAACGGCGGCATTTTGCAGATTCAGAACGGGGCGTATCAGACCAAGGCGACGCGGCCGGGGGTGTTTGTGCTGGACGGTCAGTCGACCGGGGATGTGGCGCAGGTGAATCTGGTCACCGGTGCGGTGTGGGACGAGACTGCGGTGCTGCTGGTGGGCGAGAACCGCGAGGGCCGGCTCAGCGTGCGTTCCAACGCGCAGTTGACCACGCGGACGACGGCGCTGGGCGAGAACGCGGGGTCGGTGGGGGTCATCTCCGTGAACGACTTCGATGCGCTGTGGGAGTCACTCGGGGATGTGTTCATCGGTTCGCGGGGCAACGGGACGCTGAACGTGTTGAGCGGCAGTAGGGTGTTTCACCGGGCGGATGCGTACGTCGGGGCCGTGGGCACGGGCAACGGGTTTGTGAATGTCACGGACACAGATTCGTTTTGGCAGGTCGATGGCCGGCTCACGGTCGGCGGCAGCACCTTCGGGGCCGGCGGCACGGGCCTGGTGCGCGTGGCAAACAGCGCAATTTTGTTGACCAACTCGGACGTGTCCGTGGGGACCGGGACGGCCAACTCGGGGCGGATCGAGCTGCTCAACGGCAATGCCAGGTGGGTGAATGCAGGCTCGTTGTCGATCGGCAACGTCGGCTCGGTGGTGATTGGCGGAAATTCGGCTTATCGCACCTCGGAAAACGTGAACATCGTGGGCAACGGCCTGCTCCGGGTGGAAACCGGCGGCCTGGCGGTGCTGGGAGATCAATTGATCCTCGCCAGCTTCAGAAATCTGGAAATCGCCGGCGGGACGCTGCGCGTCGATGAGATTGTCGCCGGTGTCGGAGGTGTGGCGTTCGAGGCGGGGACGTTGGCCGTCCGCCGGATCGTCGGCGATTTGATTCAGGGTCAGCCCGGGGAGGCGTCGCGCGTGGAGGTTGGCGGTATCGGTTCGACCGGCAGCACGACCGTGGCCGGGACGTACCAGGGTGTCGCGCCGCCCGGAGCCGACCTGTCGCTGGCGTTCGACATTGCGGGGGCCGCGAACTATGACCGATTCATCGTGCAGAACAGCGCGTTCATCGGCGACCTGGATCTGGTGGTCGAACTGATCGGAGGCTTTATGCCCGTCGCGGGGGATGCGTTCGACCTGTTCGATTGGGGCATTTCGCTGTTCGGAGACTTCGGCACGCTGACGCTGCCGACACTGGACGCGGGGCTGGCGTGGAACACCGCGGGCCTGACGCTGGACGGCACGCTGTCGGTGGTGAGCACGCTGTTGGCGGGCGACTACAACGGCAGCGGCGCGGTGGAGCAGGGGGATCTGGATCTGGTGCTGAACAACTGGGGCGGGCCGCGGGGGGCGGGGTTTGTGGCGAATGCGGAGGGGTTTGCGACGCTCAACGTCGATCAGGAGGAACTCGATGGGGTGTTGAACAATTGGGGGAGTGGGATCGGGCCGGGTTTGGTGGGGTTGACGGTTCCCGAGCCGGGGTTGGCGTTGGGGATGGGCGGGTTGGCGTGGGTTGGTTTGCGGGGCCGGCGGCGAGGGGGGAGTTTTGAGTCTTGAGGGGTGAGGGCTTCTGGGGGGCAGGCTCCGCAAGCGGGGAGGGGAGGGGCAGGCCCCGCAAGCGGTTGCGGGGTTAGTTCCGGGGGCGGCGGCGGCGGAGGGCGAGGGCTTCCGGGGGGGGATGCAGGCGGTTGCTTGATCCTATCCTCCCCCATAGGATGCCGGGGATGGGTCGGCACCACTCGCATCCCGCGATCGTCAAGCGGCTCAAGCGGGCGCACGGGCATCTGGCGAAGATTATTTCGATGATCGAAGAGGGCCAGCCCTGCGTCGAGGTGGCGCAGCAGATGCAGGCGGTGGAGAGCGCGATGACCAGCGCCAAGCGGGTGTTCGTGGAAGACCACATCGCGCACTGCTTCGACGATGAGACGCTCGACTCGCCGCGCAAACGCCAGAAGGCCATCGCGGAGTTTCAGGCGATCACGAAGTATCTGTGATCACCCCGGACCCCTCCCTCCCCCCTGGAACGAATCTCGATGCGTGCATGGCTGCTGGTTCTTTTCGTGGTGTGGTTCCCCGCCGTGGCGATGGCCCACGGGCTGACCGACGCGGACAAGGCCCGGATGCTGGAGGCGGGATATGTCGAGTACGTCTGGCTCGGGGCCAAGCACATGCTCACGGGTTACGACCACCTGCTGTTTCTGTTCGGCGTGATCTTTTTTCTGACGAAGTTCGGCGACGTGCTGAAGTTCATCACGGCCTTCACGCTGGGCCACTGCATCACGCTGATCGGGGCGACGCTGCTGGGCATCCAGGCGAACTATT
>CAZIXN010000284.1:0-3135 GCA_964543215.1 uncultured Phycisphaera sp.
CCGCGCGGTCGTGCACGCCGGGCGTTGCCGGTGCCGGCGTCGGCGTGGGGCCGGACGTCGAATCGTCGTCGTGGGTCGAGACGGTCATGGTGTCAAAGGGTTGTACGGGTCGCGCGGGAAGTGTGCAAGCGCTCGGAAACTCCGCGTCCAACTCCCGACGCCGGCGATTCGCCGCCGACCGCCCCGCTCGCCCCCACCCCGCTGGAGACCCCCATGCTCATTCCCGCCCCGACCCAACCCGCCGCTCGCCTCGTCCGCACGCACCCCCGCCCCACCCGTGATGCTCGCGGGTTCCCGTTGCGGCGTGCCGCCGCGCTCGCGCTGGTGGGCGTGATGGGCTCGACCGTGCTCGCCGGCTGCCAGTCCAGCCGATCGTCGAGCACGCCACCCCCCGTGCAGAAGCCCGCCGCGTATCAGGCCGCCGATCGCGCGTTGGCGCAGGGCGTGGCCGCCGCCCAGCGAGGCGATTTCGACGGCTTGCGCACCAAAGCGACCACCGCCCGCGATCTGGCCATGACGCCGCGGCAGGAACGCCTGGCCGAGGACCTGCTCGCGCTCAGCCGCGGGGCCGACGCCCTGCTCGCGCAAAAGCCCGACGAGGCCGCGTCGCACTGGGCATCCATCGAAGACCCGTCGCTGCGCAGCCAGGTGCTCCGCGGCGCCGACGCGATGGGCCTGCACGTTCCGTCCTCATCGCATAGCCGCGCAAGCCGAACCTACGTCTCGCGTCCTTGATGCAACCAACCCCGATCGACCGTTGAACCCACAACCCACCCGCCACCTCCGCAGGAGACACTTCATGCAAACCCGCCGCCCCACCGCCCGACACGCCCCGCCCCCCGCAACGTTCCCCGCCGCGCGCCTGCTCCGCGCCGCGACCGCCGCGACGCTCGCCGCCTCCTTCGCGCTCTCCGCGCACGGACAGAACGACCTCGCCGGCACCGCCGACGCACCCGTCGCGCTGGACCTGCCCGCGCTGGCCACGCCGGCCCCGGCGAAGAACCTCGACCCCAACGCCCTGGACTTCAGCCAGCCCATCGTCATCTTCCAGAACGCGACCTCGCCGCTGAAAAACGAAGTCGCGCCCAAGGTTGCCGCCTTCCGCCAGGATGCGCAGCTCGCCCAGGGCCAGTTCGATCAGGGCGACCTCCATGGCGCGATCGACACGCTGCTGGGCTCGATCGACACGATGCTCGCCAACCGCGACGACGTGGTCCCCGCGCTGATCGCCGGCCAGGAAGCCATGCTCGATTTCATGGAGCCGCTCCGGGCCGACCTCGCCAAATTCCATCAGCCGCAGCAGCCGCAAGGGCAAGGCCTCGAGCGCTTCGACGACGCGACGCAGGCCGCGCTGCTGCGCATGGCCACGCAGTACCAATCCGCCCGCAGCGACCGCGCCAGGCGACTGCTGCAATTGCGCATCGAGAGCAAGATCCGCCTGGCCGAGCTCAAGCTCAAGGCCGACGCCGTCGCCGAGCTGCGCGGCACAAGCAAGCACCAGATGCTGCTGCTGCTGGACCGTCTGCAGGGCGTGCTCGAAGAGCTCAGCGTCAAGTCCGAGCTCGCGTTCTCGACGCTCGAAGGACAGGCCGACGTCCTGCGGGCCTACCGCGAAGTGCTCGGCATCACCGACAGCGTCAAAGACATCCAGGCCCAGCTCAACGCCGGCTTCGGCGAAGGCGGCATCGAAGGCTTCATCGGCGAGATCGACACGCTCGTCGACGGGATGTCGCAGGCGTTCGGTGACGAAGTGACCAACCGCCTCCACGACATCGACCCCGACGCCTTCCGCCCCGCCACCGCGCAGGAGCAGGCCGACTTCCAGACCACCCTCGACGACATCCTTCAACTCGGAGCCACGAACTGATGAACACGATCCGCCTTACCTCTCGTACCGTCCGCACCGCCGCGCTCCTGCTGGTCCTGACCGGCCTGAGCACCACCGCCCTGCCCGCCGTCTCGCAGAGCACTCGAGCCGAGGCCCGCGTCCCCGCCGCCGTGCAGCGCGAGTTCACCGAAGACATCGCCCAGCGCGACCGCATCCTCCGCGAGCTGCATCGCCTCGAAACCGATGCGCTCGGCCAAGCCGTCAACGGCCAGCTCGACCCCCAGATCGCGCTGCAGCAGCAGAACCTCCACAGCCGGCTGCGCTTCGTCGAACTCAAGCTCGACCTGGTCGCCAATCGTCACGAACTGACCGTGCCCCCGCGCCTCGACCCGGCCAACGAACCCGTGCAGACCCAGCACGAACTCCGCGAGATGCAGCGCCTGCAGCAACTCGAAGAACTCGCGCCCGATTCGCTGCCGGCCATGCGCCACCGCGTCCGCGTCGCGCTCGCCGACATGTTCAGGACCCTGCGCTTCGACGAGTACCCGGACTAAGCGCTGTTGCGCTGGTGTGCGTCCCACCTCGGCGCGCGGCCGAACCGCCGCGCGTCGCCTTCCCCGCTCGGAGTCCCCCATGTTTCTCGAAACCTTCCAACAAGGCGGCTGGGTGATGTGGCCGCTGGGACTGTGCAGCGTCGCGCTGCTGGCCGTGCTGCTGGTGAGTTTTCCCGCCGCGCTGTGGCGGCGGCTGCGCGGCAAGCGCACGGTCTCGAGCGGACCGTCGGTCCTGCCCACGCAGGCGTCGGACGATCCGCCGCACACCTACGCCCACCGGCTCCGCTTCTTCTGCGACATCCCGCCGCAGCTGGGTCTGCTGGGCACCGTGCTGGGGTTGGTGCAGATCTTCGGCGGGCAGCTCAGCCCCGAGGCCTTCGGGGCCGGCGTCTCGGTCGCGTGCTTCACGACGATCTTCGGCATCGCGTTGGCCATCGTCGCCCGCACCGCCGCGTACGTGCTCGACGCGCTCACGCCTTAACCCCCCCATCAACCCATGCAGACCTCCAGCGCGTTCCTCGACTTCCTGTTCATCCTGCTGTTGGCCACGCTGTTCATGCTCAGCCGGTCCAGCCAGCTCGGTGCGCTCGATGCCCAGCCCGCCAAGGCCGGCGCAGGACACGCCGCCGCGGTGCATTCAAGCGACGTGGTGCCCTTGGCCGTGACCGCCGACGCGCTGATCTTCAAGGGCCAGACCTACGCCACGCTCGACGACCTGCCGCCGCACGCCCGGCCCGAAGTGCACGGCACGAT
>CAZIXN010000285.1:0-3093 GCA_964543215.1 uncultured Phycisphaera sp.
CCCGCCCCCTGGTTCGCCCTCTGGGCCAACCCCATCGCCCAGCGCTGCCGACGCGCCCGACTCCGCCCGCACCACCTGCTCACCTACGGCCTGCTGGGCTTCTCCATCATCACCTTCGTCTTCCTGGTCATCTACCTGCCCGCGCTCCGCCGCTTCGACGCCTCGACCCAAACCGCCGCCAAGGCCACTCTCGTCCCCCTGCTCATCATGCAGGGCATCGCCCTCATGGGCCTGGGCACCGCCGCGCTCGCCACCGGCATCGCGCGCGAACGCGACCGCGAACTCCTGGACTACCAGCGCATGACGCCGATGTCGCCCACCGCGAAAATCGTCGGCTACCTCTTCGGCCTGCCGGCCCGCGAATACCTGCTCTTCGCCCTCACGCTCCCCTTCGTCGCCTTCGCCCTCCACCACGCCGACATCCCCCTCTGGAAAATCGCCAAGTACTACCTGGTCTTCTTCACCTCCGTCTGGGTCTACCACCTCACCGGCCTCTGCGCCGGCATCGTCTCCAAAAAACCCTGGCAGGCCTCCGCCATCTCGCTGGGCGCGGTCGTCGGGCTCTACCTCGTGCTCCCCCAACTCTCTTACGCCGGCCTGGCGTTCTTCGACTACCTCACCGTTCGGCCCACCTTCTTCAACGTCATCGCCGAAGAACTCAACCAGCACGACCGCCCCTGGCGCACCAACGGCTGGATCCAGCAATACGGCAACGTCCCGTTCTTCACCACCACACTCAACCCCACCGTCTTCAGCCTCGCCATCCAGGGCTTCGCCCTCGCCTCCCTGTTCACCGTCATCCACCGCAAGTGGGTCGATCCCCACCGGCACCCCTTCAGCAAGCCGCAAGGCGTCGCCTTTCTCCTGGGCATCGTCGTCGTGCTCGTCGGCACGCTCTGGCCCACGCTGGGCAACACCGACGCGATCTCCGAACTGCAACGCCGGGTCAGTGCCGAGTCCGGCCCGCAGGTGCTCGGCTGGCTCATCGGCCTGTACATCGTCGTCGCCGGCAGCACCACCCTGTTCATCGCCCACCTGCTCACGCCCAGAGCCCACACCGCCCGGCAAGGCTTCCGCCGCACCCTGCGCCTGCAAAAACAAGGCGTTCCGCCCGCGTGGGACGCCGCGCCGGCCGTGCGCTGGGTCGCGGGACTCGTGGCCGTCCTGCTCGTCGGCTACGTCGCGCTCGTCGCCGTCGCGCTGCCCAACCCGGTGCTCTTCAATCCCGACGCGGCGACGCCGTGGTTCTGGCTCAGCGCGCCGATGCTCGTGCTCCTGCCCGCCTGCTTCTTCGTCCACGCCCTGGCCGAACGCTACAGCGTCCGCGCTCTGCTGCTCGTGCTCTTTGCGCTCTGGGCCATCCCGGTCATGGCCGCCGTCATCGTCGCCGCGTCCATCGATCGCCCGGGCATCGAAGTGCCGTCGCTGTGGATCGCCTCGCCCTCGCCCATCGTCCCCGGCACCCTCGCACTGCTCACGCTCACGCAGGAGACCGGCCTGGTCCGGCACCACTGGCAGCAGATCATCACGCCACCGCTGCGCGACCACGTCCCCGCGATGATCCTCACCCACGCCGCGCTCTACACCACGCTCGCGCTGTGGCTGCAGCTCCGACGACGCGCCTGGATGAAACGCTGGCAACAACAGGAACGCGACGCGTTCACCAGCCTTTCCAGGACCAACGGGCCGGTCGCTTAACCGACCCGTCCGTCACCCCATCCCCGGCATCGCCGAACCCGGCAGCGACAACGCCGGCGACTCGATACACCCGATCGGAAACGCGCAGTAATCCACCGAATACGCGCCCGCCGGCCGGTGGTTGCCGCTGCGCCCGACCCCGCCGAAGGGCAGCTTGCCCGACGCGCCGGTGGTCGGCCCGTTCCAGTTCAGAATCCCCGCTCGCACGCGCCGCACAAACGCGTCCCACGCCGACGCATCCCGCGACAGCAGCGACGCCGCCAGGCCGAACCGCGTGTTGTTCGCTTCATCAATCGCCGCGTTCAGATCGGCCACCCGCCGAATCGTCGTGATCGGCCCGAAACACTCCGCGTCGGGCAACTCCACGCCCGTCGCGTCAAGCACGCCCGGCGACAGCAACGCCGGGTTGCTCCGCAGCATCCGCGTCTCACGCAGCGGCGTCGCGCCACGGCCCGCCAATTCGCGGAACGTCCGCAGTACCGACTGGCCCTGCATCTCCGAAATCACCGGCCCGTAAAAAGGCTCGGGCTCATCGCTGGGAAGACCCACCTTCAGCGCATCGACCCGCTCCAGAAACCGCGCAACAAACGGCTCGGCCCACGGACCATCGGTCACCACGATCCGCCGCGCACACGTGCAACGCTGACCCGACGTGACGAACGCCGACACCACCGCGTGGTACGCCGCCGCATCGATCTGATCTTCCGCCACGTCGTGCACCACCAACGGGTTGTTCCCGCCCATCTCCAGCGCCACGATCACCTCCGGCCGACTCGACATCGCCTGATTGATCGCCCGACCCGCGGCGTAACTCCCGGTGAACAGCACGCCCGCCGTCTCCCGGCAATGGATCAGCGCTTCGGCCGTGTGCCGCGCGCCCTGCACCACCTGGATCACGTCCGCCGGGAAACCCGCTTCGTGGAACAGCGACACGAGCATCTCGCCCGTGCCGGGCGTCTTCTCGCTGGGCTTGAACACCACCGTGTTGCCCGCCAGCAGCGCCGGGACCGCGTGCCCGTTGGGCAGGTGGGCCGGGAAGTTGAACGGCCCGAGGACCACCATCACGCCGTGCGGCGCATAACGCGTGACCGCCCGCTGCTCACCCATCGCGAAGCTCGACATGCCGCAGCGCTGCTCGTACGCCGCCAGCGTCGCATCCACCTTCGCGCCCAGCAGCTTCGCCTCGCTCCGCGACTCCCAAAGCGTCTTGCCCGTCTCGGCACTGATGCACTGGGCCACCGGCTCAACCCGTTCGTTGCACAACGCCGAAAACGTCCGCAGCAACTCCACCCGGTGCTCCAACGTCGTCCCCGACCAATCGGCAAACGCGCGGTGAGCCGAACGCACGGCCTCCGCGGCCTGCGGCGCGGTCGCGCCCGAACCGGTCCAGACGGT
>CAZIXN010000286.1:0-3064 GCA_964543215.1 uncultured Phycisphaera sp.
GGGGGTTGGCGGGGCCGGGCGGGGGGCGAGGTGGGGGTGGCCGGGCGTTAGGGTGAACGCGCCGATCGTGGTTTTATAAAGCGGCGGCCGGCGGCCGCCGACGAACCCCCATCCACCTCAACTCCCCACGCACGCTTCCGCGCACCTTGGACATTACCCCCGCCCTTCGGCAGCCCCCCCCGGAAAGGCCGCCGCTTTATCAACGCCACCACCTGCGAAGTACAATCCTCTGATGCATCCGGCCGTCGCGCAACATCGTGAAGCCATCGAAACGCTCTGCCGTGAGTATCACGTCGCGACGCTGGACGTGTTCGGCAGCGCGACGACCGATGACTTCGATCCGCAGCGAAGTGATTTCGATTTCCTCGTGACGTTCAAGGAAACCGAGGTGGGCCGGCGGTTCACGACGTACTTCGCGTTGCTGCACGATCTGGAGGCGTTGCTGGGCCGCAAGGTCGATCTCGTCGAGCCCGGCGGGGTGCGGAACAAGTATTACTGGGAAGGCATCAACGCCACGCGGGAGAAGCTGTTCGATGCCGCGGCGTGACCTGCGCGCTTATCTGCAGGATGTGGCGGACGCCTGCGAGCGGATCACCGCGTACACCGCACACATCCCCGACGCTCAGACCTACGCGGCCGACACGAAGACGCGGGAAGCGGTCGAGCGTTGCTTCCAGATCATCGGCGAAGGCCTGGTCGAACTGCGCGATCGGGACCCCGAACGCTTCGCCAGCGTGTCGCACGGCGCGGCCATCATCCGATTTCGAAACATGCTGGTCCACGCCTATTTCAACCTCGACGCGGCCACGGTCTGGGACAGCATCCAGCACGACGTCGATCTCCTGCGGAAGGAAGCCTTGGCTCTGCTGGCCGACCCGGGCCGGTGAGGTTCAAGCGGCGAGTCGCCGGAGACTTTCATGGCAGGTGCTGGCGAACAGCGACAACTGAGGCCCGGTGCTCGCGGGCAGAGCGGACGCGGATTCACGGGCCCGCACTTCCGGGGCCGGGGCCGGGGCCGAAGGCTTCGTGCACCAGAACGTCGCGAGGGCCTCGGGAAACGCGGCGAGGATCACCGGGGCGAACAGCGGGAAGTGCGTGGCGAGCAGTTCGGCCTGGAGGCGGTGGGCGTACGCCTGGCGTTCGAGCTTCAACCGGCGTCGAGCGGCCTTCTCGGCGGCGCGGTACTTCTTGAAATATCCGGGGTTTCGCTTGCGGAAGCGGCGCTGCCGCTCGGCGTTGGAAAGCGGAGCCTGCTCCTGATGCGGCGGTGGGCGTGAGGCGCGGGGGATGGGCGGGTCCGGTGGTCCGGGACGATTTGCGGCAAGTCGCCGGCGATCACCGATCACCCGGCCCGGAAACCCGGGATCATGGGTAGGCTCTTACGCATGAGAACCCGCGCTGGTCGAGAGGTTCGGAAGACAAAGCGGTGGTGGAGAGGCGGCGGCATGGCGGTCGGCCTTGTCGTTCTGGCCCCGGCGAGCTTCGCCGCGCCGTTCTTTTCGGAGGACATGGGCACGACGCCCGAGGGCGTGAACGTCCCGATCGCGGACCACACGTTTGAGAACGGCAGCCCGATCGTCTTCGCCGGCGATGCGGTCATGAGTTCGGGCGGCCTGAGTCAGGGCTATGCCGGGGCCAGCGGTGCGGGCAACGTGTTCATCACCAACACCACCGTCGGCCGGTTCTTTGAGATCAGCGGGATCGACACCACCGGCTTCATCGCGGGCACGCTCGACCTGAGCTTCGGCCTCCGCAAGAACGTCGAGTCGTCCGACGCCTCCGAGCTCAAACTGGAGTACCGCGGCGACGGCTCGACGTTCACGACGCTGCCGATCCCCGCCCAGCCGACGGGCGCGGGTACGACGAACTGGCGGTTGATCACGTTCACCGACACCGCCCTGCCGATCACCTCCAACCTGACCCTGCGCTGGACGCAGACCGGGACGGGTCCGCAATTCCGGCTGGACGACGTCGCGCTGTCCGCCACCGCGATCCCCGAACCCGCGACGCTGGCGCTCTGTGGCGTCGGCGGGCTGCTGCTGATGCGGCGCTGGGGGTGAGGCGCTCCGTGACGCGGCGATGGAAGCCGGCACGGGAGTCGCGTAGGTCCGCTTCATCGGGGGTTCATGTCGCGGGCGTAGTTTTCTTGCGTCTTTGCCGTTGCCTGTTGCGACGCGCATCTCCGAAGAGGTTTCATCATGTTGTATTACGCCATCGTCTTTTTCATCATCGCGATCGTCGCGGCCATCTTCGGGTTCGGCGGCATCGCCGAGGGGGCACGGACATCGCGCGGATCCTGTTCTTCCTGTTCCTGATCCTGTTTGTCGTGTCGCTGGTGCTCAACGTCGTCCGCGGCAAGAAGCCCTGACGCTCTCGGCGCTCGTACAAGGATCGGCTTCAGCGCGACGCGGCGAGCAGAGCCCAGATGCGCTGCTGCTGCGGGTTGAACGACGCGTTCAAGGCCGTGATCTGCGACAAGGGTTCGTCGAAGACGCGGCGCTCGACGCGCTGTACCGCGCTGTCGGCGTAGAGCACGTGGACGAAATCGACGTGCCGCGAATCGACGCGCTCGGGCAACCCAACGCCATCGGCCAGCAGCGGCCCCCCGGAAGGGATCGTGTCCAGCGTCGGCCATTCGGGCGGCTGCGCGTTGCTGCCCCAATCGACGAACGGAAACGACGCCCACCCGGCCTGCACGTTGAACGCCGGGTCGCCGGGGGGCCAAGGGTTGCGGTCGACCGTGTCGTAGCTCTGGTCCGGCGCGGTCTCGGCCGGGCAGTACAGAACTTCGCCGTTGCCGACATAGCCGCCCGAGATGCTTCCGGGGCTCTGTGCGGTCAGCAGGCCGAACAGCACGAACCGTCCCCGTCCATCGTTCCCAAACCGCGAGTACACCATCGTGTTGAACTGCATCTGGCCAAGCCGGTAACCCAGCGGCAAGGTGGAATGGTGATCCACCGCAAACGCGTTGAGTGCTTGATGCGTGCTGCGAAGATTCGCCTGGCACATGGTGTCCCGCGCCGCCGTCCGCGCCGCCCCTAAAGCCGGCAGCAGGATGCCCACG
>CAZIXN010000287.1:0-3063 GCA_964543215.1 uncultured Phycisphaera sp.
AAATCTTTGGCGTCGACGCCGACGATGATGTTGAGTTCGCTGGAGCCCTGATCGATCATGCGGATGTTGATGTTGGCCGCGCCCAGGGCGCCGAAGAGTTTGCCGGCCATGCCGGGTTGGGTTTTCATGTTGCGGCCGACGGTGGCGATGAGGGCCAGGTCGTGGTCGACATCGATGCTGTCGGGTTCGACTTCGCGTTTGAGCGTTTCGAGGACGTCGTCGAGCTTGCCCTGGAGCTGGGCGTCTTCGATGACCAGGCTGAGCGTGTCGATGCCCGAGGGCATGTGTTCGAAGGAGATGCCGGCCCGGCGGAGGACGCCGAGCACTTTTTCGCCGTAGCCGACTTCGTTGTTCATGAGGGCTTTTTCGAGGGCGATGACGGTGAAGTCTTTGCGCCCGGCGATGCCGGTGATCGGCCCCCCGGAAGATTGGTTTTGGTGGGTGGAAGGTTCCGGGGTGGTGGCGACGATGGTGGTGCCGGGGTGCTTTGGTTCGTTGGTGTTTCGGATGTTGACGGGGATGCCGGCTTCTCGGACGGGGAAGACGGCTTCGGGGTGCAGGACGGTGGCGCCCATGTAGGACAGTTCGCGGAGTTCGCGGTAGGTGAGGGTGTCGATGGTGGCGGGGCGGTCGACGATGCGCGGGTCGGTCATCAGGAGGCCCGAGACGTCGGTCCAGTTTTCGTAGACGCCGGCGTGGAGGGCGCGGGCGACGATGGCGCCGGTGACATCCGAGCCGCCGCGGGAGAAGGTGCGGATGTGGCCCTGCGCGTCGGAGCCGTAGAAGCCGGGGATGACGGCGTGTCCTCCGGCGTGGGCGACGGCGTGGGCGATGGCGTCGTAGGTGGTGTGGGCTTCGAGCCTGCCGCCGGGTCCGAAGCGGACGACGTCGGCGGCGTCGATGAAGGGCCAGTCGAGCAGGGCGGCGAAGATGCGGCCGTTGAGGTACTCGCCGCGGCTGGCGGCGTAGGCGGAGTCCTGCTTGGCGCGGGCGGCGTTGGCGATGCCGGCGGCGGCTTCATCGAGGGCTTCGACGAGCCAGGCGGGCGCATCGCCCAGGCCCAGGCCTTGCGCGATGCCCAGGAAGCGTTCGCGAACCGGGGCGAAGACGGCGTCGATGGGGTCGCCGAGCGCGGCGGTGTGGTGGCACTGGTAGAGGCGGTCGGTGATCTTGGCGTCGGTGGGCGTGCGTTTGCCCGGGGCCGAGGGCACGACGACGGCGCGGGCGGGGTCGCTGCGGACGATGGCGGCGGCCTTGGCGATCTGGTTGGCGTCGGCGAGGGAAGTTCCGCCGAACTTGCAGACGTGGAGCGGGCGATGCGCGGTCATCGCCAGAGCGTATCGCGAGACGGATGGTTCGTGACGCGTGGCTCGTGGCTCGTGGTTCGTGTCTCGTGGTTCGTGTCTCGTGGCTCGTGGCCGTGGCTTGTGACCGGTGGTGGCGACGTTGATCGGTTCACTGGCCTTGTCGTCGATGCTCGCGGACATCCTTGGCGCCTCCACATGCGGCCGCCTTCTCACGAGCCACGAGCAACGAGCCACCAGCCACCAGCCACGAGCATCGACATTGCCACGGCTCGCGGACCTTTCTACACTCTGCGATTCGCGCTCCCCGCCCGGGTGGCGAAACTGGCAGACGCGCCACGTTGAGGTCGTGGTGGGAGTAAAATCCCTTGGAGGTTCGAGTCCTCTCCCGGGCATTTTGGAGTCTTGAGTCTTGAGTCTTGAGTCTTGAGTCTTGAGCGGTGAGTCTGGAGGAATGAGGCCCGAGGCGGGCACGTCGGAGGGTGCGTTTCTCCGGCCACTCCCCCCAACCCCCACCGCTCACCCCGTACAGCTTCATTCCCGCGAATTGCCCCCAGCTTCTCCCCGGAGCCGAGAATATCCCGCAAACCGCGTTCAGTGATCCTTGACACGGAACGCGCTTCACTCGATAATCAATGAAGACTCGGGATTCCCCCAACTTCCTTGGAAGCAGGGAAACGTCGGCGAAACGGGTCAGCGAATTCTCCCTGACCACCGCCTTCAAGGGATCCCGAACGCCGGCCTGCTTACCGGCTCAACCCGTTTCCCCCCGCCGAAGGGACGTTCCCCTCGGCATGGCGGTCGATGCCGCGTCTTTTCTGCCCGCCTCTGGCGTCCCCAGGACCCCTCAGCGATCAGAAATCACCGGCCGACGCAAACCGACCGGCCACCGCCCCGCGTCGCACAAGGAGGTCTCCCGCCCGCACACAGGGCAAACCGCCAACCGGCGTGAGCCAGGAACTCGTCAGGCCCTTCCTTCGCGAAGCCCTCCGACGAACTTCCGAACCACCCCCGGACCAAGCAGGCAACCCACGGAGCCGACTCGGACCGTTTCCATAGCCTTCATCATTCATCAAGGCTTGTCGCGAAACCTTACGTCCTATTCCATCCGTCCATAAGCGACCTGATTCTCAAGTCATCCGACGCACGCCGCCTTCCGGGGCGACACCCGGCCCGCGTCGCCGACGACTCCCGAAACGTCGCCTGCAACACCCCCGGCCAACAAACCCGACCCTGAACCGGCCGCCCGAGCTCCAAGCTCGTTCGCATTGCCGGAAACGGACATCCGGCCCGCCGGTTGATCCGTACCCTTCAAGGATTCAGGACGCTCACCCGATTCGCACCCGCCCCCAAGCAGGCCCACGACCCCCGGCCGACCCCCGGGTTCAAGGTTGCCGCAAGGACCGTCCCGAGCCAGGCTCCGCAAACGTGCGGACGCCAACGCTCCTGCCTCTTCAAAAAAGGCGCGAGCGTCCCACGGCCCGGCCCCCGACCGCATCATCTGTTCACCTGCACCCGCAGGTTTCAATCCCCCGGAGACTCTCATGACCGCTCGTAAGAACGCACAATCCCAAGGCTTCACGCTGATCGAACTGCTCGTCGTGATCTCGATCATCGCGCTGCTCATCGGCATCCTCCTGCCCGCGCTCGGTGCCGCTCGCCGCACCGCCCGCCAGATGCAGAACAACACCCAGGTCCGTGGTATCCACCAGGGCATGGTCGTCTTCGCCCAAGGCAACAAGTCCGGCGGCGGCGACGG
>CAZIXN010000288.1:0-3029 GCA_964543215.1 uncultured Phycisphaera sp.
TGGGCGAGTTGATAGATCATCGAGGCCATTTTGCCTTTGTTCTGTTCGCCGGGGCCGAAGACGTTGAAGTAGCGCAGGCCGACAATATGGGCGTCGGGGTGGTCGCGGAGCGTGCGTCGCGCGGCGTTTTCCATGGTCCATTTGGAGAAGCCGTAGACGTTGGCGGGTCGGCCGGCGTCGTCGAGTTGGAAGGGGCGTTTGCCGCGCATCGCGCCGTTGGCCTGCGTGCCGTAGGTCGCGGCGGAGGAGGCCCACACCAGCTTGATGCCGTTCTCGACGCACAGCGAGAGCAGGTCGTCGAAGGGGTGGCAGTTGTCGCGGATCATCGCGGCTTCGTCGGCGACGGTGGTGTCGGTGATCGAAGCTTCGTGGAAGATGACGTCCGGCTCGAACCCGCCGACCAGCGCGTCGAGATCGAGCTCGTGCAACGCGCCGGCGACGACTTCGCCGCGGAAGGTCCAGCCGGTCGGGCCTTCGCCCGAGAGGTTGGCGAACGTGCCGACGCGGAAGTCGTCGACGATCAGCAGGTCGGCGTCGGGGTGTTGTTGCTGGAGGGTGCGTGCCAGGTTGGCGCCGACAAAGCCCGCGCCGCCGGTGATGAGGATGCGTTGCATCGCGGCATCGTAAAGCGTTTCTTGTCCGCGCTTGCGAAGCGCTTCAGGGAGTCGGCGCATCGCCGGTTTTCTCGATGGCGGTGAGCATCCACGGGTGGCCGGTCTCGACGTTCCAGTTGACCGCGAAGGTGAACGTCACGGCGTCGCCGATGGCGAGGCCGTCGAGCGACACGCCGGGCGCGAGGGGGAAGGGCATGGTCATCGCTTTCATGCCCACGACGTCGCCGCCGGAGCCGACGAAGTCGGGGATTTCTTCGTGGGCGATCTGGAATTCGCTGGCGGGCTTGGCCGGGTCGGGCAGGGCGGCGACGGTGCCGAGCACGGTGTAGGTTGTGGTTGCGGGGTCGGCCAGGTCGATGGCGGGCGTTGCGGGGGCGGCGGATTCGGCGGGGTCGGCGGGGTCGGCGGGGTCGGCGCCTTGCTGGGAGCAACCGGCCAGCAGCAGGGACCAAGCCAGGGCACCGGGGACGATCAGGGATTTCGGATTCATGATTCGCAGAATACGCGGGTCCGTGCCTGAACGCCGATTGACACCGCCCGCGGTTGCGGTACATTGCCCGGCTCGCCGCGTCTGCCCGACGCCGCGACGACATGCCCGGCACCCGCCGGCCGGCCAACCACGAGCCGCCAATCGTGGGAGACGAGAACGGCTCTGCGGAGCAGGTTCGACTCGAAAGGAGGCCCACCGTGGCCAAGGGCGGTAAAAAAGAAATCACGAAGGTCTTCAAGATCCAGGCCCCCGGCGGCTCGGCCACCCCGGCCCCGCCGATCGGCCCGGCGCTCGGTGCCAACGGCGTCAACCCCGGCCAGTTCATCCAGCAGTTCAACGAAGCCTCCCGCCACCTCAACGGCACGGTGGTCGGCTGCGTCATTACGGTCTACTCCGACCGCAGCTTCACCTTCGAGCTCAAGGCCCCGCCGGTGGCGGAAATGATCAAGGCCAAGCTCAAGATCAAGGCCGGGTCGGGCGAACCCAACAAGAACAAGGTCGGCAAGCTCACCGTCGCCCAGATTCGCGAGATCGCGGAAGACAAGAGCAAGGAAATGACCGGCCACTCGGTCGACGCCCTGATGCGGACCGTTGTCGGCACCGCGCGTTCGATGGGTGTGGAAACCGAAGCGCTCGCGTGAATTTCTGATTTTGGATTGATGATTTCTGATTTGGACTCGGACTCCCGGCGTGGCCGGTCAATCCAAAATCCTCCCTCAGGATTTCAGAGTCAATCCCCGGCTTACCACGGGCCTCGTAATCGTGGCAGGCCGCTGGATTCCCCAGCCGCCGCAAGGAAACCGTCCCTATGCCCCGCAAGTCCAAGCGTTACCGCAGCGACTCCGAAAAAGCGTCGTTCGACCCCGTGCCATTGGTCGAAGCCGTCAACCGGCTCAAGGCCATGAAGAAGGTCAAGTTCGACCAGAGCATCGACATGGTGATGCATCTGGGGATCGACCCCAAGCAGGCCGACCAGCAGCTGCGCGGCGCGATCAGCCTGCCGCACGGCGTGGGCGGTCAGCCCAAGAAGGTGATCGCGTTCGTTTCGCCCGACAAGGTCAGCGACGTCAAGGGCGTCGGCGCGGTCAAGGCCGGCGGCGAAGACCTGGTGAAGGAAATCGAAGAAGGCTTCATGGATTTCGACGTGGCGATCGCCGAGCCCGCGATGATGCGGGTCGTATCCAGGCTGGGCAAGGTGCTGGGCCCCAAGGGCCTGATGCCCTCGCCCAAGGCCGGCACCGTCACGGCCGACGTCAAGACCGCGGTCAAGGAATTCGCGGCCGGCAAGGTCGAGTACCGCAACGACGACGGCGGCAACATCCACGCCCTGATCGGCAAGCAGAGCTTCGAGCCCACGCTGCTGGCGGAGAACGCTCAGGCATTCATCGACCACATCATCGGCCGTAAGCCCAGCAGCTCCAAAGGCCAGTACGTCAAGAAGGTCACCATCTCCGGCACCATGACGCCCAGCGTCGCGGTCCTGGTCTGAGCGGACGTGGCCAGTGGCAAGTGTCCAGTGGCCTGTGATGTAAAACGGATGATTCGATAAACCCGCCACTGGCCACCGGCCACTGGCCACTCCAGCCGGACCCCACCATGTCCAAGCCCGTCAAAAACCTCATCACCGACCAGTACAAGTCGCTCTTCGAGAACGTCACCGGAGCCGTCGTGGTCGACATCCGCGGTATCCCCGCCAACACGACCAACGAGATGCGTGCCGGCCTGGCGGGCAAGGACATCAAGATCACCGTCGTGAAAAACTCCCTGGCCAAGCGAGCCTTCACCGGCCATGGCCTCGAGGCCATCGGCGATGTGCTCGAAGGCGGGTGCACCATGGTGTACCCCAGCAGCGACAACGCCTCGGCCGTCGTGGTCGCGCGGGAGCTTCTGGATTGGGCCAAGAAGGTCAAAGACCTCAAGTTCCG
>CAZIXN010000289.1:0-3027 GCA_964543215.1 uncultured Phycisphaera sp.
GGGGGGTGTGGGGGTGTTTGACGAGTTCGAGGACGAGGTCGGCGTTTTGGATGGCGGCGTGGGCGGCTTGTTGTGCGGCGTGGTCGAGGCCCCCGGAAGTTTGGAGTTGCGCGTCGAGGCCGGCGAGGTCGATGAGGAGGATCTCGTGCCCCGGAAGTTCGGGCGAGAGGTTGCACGGCTCTTCGAGGGCGTCGCGGGTGGTGCCGGGGGCGGCGTCGACGACGGCGCGGGGGCGGTTGAGCAGGGCGTTGAAGAGGGTGGACTTGCCGACCGAGGGCGGGCCGGCGAGGACGACGCGGGGGAGGGCGTCGAGGGCGGACCAGGCGCGGGCGTGTTGGAGGGCGTCGGTGAGTTGGGCGTCGAGCGCGAGCAGGCGTTGATGCAGCACTTCCGGGGGGATGGGGACGACGTCTTCCTGGTCGGTGAAGTCGATGCCGGCCTCGACGAGGGCGAGCTGGTCGGTGAGGGTGGCGGCGAGTTGGTCGGCGACGTGGCCGAGTTGACGCTGGTGGAGGGAGTGCGCGGCGGCGAGCTGGGCGTCGGAGCGGGCGGCGATGAGGGCGGCGATGCCTTCGGCCTGGAGGAGGTCGAGCTTGCCGTTTTTCCAGGCGCGGTAGGTGAATTCGCCGGGTTCGGCGGGGCGGGCACCGTGGGCGAAGGCCTGGTGGAGGATGCGTTCGAGGAGCGCGGGGTGGCCGGGGAGTTGGAGTTCGGCGGTGTCTTCGCCGGTGTAGGAGTGAGGCCCTCGGAAGGAGGCGACGAAGACGGGAAGGTTTGGGTCGCGGAGGTGGGTTCGGGAGATCCGGCCCTTCGGCGCTTCGCTTCTCAGGGCTCGGCTTGGGGGGGATAGGAGTTGTTGGGTGATGGGGAAGGCGTTGGGGCCGGTGAGGCGGAGGAGTCCGCGGAGGCTTCGGCCGGGGGGCGAGCTGACGGCGGCGATGGTGTCGTGGGGGTTCATCGCGGGGGGATGGACGGGTCGCTGAAACGACCCGTCCGGGGGAGGCGGGGTTACTTCTTTTTGCGGTTTTTGTGGGCGGTGTTGGTGACGTTCTTTTTGAGTTTCTGCTGTTCTTCCATGCGTTGCTGGGCGAGTTCGGAGGCGGCTTTGATGCGTTGTTGCATTTTCCAGCGGAAGGAGCCGGGCTTGAGTTCCTTTTTGTCGAAGAGGGTGCCGGCGTCTTCCTGCTGTTTGATGTGTTTGCGGACGATGTAGGAATCGACGATGCCCGCGAGGGTGGAGCAGGTGATGTAGAGCGTGAGTCCGGCGGGCGCGGAGTAGAGGAAGATCGGGAAGGTGAAGGGGATGATCTTCATGATCTTCTGTTGTTGCGCCTGCTCGGGGGTGGCGGGCGGGGGCGTGGTGAACTTCATGTTGTAGTAGAAGACGACGCCCATGAGCAGGGGCAGGAGGTTGAGTGCGGAGTAGTCGAGCTTGAGAAAGAACAGGTTGAAGTAGCGTTTTTCGTCGAAGAACGGGATGAAGCGGTCGGAGACGGAGAGGTCGGCCAGGAACGGCCAGGCGCCGCCCGAGACGGATTGGAAGACGCCGTAGAACGCCGGTTCGTGCCTTAGTTCGATGGCGAGGTAGAGCATGGCGTAGAGCGCGATCCAGATGGGGGTCTGAAGCAGCATGGGGGCGCAGCCGAGGAAGCCGGCGGGGTTGACGCCTTTTTCGCGGTAGAGCTTCATGACTTCCGCGTTCATTTTCTGGGGCTCGTCTTTGTATTTTTCCTTGAGCTTCTGCATCTCGGGTTGGATGCTCTGCATCTGCTTGCCCATTTTCATCATGTTGGTCTGCGCCCGCTTGGTGATGGGGTGCAGGATGAGTCGGACGGTGAGCACGAGCAGGATGATGGCGACGCCCCAGTCGAAGACGATGGCGTGGAGGAGTTTGAGGTAGCTGAGCAGGGCTTTGGCGAGCCATTGGAAGGTGCACCAGGTGCAGCCGAGCTCGTAGCGGATGAGTTTGTCGAAGTGCAGGGCGTCGTAGGGGGCTTCGGCGAAGATGTCGGCCTTGCGTGGTCCGGCGTAGATGTCCAGCGAGAGGTCGAGCACGCCGCCGGGGGCGACGGATTGGGCGTCGGTGGCGAGGGCGACGACCAGGTCGGCGGTCTCGGGGGAAGAGCGGTTGCCGGCGACGAGGACGTCGACGTGGGGGAAGCGTTCTTCGAGGGCGGGGATGTTTTTGGTTTGCAGGGCGCTGGCCGCGTCGGCGGCGGGCAGGGGCATGTGGGTGGCGAGCGCGAAGTAGCGGTTCTCCGCGGCGATCCAGGCGAGGGTGCTTCCGGTGCGGAGCGAGTCGCTGGGCCAGATGGCGGGGCTTACGTCTTTGACCAGGGAGCTGCGTGCCCAGAAGCCGTCTTCGATGTAGATGTTGGTTTTGGGCGGGGTTTCGGGTCGGAAGTAGCCGGTGACGAGTTTGCGTTGGTCGCCGATGTACGCGCCGCGGTCCATGAGCAGGTCGCCGACGCCGTACTGGCGGAAGGCGACGTTGAGCGGTCGGTCGGTGGCGTTGGTGAAGGTTTGCTGGAGTTTGAGTTCGTAGCTGTCTTTGGGGAGGGTCCAGTCGCGGCGGATCTGGCCGAGGGTTTGGCCGGTGGATTGGTCGAGCAGGTCGAGGGTGTAGGTGGCGGTGAAGCCGGCGGCGGTTTCGCGGGTGGCTTGGAGTTGCCAGGGCTGGTTGTTGAGGGCGAGGGTCTGGCCGTCGATGGTGATGGCGCGGGCGGCGAGGGTGTAGAAGCTGGGCGACTGTCCGGGTCGGACGTGGAAGGCGGCGTCCAGGAGGGTGTAGCGATCGGCCGCGTCGATGGTTTCGGCGTAGTCGGCCAGACGGATGCGTTGGATGCCGGCGCCGAAGCGGGTGAACTGGACTTCGAAGCGGTAGTCGCCGTCGGGCACGAGGCCGCCGATGGTGGCGTCGGCGGCGCCCGGCGCGGGGGCGGCGGCGAGTTGAAGGCTCTGCGAGGCGTTGTCGGGCTGGGCGGGCGCGAGCTGGGGTTGGGCGTCGGCCGCGGCGGGGGTGGCGGG
>CAZIXN010000290.1:0-2952 GCA_964543215.1 uncultured Phycisphaera sp.
CGACCCATCATCGATATTTGAAGAGTCCACAAATTCACGACCTATGGTAGCGCCTCGTTCGTCTATTTGCAGTCTTACAAACCCGTTAGGAGTGGAAGGTATCCAAACCGCGTAATATGCATCAGCATCCGTATTGGCCGCTTCTCCCGGCACAACATAAAGATAGAAGATGTCGGCCAACTCGGAGGCTTCACTTTGCCAGGACCCCGCGGGCACATCGCCTCGGTCTATATGGTCTACCGACAAAAGCGATCTAGGCGTCATCGCCTCCTTTAACGGGTTCCAGCGACCATCGTAGATACACCCGCAGCAAAGAACGACAGCGATAAAGATTAGTATGAATTTTATGCGTACTATGTGATGAATGGCAGCTCTCCGTTTTGCATAAGTGTTAGCGTGGGATTGAGAGACCACTGAACAACTGTAGAATGATTCATGAATTCGTGATCAAACTCCGCTTCTCCGTTGAGCAGGAAATTACCAGTATTGCGGAACTCATCGAAATCAATGTAGGGCACTCGCTGAAGCCCATAAAACTGCTCTTGAAACTGTGTCAATCCAGTGTTGATATTCAATTGGCGAACATTTGTCGCGTTATTATCAGAGTCAACCGGAGCCTCGTCACCAACGATTCCATAGAACGATGGCTCAGGAAATCTATTGCGGGTTGCTCCATTAACTGGAATCGCCCTGAATTGGGCAGATCCATTGTTTGTCACATAAAAGTTATAAAAATCGTCTACATTGCTCGTGATTTCTGGACTACCATTAAGTGGTACTGCGGGGCCGGAGTTTGAACCAAATCGATATTCTGGATCGATCGCAACCACTACGTCTACATCAACCGGGGAAGTAAGTTGATAACCTCCCGTTGTTGTCGGGCCCATCACTCTACCCGCGCGTACTTTTCGGTCGGTAAACCCACCCTTTCTGCCAGGTTCCGAAAGGGTTTCGGCAAACGCAATCGCTTCTTTACCCCCAAGAGACCATCCAAACACTCTAAGTTGGTCTTGAATGGACTGTCCATCAATGAATCGGCTCCCTCCGCCTTTCAATTCTAAGTAATCTTCGATGGCCGGGTGCCACACCTCGCCGTCTTCGGCGATGTGTGCCGTGACGCCAAGCCAGCACACGTCACGGAGGACCGTGAAGTGTGGCACCCGGCCATTGGTATCCCATCCCAATTCAATACCCGCGATTTCTTCACCGATTGTAGATGGATTAGTCGGGTCTGGCACGTACGCTGTCAGATCGTCACTGAAACTGAGGCCACGAACTTTAAACGTCCCTTGATGCCAAACCGGAATATTTTCAGCACTGTAATCAAACTTGACTTCCCAGGTTTCCTCTCTATGCGTCGGATAAAAGCCCGTCCAAACATTCGCTTTGTACGGGTTGAGCTTTAAGTAAGCATCACCGCTATTATTCGCCGCAGTCTCTTCAATCGAAGCGGCCCCGCCTGTACCTCCTTCTGAATAGAACGTTTCTAATGCGTACGCGCCTGCATCAAAACCGCCATGAATAACTTGTGTGTTATCAAAACTATCTTGTGTCAAGAGATACGCGGAACTAAGTAGCCTACGCGGCTCCAATATTTCAAAATGTGTTTTGCGTGTACTGTGCATAGGTTGGTCTGCCATGTGCGGTTTTCCCGCATGATGTGATGGAGCTCTGTGCATCATACCTAGATCGCCACAAATTCCCAAATTACTTTTTTGAACGCTTTTCATTCTCACCGGCGTTCCGCCCAGCTCGCGCGGATCATCACTTCGCCCACGTCTTGCCTCTCGACTTCCACCGCCTTCAGCAGATCATCGAATCCACAGCAAAAACGGGGGAAGGGTCCCGCTCGGGTGAGGGGCCGGGTGTCATCTATGAGCAAGCCGTTGTCAAGGGGCGGTTTTGAGGGGATGGAGGACGTGGTCTTCGTGCAGTCGCAAGTGTCTTTCGGCCGGGCGGGAGTGTCCGGCGGGCGGTGAGGCGTTCCCGACGGGCGGCGGGCCGTTCCCGAGGGAGGCGCGGGATTTCCTTTTCCTCGGCCGGCCGTTCCTTCCTGGCGGAGGGGATTTCCTTTCGAGTTGGCGGCCGATCCTTCTTGGTGGCAAGGGTTTCCTTTTTGGTGGCGAGCCGTTCCTTCTTGGGGGACAGGAGTTCCTTTTTGGTGGCGAGCCGTTCCTTCCTGGGGGACAGGAGTTCCTTTTTGGTGAGCGGCCGTTCCTTCTTGTTGGGAAGGATTTGCTTGTTGGTGCCGAGGCGTTCCCTATTGATCGGAAGTCGTTGCATTTTGTTGATTGAGCGTCCGATAGGAACGGGGCGGGTTTGTTTTGGGGGGAGCTGGAGGCGGAATTTGTGCGGCTGGTGGGGGTGGGGATGAAGTTGCGGGGGGATTACGGCGATGTGGGGGTTGCCAACGAGGCGGCACGCATGTTGAGGTGTCGCTGGGGTGGCTTTTCGGCTTCCGCGACACCGTTTGTGCGGGGGCTTGTTCTTTGCGGCCATGCGCCGCAGAAAGGGACGGTGCTCTGATGAGCAACTCGTTCTACCCGACTCGTGAGTCGGAATTTGTGACGTGGGTCAACGCGTACTTCTCGGCGATCGAGACCGATGGGCCGGCGGCCTACGGTTTGTCGGAGCCCGAGGCCGAAGCGTTGCTCACGGCACGGGCGGCGTTTATCGCCGCGTACGACAGGGCGAACGCGCCGCGCACGCGCTCGCCGGAGAACCTGGAAATCAAGGACACGACGCTGGCGGCGCTCAAGGCCGTGGTTAAGCAGCAGGTCCGACGTATTCAGGGTTGGGATCAGATCACCGACGACAAGCGTCGGGCACTGGGCATCACGATCCGCAAGTCGCCCAGTCCGGTGCCGGCGCCGGCGGTGAGTCCGCAGTTGGACATTGTGTCGGTGGAGGGTCGTCGGGTGAATATCCGGCTGCGTGAAGCGAGCACGGGTA
>CAZIXN010000291.1:0-2941 GCA_964543215.1 uncultured Phycisphaera sp.
GGTGGGGGTGGAGGACTGCGTCGGCGAAGGCCAGGGCGTAGTGGTCGAGGAGTGCGGGGGTGGCGCGGTGGAAGGACGGGAGGGCGAGAAAGTCGCCGGCGGCGTCCTGGGCGAAGGGGAGGCGGAGGTTCGTGTAGTCGGGCAGGGGATGGCGGGCGATGGTGGCGGCGTGGCCTTCGGTGAAGAAGGGTTGCTGGTGAAGGAGTGGGTATCGGGCGGGGCGGGCGTTGCATCCGGCGGCGCGGAGTTTTTCGATCAGGGTGGTGGTGGCGATGCCGGTGCGGGATGCCTGGTTGCGGACGAGGAACTCGAAGTAGACGCGCTTCACGTGGGGCGGGCCGAGGTAGGCGTCGAGGCCGAGGGGTTCGAGGCGTTGGGAAAGGGCGCGGACGTTGGCGTTGCGCTCGTGGTTGGTGGCGTCGAGGCGTTGGAATTGGGAGAGGCCCAGCGCGGCGGACATGGGGGCGATACGGGTTTTGGTGCCGAAGCCGGTGGCGGCGAAGCGGCGGTCGGGGTGGTCGAGGGCGTGGATGCGGACAACGTCGCCGAGCAGTGCGGCGCGGCGGGCGTAGGTGTCGTCATCGGTGAGGAAGATGCCGCCTTCGCCGGCGGGGGCGAGCTTGTGGCCTTGGAGGCTGAAGACGCCGATGTCGCCGAGCGTTCCGCAGGGCCGGCCGCGCCACGAGGCACCGTGGGCGTGGGAGGCGTCTTCGATGATCTTGAGGTTGTGCTTGCGGGCGAGCTCGAGCAGGGGCGTCATGCGGCAGGGCAGGCCCCAAAGGTGGACGACGACGATGGCGCGGGTGCGGGGGGTGATCTTGGCGGCGACGTCATCGGGATCGAGGCCGAGGCGCTGCGGTTCGGCATCGGCGAAGACGGGGACACCGCCGAACCAGAGCATGGGTGAAACGCTGGACCACCAGGTCGCGGTGGGGACGATGACCTCGTCGCCGGGCTGGAGGTCGATGGCGAAGAAGGCGGCCTGGAGGGCGGCGGTGCCGTTGGCGTGGGCGACGGCGTGCCTGGAACCGAGCCGGTCGCGATAGGCGGCTTCGAGTTGCCCGATGACCGGGTGCCAGGAGACCTGGCCGCTGCGCAGGACGTCGAGAACGGCCGCTTCGTCGTCGGGGGTGATGATGGGCCAGGTCTCGGCGTCGCCGTGGTCGATGGGGGTGTGCATGGCGGAGGCTCGGCAGGTGTTAGAGTTCGAAGCACGATGGACCCGACGCGACGCGAATTCCTGGCCGCGGCGAGCATGATGGTCGTCGGGCCGTCGGCGGGCAAGGCGGGCGCGGAAGAGCGTGGGGAAATCGGGGCCGTCCGGGAGGGCGGGGTGGTGGTCAACGACGTGCACGCGGGGTTGAGCCGGGCGGTGGTCCGGGAGGTGGTTTGGCCCACCACGACGGACGAATTCGCGGAGGCGATGCGTGCGCCGGCAAGCGTGTGCGGGGGGCGCTATTGCTCGGGCGGCCAGCCGTTTCTGCGGGGCGAGCGGTTGATCGATCTGGAGCGGTTCGGGCGGGTGCTGGCCGTGGACCCGGAGCGTGGCCTCGTGACGGCCCAGGCCGGGACGCGCTGGCCGACGCTGATTGCCTATCTCAACGAGCACGCCCCGGCTTGGGCGATCCGGCAAAAACAGAGCGGGGCGAACGCGGTCAGCCTGGCGGGGACGGTCAGCGTGAACGCGCACGGTCGGTGCCTGGGGGCCCCGCCGATCGTGGATGACATTGAGGCGTTGGACCTGATCGACGCGGACGGCGGGCTCCGACGGTGCGACCGGAGCACGGACTCCCGGCGGTTCGGGCGGGTCGTGGGTGGGTACGGGATGTTCGGGACGATCGCGACGGTGACGCTGCGACTGGTGCCGCGGGTGAAGCTGATTCGGCGCGTCGCGTACGTGCCGGCCGAGGAGGCGGTGGCCGCGCTGGATCGCAAGGCCGCCGACGGCGTGGCGTACGGCGACTTCCACCTGAACGTGGACGCGCGCGCCGATGATTTTCTCGCGGCCGGGCTGATGATGACGTACGAGCCGGTCGATCCCGCGACGCCGATTTCGCCGCCGGTGTCGGACCCGGGTTCGTTCCTGAACCTGGCCACGCTGGCGCACGTGGACAAGGCGCGGGCGTTTGCCGAGTACCGCGACGAGCTGTTGCGCGAGGGTCCGTTTGTGGATTGGAGCGACCACTGGCAGTCGGCGGAGTACGTGCCGGGGTACCACGCGGCGATCGACGAAGCGCTCGGGGCCAAGGTGCGCGGCAGTGAAGTGTTGAGCGAGTTCTACGTCCCGCGGGAACGCCTGACGGGTTATCTCTCTGAGATGGCCCGCGTCCTGCGTGAGCGGGAGGCCGATCCGATCTACGGCAACGTCCGCCTCATCGAGCCCGACACCGAAACGGCGTTGCCCTGGGCGACCGGCCGGATGGCGTGCGTCGTGTTGAACGTGCACACCGACCACGACGCGGCGGGCCTGCGGCACACGCGCGATGTGTTCCGCGACCTGCTCGACGCGGCGATCGTCCGTGGCGGCACGTACTACCTCGCGTACCACCGCTTCGCCCGTCGGGATCAGGTCCTGGCCTGCTACCCGCAGCTGCCGGCACTTCTCGCCGCCGCCGACGGTCCCTGCTCCAGCGACTGGCGACGGGCGTACGTCGCGGAATTCGCTGCGGAGTCGTCCCGCTGAATCGCGCTTGGATCGTGCGGGGTTCGGTCAGGTGGTGGACGCGGCGTGAACCGCGTCGGGGGCATGGGTGCCGGGGTGTTGCTTGGCGTATGCCTTGCGGAGGGCGTAGGCGGTGAGGGCGGGGAAAGCGGTGGCGGCGGCGAAGGCGTAGCGGGACCACCAGGCGGGCCAGACCTCGGCGCGGGGGCGTTTGAGGGCGGCGACGACTTTGCGGGCGACGTGCTCGGCGGATTGGACGAAGGGGCCGGCGTAGACCTC
>CAZIXN010000292.1:0-2908 GCA_964543215.1 uncultured Phycisphaera sp.
GCGCTGCGTCCGCCGCTGGGCGTGCTCACCGAGGCCGTCCGCGCGCTGCCGGACCCGCTGGTGCGGTCGGGCGTGTGGGTGTGCGGTTTGGGGATGCTCGCGCTGCTTTGGCTGGGCGTGTCGCGGCTTCGGCGGTGGTGGCGGGATGAGGAGCTCGGGGTATTCGGGCTGGTCGTGGGCGTGGGTCTGCTGACGATCCCGATGCTTCCGGTGGCGACGTGGCTGACCACCGATGCGCAAAGCGACGCGATCGCCTCGCTGGCGATCACCGGCCGGGCGGTGCAGATCGGCTTTGTGCTGCTGATCGTCTGGTTGCTCGCGGGCTTGCCCGGGGTGGTGCGCCACCGCAAGACGCCTTCGGACGAAGGCATCGGCGCAGCGCTGATCCTCTGTGCCGTGGCGATGGTCGGCCTGTTCGTGCTGCTGGGGCTGTCGCGGGTGCTGTTCGCGCTGCCGGCGATCGCGGCGTCGCCCGGCGGGGTGCAGCCGCCCGAGTGGCTCAGCGACGCCGACTGGGCCAAGCCCTCGCTGATCCTCATGGGCCTGTGGGCCGCGGTCGGTTCCAACAACATGATCCTGTACCTCGCGGGCCTCAGCAACGTGCCCGGCGAGCTGTACGAAGCCGCCGACATCGACGGTGCCGGCCGCTTCGGCAAGTTCTGGAACATCACCTGGCCGCAACTCGCGCCCGTGACCTTCTTCATCGTCGTCATGAGCGTCATCGGCGGGCTGCAGGGCGGCTTCGAAATGGTCAAGACCATGACCAACGGCGGGCCGCGCGAATCCACCACCGTGCTTTCGTTCTACATCTATCAGGAGGCGTTCGAGCTCGGTCGTCTGGGCTACGCCTCCGCGGTGACGTGGACGCTCTTTGCTCTGGTGCTCACCGTCACGCTGTTCAACTGGAAGTTCGGCAACCGCTATGTCAACGACTGATCCCACCCCACCGCGCAAGCCCTCGAGCCCGGCGACATACCGCGAACCGGCACGACTCGACAAGCTGATGGGTTCGTCGGCGCTGCACGTGCTGCTCACGCTGATGGCGTTGACGCTCGTGCTGCCGTTTGTGTGGATGGTGCTGACCAGCTTCAAGCCGTTGGAAGAGGTCGAGGCCCAGACGTGGATCCCCACCCGCTGGCTCTGGGAGAACTATCAGATCCTCTTCGGCGTGGGCGTTGAAGACGACATCCAGTACCGCGGCCTGCAGTACGGCCGGTGGTACTGGAACAGCTTCTTCGTCGCGTCGTGCGTCACGTTCCTGCAGGTGCTCACCAGCTCGCTCGCCGCGTTCAGCTTCGCCCGGCTTCAATGGCCCGGGCGCGACAAGGTGTTCCTCATGTACCTGAGCACCATGATGCTGCCCGGCCTGGTGATGATGATCCCCAACTACCAGATCATGATCACCCTGGGCCTGGTCGACACCTACGCCGGCCTGATCATCCCCGCCGCGTTCACCGCCTTCGGCACGTTCCTCCTGCGGCAGTTCATGCTCAGCATCCCACGCTCGCTGGATGAGGCCGCCGAAATCGACGGCGCCAGCAAGTGGCGGCTGTTCTGGGACGTGATCCTCCCGCTCAGCCGCCCGGGCCTGATCACGCTCACGATCTTCACCTTCATCGGCAACTATCAGAGCTTCTTCTGGCCGCTGGTCATGCTCAAGAGCACCCACAAATACACGCTGCCCATCGGCCTGCTGTTCTTCGACTCCTCGCAGGGCCAGCAGACCAACGTGCTCATGGCCGCCATCACGCTCTCGGTCCTGCCGATGATCGTGATCTTCATTCTGCTGCAGAAGCAACTGGTCAAGGGCATCCAACTCGGGGCCGTCAAGGGCTGAACCCGCCGGTGCAGGCAGAACCGCCGCGGTTGGCGTGACGCTCGCGCTTTTCGCGCTGCGCCTGGGCAGGCGATTCAGCCCGATGCGCTAAACTCGAAGTCGTGGCCGTGATGGCGTTGGCTTGTTCCTCCTGGGCCGGACCTCCATGCAGACCAGCAATCTCATCAACGGCACGTGGGTTTCGTTTGCCGATGCTCCTGCGCTGGAGGTGATGAACCCTGCGACCGGGGAGCGGGTGGCGTCGGTTCCCGATGCCCGCGGCGCGGGTGCCCGCCGTGCGGTGGACGCGGCATTCGGCGCAGGGCGGGACTGGGCGTCGATGCCGGCGGCGCAGCGGGGCACGCTGCTGATGGCGTTGTCGGCCTTGATGAAGCGGGATGCCGACCGGCTCGCTCGGCTGATGACGATCGAGCAAGGCAAGCCGCTGGCCGAGGCGCGGGGCGAGATCGGCTACGCGGCCTCGTTTCTCGACTGGGCGGCCGAGGAAGGCAAGCGGCTCAACGGCGACATCCTCCCCGCGTCGTCCCAGGACAAGCGCATCCTGGTGCTCCGCCAGCCGGTGGGTGTCGCCGCGATCATCACGCCCTGGAACTTCCCGGTGGCGATGATCACGCGCAAGCTCGGGCCCGCGCTGGCGTCGGGGTGCACCACGGTCATCAAGCCCGCCGAAGAGACGCCGCTGTCGGCGCTGGCGCTCGGCGAACTGGCGTGTGAAGCGGGCATCCCGCCGGGCGTGATCAACATCGTCACCGGCGACCCATCGGCGATCGGCGACGCGTGGTTCGACGATCCGCGCGTCCGCAAGCTCTCGTTCACCGGATCGACCGAGGTCGGCCGGCTGCTGATGGCCAAGGCGTCCAAGCACCTGCTGCGGCTGTCGCTGGAGCTGGGGGGTAACGCTCCGTTCATCGTCTTCGACGACGCCGACCTGGACCGGGCGATCCCCGCGGCGATGGCGTGCAAGTTCCGCAACGCGGGGCAGACGTGCATCTGCGCCAACCGGTTCTACGTGCAGGCCGGCATCGCCGAAGCGTTCACCGCGCGCTTTGCCCAAGCCATCGCCACGCTGCG
>CAZIXN010000293.1:0-2904 GCA_964543215.1 uncultured Phycisphaera sp.
GGTGCGGGGCGGGTGGGGGGGTGGCGACATCGCATCAGCCTAAACCAAAGCCCACGCCGTAGCCGCAACCTCACAGGTTGCGCGTGCTTGATGCGGGTGCAAGAATCTCACACTTCGAAACTCGCTCCGCGCCGGCCGTCGGCCTGCATCTACCGGGGCAGCGCCTGCCTGGGTGAGATCGTGTCGAGGTGGACGGGCAGGCCGGTGGCGATGCTCTGGTTGGCGGCCACGCCGGTGAGCACGGACCACACGCCGTCCAGGTGCGTGGCGTCGCGGCCTTGCGGATCGGGCTGGGCATCGGGCAGGAAGATGCGTCGCAGCAGCTTCGCATCCCCGCCGCCGTGGCCGCCTTGGGCCGCGGGGATCTCCAGCACTTGCGCGGGCTCGAACATGCGTTGTAGCCGCAGGTACTTTTCGCCTTGGTACTGCTCGGCGGCGAGGGCTTCGTCGGATTGCCCGGCGATGATGTGGCCCTGGCCCCGGCCGAAATACTCGAGCTGGCCCTCCGTGCCGGTGATGGTGAGGCGCTCGCCTTCCCATGGGCAGTACGCCACGAGCGAGTAGTTCAGCAGCGTGCCTTTTGTGTACGCGGCGTGGACCATCATGGTGTCCTCGGCGGTGATCTTGCCGTATTTCTCTTCGCCGCCGAAGACGTTGCGGTCGCGCACGTAGCCGTTGCCGGCTTGGTCCCAGGCGTCTTTTTCCGCCGCGAGGTACAGGCGGGGCAGCGATTCCCAGTGGCGGTTGTCGTCGAGGTTGAAGGCGAAAGGGTCCTGATCTCTGGTGGCGTGGCCGGTGTAGCGGTCGTAGTCGTAGCGCTGTCCGCGGGCCCGGGCGTTCTGCGCGCCGTAGAACTTCAGGCCCCCCATGGCCGAGACGACGGCGGGGCGGTCGCCCAGGATCCAGTGGATGAGGTCGAAGTGGTGGGTGGATTTGTGGACGAGCAGCCCGCCGGAGTGCTTCTTTTCGCGGTGCCACCGGCGGAAGTAGTCGGCTCCGTGGCTGGTGTCGAGTCGCCACTGGAAGTCCACGAGCGTGGGCGTGCCGATAGCGCCGCTCTGCACGAGGCGCTGAACTTCGGAGAACGCGGGCATCCAGCGGTAGTTGAACGCGACGCGGAGTTTCTGGCCGGTGCGTTCGATGGCGTCGAAGATGCGTTGGCACTTCCGGGCGTCGGTGGTCATGGGTTTTTCGGTGATCGCGTCGCAGCCGAGTTCCATGGCACGGACGATGTACCGGTCGTGCGTGGCGTCGACGGAGGTGACGATGACGACGTCGGGTTTTTGCGCTTCGATGAGCGCGTCGAAGCGGTCGGCGTGATACGCCGGCACGGGCCCGCCCCCGGAAGGATTGCCGTCGGCGTCCTGGGGGTCGGGGCCGCCGTGCCGGCCGTCGAGGTATTCGTTCCAGAAGGCCATGCGGGTTTCGGAAACGTCGCAGAGTCCCACGAGCTGGGCGTGCTCGGGAAAGGTTCGGACGATGGCGTCGATGAACATGCGGCAGCGTGAGCCGGTGCCGACGATGATGTAGCGCTTGCGATCCGTGGTCATGGTTTGCTTTCGGGGCGGGGGCAGGAAAAGACTCGGCGAAAACGCAAGATTCTACGGGAACGAACCGAAATCGGGGGTGGCGGATTCGATCGTTTGGATAGCGCAATCGAACCTCCGGTGGATAGACTGGCGGGATGCCGACGTATACCGCGTGGGGCGCGCGGGATTATTTCGACCGGCCGACCGAGCCGTACGCGCGGGGCGGCGTGGAGCTGCAGGCGGTGCTGCGTGGCCCGCTGCGGCCGTGGGAAGGCGCGTCGCCGGGCCGGCCGGCGACGCGGACGCTGTGGGTGTATGCGGCGGGGGTGGTGCACGGCTGGTCGGGCGTGGCGGGTCGGCCGTGCGAAGTGCTGGTGCTGCATGAGCGATCGGCCCCCGATGCGCTGACGGCGGCGCTGCGGCGCTGTCCGGTGCTGCGGGTGAATCTGGGCACGGCGGATGTTGCCCGGCTGAGGCGGGTCGTGACGCTGCTGTCTGAGCCGGCGGCAAGGGCGGGGGCCCGACGACGATTGGTCGAGCAGCACGCGCTCCTGGAGCTGTGCGTGCTGGCGCTGGCTTCACCGCAGGCGCAGAACGAAACGCCCGACCCGCCCGAGCGTTATGCGGCGGAGGTGGCGCAGCGGGCGCGAAGCTGGTTTGCCGAGCATCTGGGCGAAGCCCCCGGCGTGGAGGATGCGGCGGCGGCGGTGCACGTGTCGGCGGTGCATCTGCGTCGGCTGTTTGCGCGGGCGGGGTTGCAATCGCCGCACGCGGAGTTTCAGCGCCTGCGGATGGAACGAGCGGATGCGCTGCTGCGCGGCAGCGACGCGAAGCTGTCGGCGGTGGCGGCCCGGCTGGGGTTCAGCGGCCCCGAAAGCTTCCAGCGGGCGTACCGCCAGTGGCGCGGGCGGACCGCGGGAAGCGTGCGGCGGGAGGCCTGAGGCCTCGGAACACGCCGGCAGCCGCGGGCCAACGACCGGCGCGTGCCCGGGGCGTCGCGAATATCCCGTGCCTTGTGGCTCGCTCCGCGGAGGCCGTCGAACGGCGGTCCCGGGGCGCGGGTTTTCCGGGAGTGGGTGGAAAACTCTTGACAGGGGGCTGGCGTCGAGTATGATGAAACTGTTTCCCGTCCGTTTCCCGTCCGTGTCACTCGAACGCACCGCCCGAATCGTCCGCCTGTCTTCGAGTTCAACCGACCTTTCGCGTCTCCTGGTTCGGCTTTTTTTCCGCCTTTTATTTCCGCCTCTTTTTCCTGAGTCCGTTGCATGTCCAGCGTCCGTGAAATCGCGCAGCAGGCCGGGGTGTCGATCACGACCGTGTCGCGCGTGCTCAACAACCACCCCCGCGTCTCCGAGCAGGCCCGCCAGCGGGTGCT
>CAZIXN010000294.1:0-2875 GCA_964543215.1 uncultured Phycisphaera sp.
GGACCACAACGCGGCGGCGGCGCTGCGGGAAGCGGTGAGCATCGTGGAAGCCGCGGAGCGCAGCGGGCGACCTGCGGGATGACGCCCAGCGCGGATGCGGCGGGGCGCGGCGGAGGCACCAAGCTGGGGGCAGCGAGAAAGAGACGGAGCGATGGAGCGACGGGGCAAGCCCCGCAAGCGGTTGAGGGGTGATGAGCGGGTGGGTGGGTGTTCCGAGGTGGTGGTGAAGCTGGGTTCAGGCGGAGGGCAGGGGCGGTTCATGGCCCGGGTCTAGCGTGCGAGGTGTGAGTGATACGAGCGGCGGCAATGGGCCGGCGTCGGCGCCGTGTTGAAATTAAACCTATTCGCGCGAGATGGACCATGAACATCACTGACCTCAAGACGCTGCTGGTGCACGAACTCAAGGACCTCTACAGCGCCGAGAACCAATTGCTCAAGGCTCTGCCGAAGATGGCCACGGCGGCCCACCATCCCAAGCTCAAGCAGCTCAATCGCGCGTTCGAGGAGCATCTGGAAGAGAGCCGGGAGCATGTGCGTCGCCTGGAGCAGGTGTTCGCGTCGTTGGACTATCAGCCGGGCGGGCATCACTGCGCCGGCATGGCGGGGTTGCTGGAGGAAGGGTCGGACATGATCGCCGAGGATGCGCCCAACGAGGTGAAGGACGCGGGGCTGATCTGCGCGGCTCAGCGGGTGGAGCATTACGAGATGGCGGGATATGGCTGTGCGCGGACGTTTGCGCGGCTACTGGGGATGAACGATGTGGCCGAGACGCTGCAGAAGACGCTGGACGAAGAGGGCGCGGCCGACCAGAAGCTCACCAAGATTGCGGAACAGACGGTGAACGCCGCGGCGGTCGATGGATAAGGGCCGCGGGGTGGGTGGGATGGCGTGAAGCGGTGGGGATTTCGTAGTCTGTGGCGTATGCAGATTTCGTCGGCGTTGGCGGCGTTGGCGGCGTTGGGTGGATGGTGGCGGAGTGGGCGGGCGTGGATGGCCCAGCACGGGGAGGTGGTGGCGGCGATGGTGGGGGTGTCGGCGGTGTTGTTTGTGGTGAGCGTGGTGGCGGTGCCGTGGGTGTTGGTGCGGCTGCGGGCGGATTATTTTGTGGAGGAGCGACCGCCGACGTTGGGCGTTTGGGCGGAACGGCCGGCGTGGATGCGTTGGGTGTGGCGGGGGGTGAAGAACGGGTTGGGCTTGGTGCTGGTGCTGGGGGGTGTGTTGATGCTGGTGCTGCCGGGTCAGGGGTTGCTGACGCTGGCGGTGGGGCTGGGGCTGCTGGAGTTTCCGGGCAAGCGGCGGCTGGAGCGTTGGCTGGTGAGTAAGCGTGCGGTGCACGGGCCGATCAATGGGTTGCGGCGTCGGCTGGGGCGGGGGCCGTTGTTGTTGCCGCGTGGGGAGAACGAGGCAGAGGGACGGCCGTGCGAAGGCACGAAGTGACGGGCAGACGGGGATGCGGAAAGACGGGGGGCTGGGTCGGTGGCTATTTCGGGGAGCGAGGGGTGAGGAGTCGCCAGGCCAGGAGGGAGAGGATGGCGACGAGGAGGAAGGCAGCGGCGGCGATGAAGATGAGTCGGGTGATGCGGGATTCGAGCGCGTCGAGCCGGTTGTTCAGGGCGTTGGGTGAGGTGGTGTCGTCGAGGGTGGTGGCGAGGTTGTTGGCCTGGGCGAGGGCTTGCTGAAGGGTTTGCAGGGCCTGGTTGTATTCGGTGATGTCGAAGGGGCGGCTGGGCGGTTCGTTGGGATCGGTTTGGCTTTGGAGGCTCTGGATGCGGGCGAGCAGGGGGTCGAGTTGTTGCGCAAGTTGGGTGGTGGATTCGATGGTGGCGTGGGTGCTGTTGACCAGGGTGCTGGTTTGTTCGGTGAGGCGTTGGGCGTCGGTGAGCAGGGCGCGGAGGGTGTTTTCGTTCTGCTCGAGGCTGGTGAACAGGGCGTTGCGCTGCTGGTTGAGCACATCGGGGAGAGATTCGGCGATGGCGGTGAATCGGTCGGCGACGGCGAGTGCCGAGACGACCTCGGGGGCGCTGAGGGTTTGATAGATGATGGCCTCGGCGCGCCAGTGGGCGAGGATGAGCAGGCGGGGGGCGAGCCAACTCATGCGTTCGGCGAGGGTGGAGGCGTCGCTGACGGCGACGCCGGCCTGGCCGAAGGGGATGAACTTGCCCATGAACTGAGCGGGGAGGCTGGTGATGTTGCTGAGGGTGGCCGTGACGCTGGTGCCGCCGACGCCGGGCAGGTCGTCGAGACGGACGTAGGCGACGTCGTTCTGGTCGGGGTTGGCGTCGGCCCACTGCCGGCAGAGCGTGAGCAGTCGGGTGCGCTGCTCGGCGGACATCAGTCGCGCGGCGATGGCGAAGGCTTCGGTCTGGAGCAACTCGCCGCGTTGGAGCAGCAGCGCGTGATGGTCGGGGAAGAGTCGCGGGCCTTGCCGTTTGAGCACCTCGGTCTGGAGCGTGACCAGCACGACGGCATTGACCATGGCGTTGGCGGGGATGGGATCGGCGGCGATGTCGTACATCGCGGTGGCGGCGTCGAGCTTGATCAGGTGGGCGCGGAGACGAAGCTGCGGGTCGTCGGTTTCACGGATGATGCGGTTGGTGACATCGGCGAGGTTGTCGCGGTACTGGTCGGCGAAGTTGCGGACCGCCTCCTGCAGTTGGGCGGGGGTGAAGGCGGCGGCGGGGGACGGCGTCGCCGCGGCGACCGCGGCGGGGCTGTCGGGGTTGGCGGGGCTCTCGGGGTTGGCGGCGGTGGGCGACGACGCGGGCGTGCCCGGCCTCGCCGGCGCGGAGGGGGGCGCCGCAGCAACAACAACGTGGCGAGGCCGAGCGGCAGCGAGATGAGGCGGAGGGGGTTGGCGTGACGCATGGGCAAGCGT
>CAZIXN010000295.1:0-2857 GCA_964543215.1 uncultured Phycisphaera sp.
GCAGCCGAAGGTTCGCCAGGCCCAGACGCAGCGTTTCGAGGAGAAAGTTCACGCGTTGGATCGTAGCTCAGGGCCAGCCGTCAAGCCCGCCGACAATGCGTACGATGAAAAGACGATGCCCGGCACCCGCGCCACAATCTTCTACGACGGCCACTGCGGGCTGTGCCACCGCTGGGTGAAGTTTGTCGTGCCCCGCGATCCCGACGGCCGAACATTCGTGTTCGCCCCCCTGCAGGGCGAGTTCATCAAGCGGACGCTCAGCGAAACGCAGATCGCGGCGCTGCCGGATTCGATCGTGCTTTACGAGCCGGCTGGCACGCTGCGGACCAAGAGCGACGCGGTGCTGGCGATCCTGTCCCGGCTGGGCGGCGGGTGGAAGCTGCTCGCACGCCTGGGCCGGCTGATCCCGGGGTTCTTCCGCGACTGGGGCTACGACCGGGTCGCGTCGATTCGGCATCGGCTGTTTAAGAAGCCCAGCGAGGCGTGCCCGCTGATGCCGCCGGAGCTGCGAAGCCGGTTCGAGTTCTGAGTGTCGAAGCCGTCACGCCACGGGTTGGGCGTGTTCGGAGTTCCCGGCGTTCTCCGCGCAACCCGTCGGGTTGCGGCTACGGAGCCTCCAACGCGACGCGGCGCAGCCACCGCCACCGCTCGAACGGCACCCACGTCAGATACAGCACGAGGAACTGAAAGAACGGCGCCGCCTGCGCGACGTAAATCGTCACGTGCATCCCCACGCCCGCCAGCAGGAACATCGGCACCACCGGCCACATCCACCGCAGCTTGCGAAACCGCGGCAGCAGCGTCATCCAGAACAGCGCATCGAACACGACCGCGCCCACCGCAAACAGCACGCCCAGCCAGCGGAACTGCGCCAGCCACACGCCCGCCGGCCGGTCCCACCGCACGCCGTCGCGCAGCAGGTAGTGCTGCAGCGTGTAGCCGTTGACCCAGTCGATGCCGCCGGTGATCGCCTTGCTCAGGAAGGCATCGAAGTACGCCAGGGCCATGAGGCACTGGATCGTCACCAGCGGCCACATCACGGTGGTCAGCGTGGCGTTGGGGCCCCAACCTTCGTCCGCGCCCAAGCCGTACCGAGCTTTGAGCCAGGCGTCGACGCTCAGCGTTCGACCACACGGCGCAAACGCCATGAGCAGCAGAAAGATGCAGAACAGCGCTTCGGGGTGGTGGTGTTCGCCGTAGCTGTACAGGTGCGCGACCTGTGTCATCGTGCCCAGCGCGAACAGGGCCAGGGCGCCGCGGGTCTTGAAGCCGACGAGCGCGAACAGCCCGGCCACCACCGTCGCCCACCACAGCCCGGTGAGAAACGTCTCGCTGCGCAGCGTCGCCTCGGGGAGCACGACGGTGAGGATGCGGATGAACGCCTGCGGCTGATCGAAGCCCGGCGCAGCGAGCATCGAAAGCTGGTCGCGCAGCGGCTCGACGAAGAACACCAACTGGGTGAACACGCAGACGATGCGCATCATCGCCAGGCGCAGCGGCGACGCCTCGGGGAAGAAAAACGATCCACCGGATGGATTCGGCGCTGCGGCGTCGCTCACGGCGTCGGCTCCGTGAGGTTGCGCGACCTTGAAGGCTCGGTGGGGATCGGGACGTGTTGCTGCGAATCCTCGACAACCAGGCCGGCGTCGGTGATGCGGTGCGTCCGGCGATCGATGCGCAGGGCGACGGGTGTGACGCCCAGATTCTGTCGGACCTGATCCACGACGCGCTGCCGCGCTTCGACACGGTGCTGCTCGATCACATCCGCGAGGTGAGCATGCTCGGGTTCGAGGGGGCCGGCCGCGAGACGTTCGACGACCTGATACCGCCAGGCGAAAAACGCCAGACCGAGATACTCCGCGGAGATCTCCAGGTCCGTGCCGTCGGGCAGCTCGGCGATGAGCGCGACGGAGGAGGCCTGCACCGGCGGGCCGTGCGCGGCGGAATACATCGGATAATCCATGAACGGCCAGAAGCTGTCTTCCCAGTAACCGTCGCCGGCGAGCTTGACCGACAGACCCGCGATGGTGGCGGCGGCCTGGGCGAGCAAGACCAGCGTGATGACGGCCAGGGGCAGGCGGTGCGACGGACGCATGAAATGAAGTATCGGACGAAAGCGGGCGGCGGGTTGCGTGGGGATCTCCGTGAGCGAGAGCAGGCCGGCCCGCCGGTACACTTTCGGCCCCATGCCCGGTCCTTCCCCCGCCCCCGCCCAAACCGTGTCCGCCGACCTCCACGCGATCCTCCGGGCGCGCGGTCTGGTGGCCCAGTGCACCGACGACCGCATCGCCCAGCGACTGAGCCGGCCGGTGTCGTGCTACTGCGGGTTCGACCCCACGGCCGAGTCGCTGCACGTCGGCTCGCTCGTGCCGATCATGGGCCTGGCGCACGCGCAGCGCTGCGGCCACAAGCCCATCGTGCTGGTCGGCGGGGCGACGGGCCTGGTCGGCGACCCGTCGGGCAAGACCGAAGCGCGGCAGATGCTCACCGCCGAAACGATCCGCACCAACGCCCAGGCCATCGCCAAGCAGATCGGCCGGGTAGTGATCTTCGACGATTCGCCGACGGGTGCGGTGCTGGTGAACAACCTCGATTGGATCGGGCCCATGCGCTGGCTGGACGTGCTGCGCGACGTGGGCAGCCGGGTGAGCGTGAACCGGATGATGTCGATGGAATCCGTGAAGCAGCGGATGAGCGGCGACGGGACCAAAGACTCGGCGGGCATCAGCTACCTCGAGTTCTCGTACATGATCCTGCAGGCGATCGACTTCGTCGAACTGTTCCGCAGCCACGGCTGCACGCTGCAACTGGGCGGGCAGGACCAATGGGGCAACATCGTCATGGGCATCGAGCTGGG
>CAZIXN010000296.1:0-2813 GCA_964543215.1 uncultured Phycisphaera sp.
GGCCACTGCATCACGCTGATCGGGGCGACGCTGCTGGGCATCCAGGCGAACTATTTTCTCATTGACGCGGTGATCGCGCTGACGGTGATCTACAAGGGCTTCGACAATCTGCGCGGGTTTCAGCGGTTCTTGAAGATCGAGCCTCCGGATTTGCTGGGGATGGTGTTCGCGTTCGGGCTGATCCACGGGTTCGGGTTGTCGACGCGGCTGCAGCAGTTGCCGCTGGGCGAGGACACGGCGGGGATCGTCGGGCGGATCCTGTCGTTCAACGTCGGCGTCGAGCTGGGGCAGGTGGCGGCGCTCGTGGTGATGGTGGCGGTGCTGGCGGGTTGGCGGCACACGGCGTCGTTTCAGCCGTTCAGCCGGGCGTGTAATGCGGGGCTGGTGGCGGTGGGGGCGTTGCTGCTGGTGTTTCAGTTGCACGGCTACTCGCACACGGCGTATCCGGAGGAGTTTCCCTTGAACCGGGACGATCATTCGCACCTGCATGAGGCTTCGGCGGCGGTTCGGCCGTCGGACGCGGGATGGACCTTTGACCCTTTTCTGGAGACCCGTCGTGACTGAGCCGAACGCTTCGCCTGCTGGTAAGTCTTCCTCGTCGTCTTCGCTGATCGTCGGTGCCTTTGCGCTGGCGGTGGTGGTGGTGCTGTTCATCGTGCTGGGGATGCGCAACGCGGGGGGCGGAAGCGGGGCTTCCGGGGGGCATGATGAGTCGGTGCCGCACGGGCACGATGCGGTGGGTAACGCGATCCCGGCGGTGGTGGGCGATGAGCCGCACGACGAATCGGTTCCGCACTCGCACACGCCCCTGCCCGCGGAAGTAGCCCCGGCCCCGGAAGCGGTGGCCCCGGCCGAGCCGCATGTGCACGACGAGTCGGTTCCGCACTCGCACTGATCGGGGGCTGCGGGGCTTGCGGGGCTGGGAATCGGCAGGAGGTGTGCGATGTGGATGTTGGTCGTGAAGTACGCGGTGACGGCCGGGGTGGTGGTGGTGGTGTCGGAGGTGGCGAAGCGCAGCGACCGATGGGGGGCGTTGATCGCGGCGTTGCCGCTGGTGACGGTGCTGGTGCTGGTGTGGATGGGCGTGGAGGGTCAGTCCCGAGAGAAGCTGGCGAACCACGCGTACTACACGTTCTGGTACGTGCTGCCGACGCTGCCGATGTTTTTGCTGATGCCGTGGATGCTGGGGCGCGGGTGGGGGCTGGGGTGGTCGCTGCTGGCGGGGGCGGGGCTGACGGCGGCGTGCTTTGTCGCGACGGCGACGGTGATGAAGCGGTTCGGCGTGGTGCTTTGGGTGTGAGGGGAGGGGGGACTTAGCCAGGTAGCCACGGAGGGGGAGCGTTGGGTGGGGCTTAGCGGTTGGCGTGTCGGGGGAGGTAGACGGTGAAGCGGGTGCCCTGGGATGCGGAGGACTCGACTTCGATGCGGCCGTTGTGGGCTTCGACGACGGTGCGGACGATGGAGAGTCCCAGGCCGATGCTGCCGGCCGGGCGGTGTTGTCGTTTTTCGACGGCGCCGCCGCTGCGGTCCATGGGCTCGAAGAGGCGGGGGATCGTTTTGCTTTCGATGGGGGGGCCGTCGTTGTGGACCCAGAAGTGCACTTCGCCACGGCCTTGTCGGTCGCCGCGGGCTTCGACCTGGATGGGGCGCTGGGGGTCGCCGTGCTGGACGGCGTTGTTGACGAGGTTGGTGAGGACCTGTCGCAGTCGGGCGCGGTCCCAGTGGCCCACGAGGTTGCCGCGGGCCTGGATTTCAAGCTGTGCGTCGGGGTGGCTGGTGGCGACTTCGGCGGCGACCTCATGGCAGAGGTCGGCCAGGTCGGTGGGGGCGCGCTCGAGGGGCATGCGTCCGCCCAGGCCGCCGTGGGCCACGTCCAGCAGGTCGCCGATCATCCGGGACATGCACTGCACGCTGTCGTTGACGTCTTTGGCGATTTCGTTGGCGGCGTCGTCGTCGCCTCGGCCGGCGGCGTGCTGGAGGTTGTGGGTGGAGATGGCGATGAGGTTCAGCGGGCTGCGCAGGTCGTGGCCGAGCATGCCCAGGAACAGTTCGCGGGATTTGGCGAGTTGGGCGGTGAAGGTGTGCACGGCCTTGGCGAGCGACTGGTCGATGGCTTGGTTGAAGGCGGTGAGGTCTTCGAGGTCCTTGGCGTGGGGCGAGGTGGTGGCGCGGGCCCACAGCCGGATCACGCTGGCGCGGAGGGCGAGGTATTCGGCCATGAGGGTTTCGAGGTCGAAGCCGGACTTGGCGCGTTCGACGGCGTGCCGTATGGAGATGTCGTCCACGGCGTCGCTGGCTTCGCGGATGGTGCCGTTGCCCTGGGCGCGGGCGCGCAGCTCGGCGTCGAGTTGTTCGGCACCCATGTCGCGGACGATGCAGCGGAGCAGTTCTTCGACATCGTCGCGCATCTCGCCGGGGTCGGCGTCGTCGCGCGGCCAGATGCCCGTAGCGAAATCGACCCACGCCTCGAGGATGGGCTCCATGTTCCCCAGAATGAACTCCGGAAGGCGCATGGTTGTACTTTGGGTATGAGAGGGGTCCGACGCGCTGCACCGCAGCTTTGGGGCCGCCGACCCCGCGATTCTATACGAAATCGGACGCGTCTGCGACATAACGGTGAGGGGGATCGCTTGGCGGCGCGCAGGGGAGAGGCGTTGGGCGGGGAGGCGGGTATAAATAGGGATGAGGATTGCACGAACCTGGCGGACAATGGCGTGTTGGGCGGGGCTTGGGGTGGGGTGGGCGGTGTGGTCGGGGTGTGCGGGTGGGCCGGGGGTTGCGGGTGTGGAGGCGGGGGAGCCGGACGCGGCGTC
>CAZIXN010000297.1:0-2809 GCA_964543215.1 uncultured Phycisphaera sp.
TGTGGAAACGCACACCGGGAAGGTCGCGGACACGGCCGCCGCGGACGAGCACGATGCTGTGCTCCTGAAGGTTGTGGCCTTCGCCGCCGATGTAGGCCGTGACTTCCTTGCCGTTGGACAGGCGGACACGGGCGACCTTACGAAGCGCCGAGTTGGGCTTCTTGGGGGTCACGGTCTTGACCTGCAGGCAGACGCCGCGGCGTTGGGGGCACTGGTCCAGGTCGCGGGACTTGGACTTGTAGCTGGGCGAACGGCGGGGGTTGCGGATGAGTTGGTTGATCGTGGGCATGTCGGAAGGCTCGGGTGAGCGGAGGGTGCTTCGGGGGCGTGACGTCCGCCTTCGGAGCGTCGAGCCAAGGAGCATACCCGAATCGGCGTTCAGGTTGCAAGGCCGGCTTTCGGGCCAGCCGCGTTCCGGGCGGCGGCCTCACGGAGGAGGGCTTCGAGGGCATCGACGTGCCGCGCCATGCTCAGCTGATCCGCCAGGCCGACGCAGTGGGCGGCGCAGCGGGCGTGTTCGGCGGGGTCGGCGAGTTGCGTCATGGCCTGGGCGAGGGCGACGGCGTCGCCGGGGTCGGCGATGACGCGGCCGCGCACCGGCGTGTTCGGGTCGTGGCCGGTGGGTCCGAGATGGTCGCCGGCCCCGTTGAAGGCGGTGGTGATCGCCGGCACGCCCATCATCAGCGATTCGAGCACGACCTTGCTGCTGGGGTCGTACCAGGACGGCAGGACCGTGATGTCGCTCGCCGCGAACAGGCCGGCCATCTCGGTGGTCTGCCCGAGCAGTCGCACGCGGTCGCGCAGCCCCAGGTCGGCGACACGCTGCTGCACGCCGAAGTCGTACGCCCCGGCCAGCAGCAGCACCGGGTCGCGCACCGCCCCGCCGTCAACGATCGCCCGCAGCGCCGGCAGGAGCGTGTCGATGCCTTTGAGTTTCGGGTTCTGTGCCGCGAAGAGAAACACTTTCGCGTCGTCGGAAATACCGAAGCTCTCGCGCACTTGCTGCCGCACCTCGGTTCGTTCATCCGGGGGCATCGCGGGCATCACCGAGGCGTTGGGAATCACGACGCAGCGCGACGCCGGGAAGTCGTAATGCCGGCGGAGTTGGTCGGCGACGTAGCCGGACACGCAGGCAATCGCGTGGACCGACGGATCGGCGAGGGTTCGCTTCTCCAGCGCCAGCAGCAACCGCTGCTTGAAATCCAGCGCGAGTTCGATGCGCTTCTTGCGTTGCTTCCAGCCGGGTTGACGCAGCGCGACGTTGCGGTCGAGCGTTTCGCGGATCGTGCCGCCGCGCGGCTGGACCACCGACGCGGGCACGGCCATCGTGATCGACAGCGACGCATCCGGCCGAAGCTCCGCCAATTCGCGTCGGGCCCATCGCGCGAACCGCCAGAGCCGGATCGGCGACGAACTCTTGCGATAGGCCAGCCGGCGCACGTTGACGCCCGGCGGGTCGTGGTCGGGCTTGCACGCCCCGGCGATCAGCGTGACCGCGTGGCCGCGCTGCACGAGCTGGTCGACGATCTGCGCGGTGGACTTTTCGGCGCCGCCGGCCTGCGGGTTGTAGCGCTCGATGACCACCGCGATCCGCAGCGGCATGGCGGCCCGGTCCGCGTGCGAATGGATGGCTTGCGCGACGGTGGTCACGCGCTGTACTCCGCGCCGTCGGCGTCGATCAGGCCGTGCTGGGCGGCATACATGTCCTCGCCGCAGGTGGCGTCCAGGAGCTGGGCGACGGCGGTGAAGACGGCGTCGACGGTGATGGCGGTGATCGGTCCGGGCGTGGCGTCGGGTGTGGCACAGACGATGCGTTCTTGTTCGTAGCCAATCTCCGTCCACGCCGGCGTCGTCGGGCCAAAGAGCGTGACGACCGGCGTCCGCACCGCGGCGGCGAGGTGGCGCGGCCCGGTGTCGTTGGTGACCAGCACCGCGGCGCGGCGGGTGATCGCTTTGAGCGTCGGCAGGTCCACGCCCAGGGCCGGGAGGTCCAGCAGATCGGCCGAGGCATGGCCACACACGGCCGACACGACCTCGCGCTCGGCGGGCGACCCCGTCACCGCGCACGCCATGCCCAGCCGCTCGACGCACCGGTCCGCCAGCGCCGCGAAGCGCTCGGCCGGCCAACGCTTCTCGGGCTTCTGTGCCCCGGGGTTCAGCAGCATCAGCGGACGGCCGGCCGTGGGTTCGAGCAACTCACCGGCCCTGCGGTCCGAGGCCTCGTCGATGGGGAGACGCATCGCCGTGTCCTCACCGGCCGCGCCCAAATACCGCGCGAGTTGGAGGTAGTACTCCAGCGTCGGCACTTCGAGAAACGCCGCTCCCACGCGACGCGGCACGAGGCGATCGGTCAGCAGCAGCGCCCGGCCGTCCCGCGCGTAGCCCAGCCGGTGCGCGATGCCCGCGCGCCAGACGATCCACGCCCAGCGGAAGCTGTTGGGCAGCAGCACGCACGTGTCGAAGTTCTCCCGGCGCAGCGCCTCGGCCTGCTTCGCCGCTGCGGCCCGGCCGGACTTGGGCTCGGCCGCAAGCCACCGATCCACGCCGTCGGCATCACGCATCAGCGGCACCAGCGGTGCCGCGATCAGCGCCGCGATCTCCGCTCGCGGACACGCCTCACGCAACGCACGTAGCGTCGGCGTGGCCATCACACAGTCCCCGAACCACGTGGGCATCACCACCAGCAGCCGACGTACCGCATGGGCATCGAGGCGTCGTTCACGGCGATCCTGCGTTGTTCGAGGGTCGTTCGTAGCGACCTGTCCCTGCTGCGACATCCGATTCATCCTAATCCAGTGCGTTCAACGGC
>CAZIXN010000298.1:0-2808 GCA_964543215.1 uncultured Phycisphaera sp.
CTGCGCCTTGCACCGCCGCAAGGCTTTGGCCTTCCTAAGGCCTGATGGGGACGAGAGAATGCCCCCGATTTACATAAATCAAACACAACGGTGACGGTGGGCTCACAAGCGAGCTTTAGTGTCCTCCCACTTCCATTCCCGCCCCCTGCGCAGCGTGCGCGTTGTGGCGGGTGTGCTGATTTTTCCCGAGGAGACACGCGATGAAGATGCGAAGCACGATGGCAGGATTGGCGGCGGCGGTGAGTATGTCCGTTGCCCAGGGCGACATCCGAATCACGGAATTCATGTATTCCGGCAATAGCGGCGAGTTCGTCGAACTCACCAATGTCGGGGCCACCGCGATCGACATGACCGGCTGGAGCTACGACGACGACAGCCGGACCCCCGGTGTCTTCGACCTGTCGGGCTTCGGGATTGTTCAGCCCAACGAGTCGGTGATTTTCACCGAAGCTTTCGCCATCATTTTCACCGCCGACTGGAACCTTCCCGCAAGCGTGAAAGTACTCGGCGAAGTGACGAACAAACTCGGCCGTAACGACGAGATCAACATCTACGACGCCTCGAGCAACCTTGTTGATCGCTTGACCTACGGCGACGAGTCGTTCGCGGGCACGCTGCGCACGCAGGCGCTGACGGGCAACATCCCGTTCGCGGCGCTGGGCACCAACGATCTTTCGGCCCTGATCGGCTCGGTCGTCGGCGACAGCTTCGGCTCCTATATCTCCCTGGAGGGCGACGTCGGCAACCCCGGCGTCTACGTCCCCGAACCCGCGGCCGCGGCGCTGCTGGGCTTGGGGGCCGTCGCGATGCTGCGTCGGCGTGGCTGAGCCATGAATCATGGAACCCTGCCTCGGCGTACGGGACACCGCCCGTGCGCCGCATTGAGCACGCTCGACGCGCTCGGCGTTGCCTTACCGGATCAACCCAACATGCTGGCACGCAGAAACTCACGGATGTCACGATGGAGCGCGTGCGCGTTGTCATTCCCAACGGCGTTTGCCTCCGCAGCGTCCCCGCTGTTTGACCCGCCACGCGTCGCGGGCGTGCTGCCCCCGGGGGTGCTGGAGCAGGTCTCGGGACTCGCCGCCAGCGCGGTCAACCCCGGCGTGCTCTGGGCGCACAACGATGCGGGCGGAAGCAACACGCTTTTCGCTTTGTCGCCGCTGGGTGAACTGCTGGCGAACTTCACCTTGACCGGAGCGTCGAATCAGGATTGGGAAGACCTGGCCGTCGGACCCGGGCCCGTGGTCGGCGAAAGCTACGCCTACCTGGCGGACACCGGCGCGGCAACGTCGACCGGCACGATCTACCGGTTCCGCGAGCCGGTGCTCGGTTCGGATTCAACCGTGATTGCATCGACCGGGATCGAAGCGTTTTCGGTGGCTTTCGGCGTGGCGGGTAGCGCGCTGCGCGCCGAAGCGTTGATGATCGATCCGCTGGGCGGTGAACTGGTGCTGATCACCAAGGAGGCGACCGCATCGCGGGTGTTCTCCGCCGCACTGGCCGACCTTTCGACGGCGGACGTGCTGAGCCTGTCGTCGCGCGGCAACCTGGATCAACCCGCCGCCGGACGGTTCATCCGCGACGTCACCGCCGCCGACGTCGCGTCGGATGGTCAATCCATCCTCGTGCGCAACAACGGCAACGCCTGGCTCTGGCACCGTGATCCCGGCGTCTCGCTGAGCACCGCCCTGCTGAGCGCCGACCCGATCACGGTTCCGCTCGCCGCCGAACCCAAGGGCGAAGCGATCGCCTTCGCGCACGACCTGTCGGGCTATTTCACCGTTTCGGAACGGCCGCGGTTTGGGCCGTCCGAGCAGCCGCTGTCGTTCCACGCCGTCGTCCCCGAGCCGGGCACCTTGCTGGCGTCCGCTTGCCTTGCACCGATTGTGTTGCGTCGCCGCCGTCGCCGCGACTGAGTCCCGTCCCCCGTTTTTCTACCGCCATGAAACGCACCAACCTCACCCTTGTGCTCTGTCTCTTCGGCTCCGCGACCGCCACGGCCGAGCTGTACCTCAACGAGCTGTACTTCGACCCCCCCGGCAGCACCGGCGACATCCTCTACGAATACATCGAACTTCGCGGCACACCCAACATGTCGCTCCAGAACCACTATCTGCTGTTCCTCGAAAACGAAGGACAGGACGGCGGCAACGGCACCATCACCGGCAGCACCGGCACCCTCGACGCATGGTTCGACCTGTCAGGCATGAGCGTCGGCAGCAACGGCTTCCTCGTGTTGCGCCAGGCCGACTTCCTTGGCGGCACCGCCAATCCCTACACGGTCGATCCCGGGGCCGCCGACTTCAAACAGTCGGTCCCCTTCAGCGGCTGGGGCACGCAAGCCAACCCGAGCACCATCGGCTGGAACTCCGACAACTTCCGCATCGAGAACTCCGGCTTCACCGCCCTGCTCATCCACTCCGGCGACACGCCCGCCAGCCTCACCGTCGGCCAGGACTTCGACGAAGGCAACGACGGCCTGGACCCCCTGCCCGCCGGATGGACCGTCCTCGACGCCATCGGCGTCGCCAGCGAAGAGAATGAAGTGGAGTTCGGCCGGCTCTACGCGCCGATCAACTTCGGCGTCGTCTCCGACCCCGCGCTGGCCAACATCGAACCCGGTGCAGAGTTCGTCGCGGTGGACTTCGAAATCGAATACATCGCCCGCCTGGGCAACTCCACCGGCCAGACCGCCGGCGACTGGTGGGTCGGCAACCTCACCGACAACCCCCGCCGCGAAGGCTTTGTCGGACTGCCCTCCGCCGCGCCCGACTTCCGACTCTCCGCGAAGGACGGCCCGGCCGG
>CAZIXN010000299.1:0-2766 GCA_964543215.1 uncultured Phycisphaera sp.
GAGATGCTCTGGTGGCACGGTCGGGTGGATGAACGGTGCGGGGACATGGCGCGGGAGGTGCAGCGCGGATGGAGTTGGCGGCGGCGCTCAGTCCGGCGTTGGTGAAACGTTGCGGCGGAGCGGCGTCGGCGGTGGCGGCGCTGTTTGCGGAGGCGGGGGCCGGGCGTGCGTGGATCGATGCGGCCCACGCGGGGGACTGGCGTTTGACGCCGGCGTTGACGGCGCATCGGCGGCGGGTGGCGTCGGCGTGGGGCGATGGAGGCTTATTGGTGGTCGGCGACGCGGCGGGCTATGTCGAGCCGTTCACCGGCGAGGGGATCACGTGGGCGTGGCGGTCGGCGGACGACGCGTCGGCGCTCGTCGCGTCGGCGTTGTCGGGTGCGGTGTCGGCGGAGACGGCGGCGGCGCGTTGGTCGCGTCGGTGCGCGGTGCAGCGGATGGTGGGTCGGCGGTGGTGCCGGGCGACGCGGTGGATGCTGCGTCGGCCGGGACTGGTGGCGGGTCTGGCGGACGTGGCGGGCTGGTGCGGGATGGGCGGCGGTTTGACGCGACGCGGAAGCGTGGGTGTCGAAGGCGCGTTGCGCAGCGCGGCGGGAGCGTCACCTTGACCCTCACTGCGCGGGTGCAACTGGCGGGGCTGGGCGTGGCGCTGCCGCGGACGTCGGTGGCGCAGGCGGAGCTTGCGGAGGCGGCGGTGGGGTGTTGTTGCAACGACGAGCGGCAGGCGCGGCTGCTGCGGAATCTCTATCGGCGAAGCGGCGTGGAGCGGCGCGGCTGTGCGATTCTCGATGCGGCGGACGAGCAATCGGGCTCGAAGTCGCGTGATATTGCCGAGGTGTTTCCGCCGGTGGGTGGTCGGGGTGACAACGGGCGCGGGCCGACGCTGGCGGCGCGGATGGCGCTGTATGTCGCGGCGGCGTATCCGCTGGCGCGGCGGGCGGCGAGCGAAGCGCTCGAGCGCAGCGGCTTGCCGGCGGGCGATGTCGCGCATCTGGTCACGGTGTCGTGCACGGGCTTTGCCGCGCCGGGGGTGGATGCGCACCTCATCGAGGCGCTGCGGCTGCCGCGGGATGTCTCGCGGACGCACGTGGGGTTCATGGGCTGCCACGCGGCGCTCAACGGCTGGGCGGTGGCCGATGCGCTCGCCGCGCGGACCGGTCGGCCGGCGCTGCTGGTGTGCGTCGAGGTGTGCACGGCCCACTTCGCGTACGGCTGGCGGCCCGACCGCATGGTCGCCAACGCCCTCTTCGCCGACGGCGCGGCCGCGGCGGTGCTCGTGCCCAACTCGTCAACGAACGGCCCGGCCATGCTCGATCGCTTCTCGTGCCTGCTGCCCGGCAGCGCGGGCGCGATGACCTGGCAACTCGGCGACCACGGCTTCGAGATGACGCTCGCCCCGGAAGTGCCCGGCCTGATCCGCCAGCACGCCGGGCCAGCGCTCCTGCCCTGGCTCGCGCAGCACGGCCTGACGCCCAACGAACTCACCGGCGTCGTCATCCATCCCGGCGGGCCGCGCGTCCTGCGATCCACCACCGAGGCGCTGGGCCTCCCGCCGGAAGCCGCCGACATCTCCCGCGAACTCCTCCGCCAACACGGCAACCTCAGCTCGCCCACCGTCCTTGTCGCGCTCCGCGATCTGCTCGCAACACAACACACCACCCACGCCCGCAACACCACCGCACCACCCACCCCCGCCCACCACCTCCTCATCGCCTTCGGCCCGGGACTCGCCATCGAGGCCATGCTGCTCGGCGACGACGCATCCGTCGCACGTTAAAACCCACGCATGTCGCCGCTGCTGATCGCCTTGTTCCTCCTCACCGCGGCGCTCTACGCCGCCGTCGGCTTCGGTGGCGGCTCGACCTACAACGCCCTGCTCGTCCTCGCCGGCACCGACCACCGCATCCTGCCCCTGGTCGCGCTGTCCTGCAACCTCCTGGTCGTCACCGGCGGCGTCGCCCGCTTCACCCGCACCGGCATCCTTGGCAAACGCGAACTCCGCCGACTCGCGCCGCTGCTCCTCGCCTCGGTCCCCATGGCCTGGCTCGGCGGACGACTACCCATCGCCGAACTCTGGTTCGTCGGCCTGCTCGGCTGCGCACTCCTCCTCTCAGGCCTTCAACTCGCGCAGCAAACCTTCAACACGCGCGGGCGCATCGAACCCACTGAACCCACCGAACCACGCAACCTCCCCACGCCCCTCGCGCTGCTGCTCGGCTCCACCATCGGCCTCCTGTCCGGCATCGTCGGCATCGGCGGCGGCATCTTCCTGGCCCCCATCCTCTACCACCTCCGCTTCGATTCGCCCCGACGCATCGCCGCCGCCGCCAGCGTGTTCATCCTCGTCAACTCGCTCGCCGGCCTGCTCGGCCAATGGGCCAAGCTCGCCGATGCCGCGCTGTTGCAACAAGCGTTCCCCTACTGGCCGCTGCTCATCGCCGTGCTGCTCGGTGGGCAAATCGGCTCGCACTGCAGCGCGAAACTTCTTCCGGGGTCGTGGATCAAACGCCTCACGGCCGTGCTCATGCTCTACGTGGCCGCGCGTCTGCTGGGGCGGTGGTTCACGATGCTTTAAGTCGGGGAGCGCACATCGCGTGACGGACGGCCGCAGTGGTATGCCGGCTCCCCTCCCTCGGGGAGGGGCTGGGGGAGGGTGCTCGTGGGCATCAAGTCTGCGGCAACCGCGGATTCATCCGCACTCGGGCACCCTCCCCCGACCCCTCCCGTGGGGAGGGGAGTGGGCGCAGCCACGATCCACGCCAACAC
>CAZIXN010000300.1:0-2764 GCA_964543215.1 uncultured Phycisphaera sp.
ACCGAGCGATCCACCACCAGAACCGAGCCGTCCAGGATGCCTTCGTGGGTGAGCGTGTCGCCCCGGACCCGCCAGAAGAAGGTCGCCGCGGGGTTGCGGACGACGTAGCTGTGCACGTCGAGCGAGTTGTCTTCGTATCCCTCGGCCGGGCTGGGGAAGCCGGCGGCGACGCACCCCAGCACGCACAGCAGCAGGTCGCGGGGGTCGGCGGGTCGGGCGAGCATCCCGGCAGGTTAGGTTTTTAGTTGGATTGCAACAAGGGCTCAGCGGCCAACCATCCGTCCGGCGGCGGTTTGAGCAGCTCCGCCACTTCGTCCGGGTCCGCCTCGGGATCGAGCCATCGTTCAACGCCCGCGGGCTCGGTGAGGAACACCACCATCCGTGGATCGTCGGGCGTCTTGTTGTGGACCTCGGCGGCAATTCCGGTGGCCCGCGTGGTCATCATCGACACCGCCCCGCTGCCGTCCCGGATCGCGGCGACGGCGGCAAGGGATTCATCGGCGGGGTACAGAACCCACGGGGCCGGCTTACCGCCGGGCTGGCCGAACATGTCGAGCGGGTAGCGCCATTCGACCGCTCGGCTCAAGGGCAAGATGCAGCGGTCGCGTTTGAGGAACCGGCCCCACATGCGGGGCTTGTCGTCGCGGCTGTTGGTGACGCGGTGCTTGCCGAGCTGGATGCCCCAAGTCGCCCCGACCAGTTCGCGGCCGTCGTCGGTGGCCTTGATGGTGGGGACCGTCGAGCCGGGGAAGAACTCGGCGGGGTTGGGCGGCTGAAAGCTCTCCCGCGTGGTGCCGAAGGCGTGGCGGATGTCGGCGGCGGAGGCTCGGACCTGGTATCGGTTGCACACGGCATCACTCCCCAAGCAAATGACTCAGCAGAGCCGCCAACCGCACCCCGCCCATCGTCAGCCGCTCGTCGACGATGTTCAAGCTGCGATCGACGTCGCCCGGATCGTTCATATTCATGCCGGACCCGGGGATCCGGTCGGCGTGCCGCATGGCATGTGATAGCCCTCGGTCGGCGAGGCTCGGGTTCCTGTTTGTCGAACGCGCATCGTCAGGGCTGCATGGGCGACGCTGCCATCAGCCCGAAGTCAAACGAACCGGGGAAATGGCTGATGCGCCACTCTGACCCGGCACCAAGTCACACCCGCGGCGACGGCCACACGGGGCGAGGGCGGAATACCGAACCCATCAGAAACAGTATGTTTCACCAAAGAAACGCTTCGCCCGCCACTAAACTCGCAATTTCACATAATATCGCGGGAAATCGGAAATTTTCGAGGGGCCGCTGTTTCCGCTTGACATGTCTATGGAACAGATTAGAGTTAGGTTGTTACTTCGGCTCTGACGCTGTTTCAGGTACCTCGCCGAGTTCATGTTCCGCCCGGTGACGACCTGCCCGACCGTGAACCTGACAGATTCGACCTGAACGGGCGTGTTTGGTTGGCGGATCGTTCGTTGCTCTGCCCCCTCTTTTTCTTCGACTTTGCCCATGGCCAGCATCCGTGAAATCGCCGAACAAGCCGGGGTGTCGATCGCGACCGTTTCGCGCGTGATGAACAATCATCCGCAGGTCAGCGAGACGATGCGTCGAAAGGTTCAGAGGGTGGTCGAAGGCGGTGCATCGGTTTCGCCGGCCACGTCGGCGTTTGGGGAATCTTCTTCCCTGTGCGTGGGGTTGTTGTTCACGACCGAGCGGGTGACGCTGGCGTCGCCTTTTGACAGCGTGGTGCTGCAAGGCATCTCCGAAGAGATGGGCGTCGACGCGATCAATCTGCGGGTGCTGACGCCCTCGGAGTTGACGCGGGACGGCCTGAGCCTGCCGGACGCGTTGCGAGCCAGGGGGGTCAACGGGGTGCTGGTTCGGACGGCGGCAGATTCGAGCCAGCAGCTGAACACGCTGTTTGATGCGGGCTTCCCGACAGTCGTCATCAACGACCGGATCGATCATCCGCGGGCGAGCTATTTGTCCGGCACGTCCCGTCAAGCCAGCCGCGAAGCGGTCGAACATCTACTGAGTATCGGGCACACGAAGATTGCCTTGGTGAACAGCCGGATCCCCGACACGGATCACATCGATCGCTATCAGGGCTATCGAGACGCAATGGATGCCGCAGGCCTGGGCGTGGATCAGCAGCGGGTGATCCGGGCTTGGCCGAACCGGCAAGGCGGGACCGTGGCGATGAATCAGATCGCCATCGAACGCGACCGACCGACGGCGTTGTTCTTCGCGGACATGGCGGCGGCGATGGGCGCGGGTAAGCGGGCGCTGGAAATGGGCCTGCGGATCCCCGACGACCTGTCGCTCATGGGTTTCGACGACACGGATATGCGCTTCTTTGCGTATCCGACCATGAGCGCGGTGTGTCAGGACGCCTACCAGATCGGCCGGCAAGCGACCCGGTTGCTCAACACGCTGATGCAGGACCCCAACGCCCCGCCCCAGCGAGCCGAGGTGGCGACCTGGCTGGAGGTCCACGATTCGACCGCGCCGCCGTGTGCTTCGTGAAGTTTGATCGGTGGCGCCTGACTCGCGACTCGCCTCATTGCATGGATTCCACTCCGACTTCTCTCGTCTCCCTCTTTTCGCACCCCCTTGGCTTGCTTCACAGGAGAAAACGCACCATGACTCGTCCGACTATTCAATATTGGTTATCCGGCTTGGCCGGTCTCACACTCGCCGCGACGCCGTTGGCCTCGGGCCAGACCGTGCTTCTGAGCGACACCTTCGACCGTAACTCCGGCCTCAACGAGTCGGG
>CAZIXN010000301.1:0-2739 GCA_964543215.1 uncultured Phycisphaera sp.
ATCAGCGGCATCTTTGCCTGCCCCGGCGTGCGGCCGCCCTTGCGCGAGTTGCACGCGACGCAGCAGCACACCAGGTTGGTCCAGCTCGTGCCGCCGCCCTGGCTGCGCGGCTGGACGTGGTCCAGCGACAGCTCGCTGGTGGCGAACTTCTTGCCGCAGTACTGGCAGCGGTTCTGGTCGCGTGCGAAGATGTTCCGCCGGTTGAGCTTCACGCCCCCGCCGGAAGGGCCGCCCGGCAGCTTGTCGTAGCCCAGCAGCCGGATCACCTTGGGCACGGGGATCTCCATCCGCACCGTGCGGACCCATTCGTAGTGCCCGTCCGACTCCTGCTCGAAGCGCTGCCTGGCGGCGGCGAGCTCGGTCCACGATCCAAAATCGTGCGCGGCGTAACTGCCATCGTCCACGCGGATGACCTCGGCCATCTCGGTGAGCAGCATCGCGAACGCACGACGCGCATCCACCACACGCACCGCCATCCACAGCTTGTTGAGCACCAGCACGTGCGAATCCAGCGCGGTGGCACGACCGCCGCCGGACGCCGACGCCCCCGAAGCCAGCGACGCGACCACCCCGTCGAAGTGGTTGTCGGTGAGATGAACGACTGAACGCATACGTCGCAGGTCTCCGCGAGAATGACGGGCCGGACAACCGTAGCCCACGATGCCGGCCCGGTCCAGAGCGTCGGGCGTGAAACTTTGGTGAGGTGGAGGGTTTGGGGCTCCGGCGTTCCGGGGCCGCGACGCCGCCCGCCTCGACACCGCCGCGGCCAACCGGTACGATGTTGCGTTCCCCTGGGTGAATGCCGGAGCGGCCAAACGGGGCAGACTGTAAATCTGCTGGCTTACGCCTACGGTGGTTCGAATCCACCTTCGCCCACTTCTCGACGCAGCCTCGGCTGCGTTTTTTTATGCCACCCGCGCCAGCGCCGCCTCGAGATACGACGGGCCGCCGCGGTGGTGCTTCGCGGTGGCCGGGGCGGTCAGGGCGTACAGCGTCCGCAAGCGATCGGCCCACTGCGACCAGTCGTCGCCCACCGGCAGGCCGCGCGCCTTGCGCGCCTTGGCGAGCTGACTCGCAGGCTTGCGGCCCTCGAGCGCCTCGACAAAACCCCAGTAAAGCTGCTCGCAGTAAATCGCATCCTCCACCCAGTGGCCCGGCCGAACACACGCGAAATCAATCAGCACCGCCCGGCTCGCGCCGTCCTCACCCGCCTGCGGCGAGCGCGACATCGCGTTGCCCGGGTGCAGGTCGCCGTGGCACCAGCCCGTCGTCGGCCGCTGCGCCCACGCCTCGCACAACGACTCGAACTCCTTGGCGTGCTGCTTGAGCGCCTTCTTCCACGCCTGCCCATTCGGAAACGACTTGCCCTTGACCTGCTCGCGCGCCTTGGCGAACAGCGCCGGCCAGTCGTTGGCCTGCGCATCGCGGCGGGCGTGCTCTTCGTCGCTGATCTGGGTGTGGTGGGCCGTGAAATGAAAGTCCGCCGCCGCATCCAGCAACAGATCAAACGCCGCCGCGCCCCAGTCGCGCGTCGTCGGATTCAGCGGGCCGTACGGCAGCTTCTCCATCACCACCCACGCCAGGTCGTAGCCGTTGAGCGTGTCGCCGTGCGCATACAAATGCGGCGTCACCGCCACCGCCGCGTCGCGCTTCGGGTGATCGTGACACCGCCCCAGCCAGTCGCGCTCGCGCGGCGGCACGGGCATCTTCACCACCACATCGTGCTCGCGATCGCCATCGTCTTCATCGCGGTACGTCGCGAAGCCCGTCAACGCCCCGCCACGCTGCCAGTCCGTGCGGAACCACGACACGCCCGACAGCCGACCCTCCAACTGCTTCCGCAAAATCGGCTCCAGCGACGCACCAAACAGCGACGCGTCCGCCGCCGGCACCTCCGTCAGCGGCACCTCCGACAACGCCACACCCACCACCGGCGATTCGGTCGGTGGTTCGTCCACGCTTTCGGATGAAGCGCCCGGCCCGGGAGGGCCGTGAACATGAGCAGCGGAAGCGGAGACGGCGATGCCCCGGGAAGCGATATGCCGGGTTGCGGCCGTGGATCGCATGAAGGCTCCGCAAGGGTTCGAACCGCGGCGGCGACGGGGCAGGGAACGCCGCGACCACCCCCCAACCCTACGACTGCATCGACATTCCGGCAAGGCAAAAATGCCTCACGCCCGAGAACTGGCGCATAACGCAGGAAAGCAGAAAACGCAGGAAACGCAAGAAACCCCGATACCCTCCCGATTTCCTGCGTTTCTTGCGTTTCTTGCGTTTCCTGATTTCCCTACGATCAACCCATGCGCGACCCCCGCCTCGACAAGCTCGCCGCCGTCCTCGTCCACTACTCCATCGCCGCCAAACCCGGCCAACTCATCCGCATCGCCGGCGACACCGTCGGCCTGCCGCTGCTCGAGGCCGTCTACGAGCAGGTCCTCAAGGCCGGCGCCCACCCGCTCATCCGCCTCAGCAGCTCCGAGATGGCCGATGCCCTCTACGAACTCGCCAGCGACGCACAGCTCCAATACCTCGCCCCCACCGCCCTGCAGGAAATCGAAGCCATCGACGCCAGCATCGGCCTCTGGGCCGACGTCAACACCAAGAGCATGTCCACCGTCGACCCCCGGAAGCAGGGGCTCGCGTCGGCCGCGCGCCGGCCGTACATGGACCGCTTCTTCGCCCGCGCCGCCGCCGGCGACCTCAAGTGGACCGGCACGCAGTACCCCACCCACGCCAGCG
>CAZIXN010000302.1:0-2725 GCA_964543215.1 uncultured Phycisphaera sp.
GGCGTCGCGGGCGGCGACGCAGGTCGTGCCGTAGGCGAGGATGGCCAGGTCGGGCGTGTCGGATTGTGCGGGGCTCAGGAGGTTGGCTTTGCCCAGGACGAACGGCGGCGTGTCGGCTTGCCGCTGCATCGGCGGTTCGGCGACGGTGTCGCGCGGGTAACGCAGGAATGTCGCGGCATCGTCATGGTCGCGCATGAAGCGCAGCGCAGCGTTGAGCGTCGGCTCGTCGCTGGCGGCCAGCAGCACCGCCCCGGGCAGGACGCGGAACATCGCGATGTCCATGAAGCCGTGGTGCACCGCGCCGTCGCCGCCGACGTAGCCCGCGCGGTCCATGCACACACGCACGGGCAGGCCCTGCAGCGTGACTTCCTGGAACACCTGATCGAGCGCCCGCTGGCTGAAGGTGGAGTACACGGCGAAGAACGGCTTGACGCCCGCCTTGGCCATGCCGGCACACATGTCCATCGCGTGGCTCTCGCAGATGCCCGTGTCGAGCGTGCGATGCGGGAAGCGCTCCATGACTTTGTTCAGCCCGGTGCCGTCGGGCATCGCGGCGGTGACGGCGACGATGCGCTCGTCGCTCTGCATCAGCGCGATCATGGCGTCGGCGTAGGCGGCGGTGAACGACCGGCCCTTGCTGGGCATCTCAACGCGGCAGCCGTTCATCGTGAACGCCGCGGGGCTGTGGAACGTCGTCGCATCACCCTCGGCGTGGTCGAAGCCCTTGCCCTTGGTGGTTTTCACGTGCAGCAGCACCGGGTGGTTGAGCACCTTGACTTCTTCGAGCACGTCGGTGAGCCAGGGCAGGTCGTGGCCGTCGATCGGGCCCAGGCACAGGTGCCCGAAGTGCTCGAACATGTGCTCGTGCGCGATGAGGGCTTTGAGCATCTCGCCGCCGCGGTGGTACGCTTCTTCGACGAGGCTGCCCCCCGGAAGATGATCGAGCACGCGCTTGCCTTTGCGCTTGAGGGTGTTGTAGCGCGTCGAGAGGCGGACGCGGTCGAAGTAGCCGGCCATCGCGCCCTGGGGCTTGGCGATGGACATGCCGTTGTCGTTGAGGACGGTGAGGAACTGTCGTTTGAGCGTGCCGGCGTTGTTGAGGCCTTCGAGCGCGACGCCGTTGACGATCGAGGCGTCACCGATGAGCACGGCACACTTGCGGGTGGATCTCCCGTCGCCGCCGGCGACAAAGTCGTCGCCGCGTGCCAGGCCCACGGCCGTGCTGATCGCGGTGCCGGCGTGGCCGACGCTGAACAGGTCGTGCGGCGATTCGCTCGGTTCGGGGAAGCCGGCCATGCCGCCCTTCTGCCGCAGCTTGCCCAGCAGCGGCAGTCGGCCGGTCAGGAGCTTGTGGGGGTAGCACTGGTGGCCAACGTCCAACAGCAGCCGATCGTCGTCGGGGCCGAAGTTGAACACGCGGTGCAGGGCGATCGTCAGTTCGACCACGCCGAGGTTGGGGGCGAGGTGTCCGCCGCTGCGGGCGACCTGCTCGATGATGGTGGAGCGGAGTTCGGCCGCAAGGTCGGGCAGCCGCTGGGCCGGCAGAGCCTTGAGGTCGGCGGGGCCTTGGATCTCGGCGAGCAACTTGGACAGCGTCGGTTCGGGCATAGGCCAGGCAACGGGCGTTCGGGGCGGTTCGGCATCCGGCCGGCTGCCTCGCGATCATCATAGAGCAAGCGGCGACCGCCCTGCATACGAGGGCTCAGCGTGTCCGGGTCGCGAATCGTTGGGCCATGTCTCGCAACGGATCGGCCGACGCGCCGAAGCCCGACAACGCACCGATCGCCTGCTCGTGAAGCCGTGCGATTTCGCGCCGCGTGCCGTCGACGCCGAACACGCCGGGATACGTCAGCTTGCCCGCGTCGGCGTCCTTCTGCGTCGCCTTGCCCAGCGTCGCGGCGTCCGACGTGACGTCCAGCAGGTCGTCCACCGCCTGGAACATCAGGCCCAGGGCGTCGGCGAAGGCCGTGACCGAGCTCAACGCAACGTCATCCACGTCCGCACCCCACCATGGTTCACCGATGTTTTTCCCTTCCCATGCCTCCGGTTCAACGCGGCCTGCGCCCGCAGCCAACGCGCCGATCCGACACGCCGCCCGCAGCAGCGCGCCGGTCTTGAGGCGATGCACCCGTTCGAGCCGCTGCGCATCGCTCATCGACGCGGCGTCGTCCGCGCCGTTGAGCGTGTCGTAGACCTGCCCGGCGATCATGTCGTTGGTCGATTTCGCCAGTTCGTGAACCGCTGCCGTCGCCCAGGGATTCTCCAAGGCCGCAATCGACTCCATGGCCAAACCCTGCAGTGCATCACCCGCCAAGACAGCCGTGGCCTCGTCGAACGCCTTGTGCACCGTCGGCCGGCCGCGTCGCAGATCGTCATCATCCATCGCCGGCAGGTCGTCGTGCACCAGCGAAAACGCATGCACCATCTCGATCGCCGCCGACGCCGTGTACGCCGCTGCCGTCGGCATCCGCCCGCCCACGGCCAGGCATGTCCGCACACAAAGCATCGGCCGAACCCGCTTGCCCGGGCCCAGCGCCGCGTAGCGCATCGCCTCGGCCAGCCGCGTGGGAAACCCCCGCCGATCGATCGACGCGCGGATGCGCGCGTCGATCGACGAACGCAGCACCTCATCCGAAACGCGAACGCAGGACGCTTCCGACATGGCGGCAAGATAGGCGAGAACCCTCGGTAGCCGCAGGCCCACGGCCTGCGCGTGCTCGCCGTT
>CAZIXN010000303.1:0-2724 GCA_964543215.1 uncultured Phycisphaera sp.
GGGCACACTCGATGTGCCTGACCCAGACGTCTTGGCGCGTGAGCTGACCGAGCTCCGTCAGGCAGTGGTCCGCGACCCCTACTTCTCTGGAGTGCCTTCCTTGGATCCTGCGCGGGGGCGGACGGCGGTTGCCTTCCATGCAAAGGACGATCCTGCCGAAGTGCGCAAGCAGGTGTTCGACCTGCTGCGGCAGCACCCGGTGAAGTTCTCTGCGGTTGTACGGGACAAGCACGAAGTCGTGAGCGAGGTGCGTCGGAGAAACGCACGAGAGCCGGCATACCGATACTCAGAACGATCTGTACGACCGGATCGTCACCCGGCTGTTCAAGGACCGCCTGCACAAGGGCGAGCAGTTCAGGGTGACCTTCGCGAGGCGAGGATCTGCGGATCGTACCGACGCCCTGTTGCGGGCACTGGGCAACGCTCGTGATCGCTTCACGCGCAAATGGGCGGATAAGCAGAACAACGAGGGATTCCGCCAGCCCGCGGGGCGAGGCGTCGGCGTTCGGTGGGTCGGGGATGTTCGAGGAGCAGTTGGGCGAGACGGTGGAGTCGGGCGAAGCGCCCGGATTCTCGCCCTGCGTACGAAGCGGTAGCCGGTGGCGAGCGAAGGCTTGCGGGCCGATCGGTGAGCGAGTCAGGATCTGACGAAGTGCACCGATCGATCGGGCGGCGGTCTGGCGGGGGCGAGTTCAGGCAGATCGGCGGGCAGTCCGAGGTGGAGGAGGATCTTCTGGATGGCGTCGTGGTCGCTGACGAAGGTCAGCAGGCGGCGCGGTCCGCCGCAGTGGATGCAAACCAGGGCGTCGATCAGAAAGACCCGTTTCAGGAGCTCAGACCACAGGTAGTACCTTCGGCGTTGAGGCCGCTTTCTCGGGGCGTGGGGGACGGCGTGGAAGTGGGGCCTGGTCGTGGCGGGATCCGGTTCGGCGTCGGGCTCGCCCGGCGGTGGCTCGGATTCTGCGTTGGCTGCGGCGCGCAGATGGGCGGGTCGGTGTGCGCATCGAGGCAGCGGTACGTTCGAAGCATCCGCAGCGCCGGCCGGCGGTGGCGATGGAGGCCGCGGTGGCACGACGCGGTCGCGCCAGGACGCGGCGGGAGCGAACACGCCGAAGTAGTTGACCAACTTCTTGCGGGGGCGCGGCACCAACGCTGCAAGGCGTTCGAGGAAAGTAAGTGGGTCGAAGACGACGGCCGCGGAGCCATCGCGCCAACGTTTCTTGAACGTGTAGGCAATGCGGCCATCGGGCAGGATCGACAGTCGTTCCGTGGCGATGGGAGGGCGTGCGACGTAGCGGATCAGGTGCTCGAGACGATCGGGACGGCCAGCCTCGATGCGCACGGCGGCATGCAGGCTGAAGCCGTCGAGGTCGGCACAGAGACTGCCAGGGCCGTGACGGAACTGCACCTGCAGGGAGCCGCGACCAGGCCGTGAGTCGAGCGTTCCTACGTTCGGGCCGAGCGCGGTCCTGCCTGCTACTGCGGCGGCGTGGAGCTGCAGCAGGACGTCGGGATCTTGCGTGTCGGCGTCAGCGCCAGTGTTGGCGTCGTCGAGCTTGCCGAGCTTGCGCAGCAAGCGCAGCACGCGCTTGCGGATGTGGCGCAACGTGCGGGCTACTTCGGCGTCGGTCAGTTCGCCGGCGGCGTGGAAGTCAGCCCGCGCCTGTCCGCGTGCGCAGGTGAACACGCCGTCGGGGACCAGATTATGGAAGTGTACGTCGAGCCGGATCGCCGAGTCGAAGCGCTGATCGAAGACAACGGCCCCGGTCTTCGCGCGTTGCAGTCCGCGCCGGCATGCCTGGCGGAGGTGGGTGTTCGCGACCGCGCGCACGAAGATCGAACGGACGGCGCGGCACACCGTCGGGTTGTAGGCGCACAGCAGGCGGACTCGGTGCGGAAGCGATAGCACCCATTGGCGCACCGGTACGTCGGGCAGCACTTCGTCGATCAGGAACGCGGCGGTGTCGGCCATGCGGCGGCCGCAGCACGACGGGCAAAAGCCCCTTCGTTTGCAGGAGAACGCGACCAGTTCGTCCTTCCCGCATGCATCGCAATGCAGGCGACAGAACCCGCGGGCCAGGACTCCGCAAGAGAGGAAGGCACGGAGTTCGCGTTCGACGAAAGCCGGGAGTGTCTGGTGGTCGGTGTCGCCAGCCGTGGCGGCAGCGACGCGCGCGCAGAAGGTCTGCAGGTGTTGCTGGACGATCTGGTACAGCGCTGTCGCTTCCGGTCGGCGGCGCACCCGTTCGGGTGTGGGTCGCACAGCGACTCTGTGCACCGCGATCCGCAGCGGTGACGGTCTTGACGGGCGACTCGGCGGCAAGGCCAGCCAGCGGCCGGCGGCCCTGGCGATCGTGCGCAAAGAATGTAGGCGGCGGTCACGTTCCGCCTGATTCCGGCGATCTGCTCCGGATCTGATTCGGTCCCCCGCAGCGCAGCTCTTGGTTCTGATTCCCGGCGACGGCGGCGAAGGTGTCGGGCCGAGCACGACCAGGTCCTGGCGAAGCCCGGCACCTGCAGGCAAGCGCCTGGGAAGCGGAACCGCGCGACGACGCAGCCGAAGCCACGCGGTGGCATGGCAAGCACCGCGACAGCGGCATGCTGCACGTCGACGACCGCGACTTCGCGGCGCTGCTCGAAGCGGCCAAGGACGCGTGAGCTTCGTCGATGCTCGCGTCAGACCGTTCGCCTCGGCTCGTTTGCGTCAGGTTGGCGGCACCGGGC
>CAZIXN010000304.1:0-2710 GCA_964543215.1 uncultured Phycisphaera sp.
CGCGTCATGCTCCAGCACCGCTTCTGGCAGGACGACGACATCGGCATCAACACCCAACGCGCGGTCGTGCAGCTCGGCGCAGAGCTTCCCTTCGGCTCTGACAAATACTCCAGCGATTCCCTCGACCCAATTGTCGGACTCGCATACACCCGCATCCGCGGCCGGCATGGCTTCAACGCGGGCATGCAATACAAGTTCACCACCGACGACGGCAACGACGCCGCCACAGAGTTCGGCGACTCGATCCACGATGCGCTCAAGCTCACCGGGTCCTACCTCTATCGCCTCGCGCCCAGCGAGTACACCATCGACACGACCGGCTCGCACTACCTGCAACTCCAGGCACTCACCTTCTACGAAACAAACGGCGACGAGGCGCTGCACTTTTCTCCCGGCTACATGTACGAAGGCAAGACCTGGGCCTTCGAAGCCACCGTGCACCTGCCGATCCTTCAAGACCTCGACGAACGCCCCGAGTCCGAGTGGGGTTTCTCGGTGGGCCTTCGATACTTGTTCTGAACCCCAACGCATCGTGGGAATTGAAAAGCCCGGGGATACCGATCCCCGGGCTTTGATCGCGCTCACCACGAGTACCTCACCCCATACCGCACGGTGGCACTCCCCTCGCCCGGCACCGTCACCGGAAACTGCACCGTCCGCGCATCAACCTTCGTGTACTCGTGCGATGATTCGAGGATTTCCCAATTCACCCAGCGGAAAAGGGGTTCTCGCACGACCACTTCGACGTCGGTTTTCCGTGCGTTCTTGAGTTCAATTTCGATGGTGTCTTCCATCCAGTTGACCATGTCGGGATTGACATCGATCTTGAAATCCGACTGGGTCCGCGTCGCCGTCACGTCGAAGGACGAGCCGATCCGCACCGACACATCCAGGCCTTCGGGCGTGTGTTGAATCACATCCTCACCGATGAATTCGGGCGTGCCGTCGGCGTCGTCGCGCTGATACACCCGCACCTTGCCCGCCGGCAGCGGCACCCCCAGCGCGTTGTCTTTCTCGTTCTCGAAACGCAGATACACCTCCACGGACCGGTCGGCCGGTGTCTGGAACTCACGTTCGGTGTAGGGTCGATGGGCCCGCCAGTTCCGCATCTGCGGCGCGAGCGGATCGAATACGAGTTGCTTCACCACGGCCACGCCCGGCTTGGGCGGGAACAATGCGAGCTGATGGGTCGATTGGTCCGGCAGCGTCGCCGGCCGCGGAAGCGTGTAGAGGTGGTATTCGGCGAAGGATTTCTGCTCGAAGCCGAGACTGTCGCCTATTCCGCTCGTGAGCGCGGGTGCCATCGCCATCGCGTGTTGCCGCTGCCAGTGATTCGGGGTGATGCGGCGCACGTCGCCGGCGACGAGTTTGAGCTGCGCATCTTCGTAACTCGCGCCGCTGAGATTCATCAGCGTCACCCACGCGGACAATTCGCCGGTGGTCGTGGCGTCCTGCGCGTCGTCCACGAGCAGCGTGTAATCCGCTCGCCACGTCAGACCGTTGGTCTGGTAGGTCGTGCGGACGATCCGCGCGCCGGCGGTCGGCGCGTCGAGCGTCCAGCGCAGCGTCGGCCGGGTGACGAAGTTGTCCGGCAACGCGGGCAGTTGTAGGTCGGCCTGAGCGATAGCGCCCTGCCCGCGGCTGTCGGTGGCAAAGCCGGGCACGATCCGCAGACCTTCGGCGGTTTGCAAGACCAACGACCCGCCGTTGGCCGAGAGCAGCGTGCCGGTGACGAGCTCGGTGTCGGCGTCGCCGCGCGGCAGCCGGACGGTGATCGGCTGATCCACGAACTTCTCTAGCAACTTGTCCGGCGATAGCAGATCGAACGCGAACGACTGAGCCAGCACCGAGACGCCGCCCCCCGTATCCCCCACCGAAAGGTCGGCCAGGGTCACGCTGGTCGGGTCGATGAAAGCGGCGACATCGGTCACTTCCACCGTGTTAGCGCCTTGTTCCAGCGCCAGCGTCCGCACATCGTGAACCACGCCGAAGCCCGGCACCTGATACGGAAGCAAAGCGTTCCAATTGCCCCGGCTCTGCTGGGCAATGAATTGCTGCGGATCGAACTGCGCCGGATCGGCGGCGCTGTACACCGTCAAACCCAGCTTCGGCAGCTCGACCTCCGGATCGGATTGGTCTTGCGGTACTTGGGCCGACCCCGCCAACGAGTAACCCAGCAACGTTGACAAAACAACAAAGCGACGAACATTCATGGCAGACTCCGGATCGAGTGAACAGACCGCATTAAACCACACGCTTCAAGACGATCTCTAAGACGCAGCCGCCGGTCAATGAGTTCCCGTAAGCTTTCCGCTCGTGACCCGCGACCCCGACACACCACGCTACTGCGACCTGCACACGCATTCCTCCGCGTCGGACGGCACCGATGCGCCCGAGCACCTCGCGGCGCTCGCCGTCACCGCAGGGTTGTCCGCGTTCGCGCTCACCGACCATGACACTACCGCTGGCCTGCACCGTGCAGCCTCGGCCGCACAGCGGCTCGGCATCGCGTTTGTCCCCGGCATCGAACTCTCCGCCGACCCGGACGTGCTGCACACCGGCACGTCCCGCGGCACGATGCACCTGCTGGGCTTTTTTGTCGATGCCGACGATAAGGGTCTTTCCGCGTTGACAATCGAACTCGCCGAATCGCGTGCGCAGCGCAACCCCGAGATGGTCCAGCGCCTCAACACGCTGGGCGTCCGCGTGG
>CAZIXN010000305.1:0-2700 GCA_964543215.1 uncultured Phycisphaera sp.
ATGGAAAACTGGGGGCTAGATTTTAGTGGATCGTATTTCTCTAAACCGGGAACTGATTTTCAATGGAACGTTGCCGCTAACCTAGGTCTTTTTAGAAACAAGGTAGTTGCTCTTGCTACTGAATCCGGAAGTATATTTGGAGGAAGCAATGCAGATGCAGGTGGTTTTGACATTACTCGCACAGCTGCGGGTGACCCAATTCAATCATTTTTTGGATGGAAGGTTGAAGGGATTTTTCAAAGTCAAGCCCAAATAGACGAATACAATGCCTTAGATGGAGATCCTTCTACCCCATACCAAGCTAACGCCGCTCCGGGGGATTTAATTTTCATGGATTTGGATGGCAGTGGAAGTATCACTGCGGACGATCGTACCGTAATCGGCAGTTTTATTCCGGATTTTACCTACGGTCTTAATTTTGATGCCTCTTACAAAAACTTCTTTTTCAATATGTACTGGTATGGAAATCAAGGTAATGAGGTGTATAATGCTACCAGAGTATATACTGAAGGAGGTCTCCGACTATTTAACCACGGAACACAAGTATTAAATGCTTGGACACCAACAAACACCAATACCAACATTCCAAGAATGGTTAATGGTGACCCCAATCAGAACACCAGAACTTCTGACAGATTTGTAGAAGATGCTTCATTCCTTCGTTTACAAAATGTAAAGGTTGGATATCAATTTCCTAAAGATTGGTTAGAAAGAGGTATAAAGGGAATAAACAATCTGAGCGTGTATGTTTCAGGAAATAACCTGCTCACTTTTACAAAATACCAAGGATATGATCCTGAAATTGGTGCTAGAAATAATAACTTGAATATTCAAGGGGTGGATTATGGTCAATATCCAAGACCTCGCACTATTTTAGCAGGTATTGAAATAGGATTTTAAAAAAAATGTTATAAAAAGAAAAAATGAAAATCATGAAAAATTACAAACCAATTATTGCCCTAGTTGCGGCCTTTCTCTTTACACTATCCTGTGCAAGAGAGGATCTTAGCGTCGTAAACCCAAATGAGGTAGTTGTTGCCACGTTTTATAAAAACGCGGACGAATTACGAAGTGGAGTGTATGCTATTTATGCATCTCTTCAGAGTTTACAGTTGTATGCCCGAGAATATTTCTTTCTGCACGATTTAAGAGGAGATGATAATAAATCCGGAGGGGGACAATTAGAAACTCCCAGAAACCAGTTGTTAATTGGAACCAATGATCCTGCAAATAATGTCGCTAATGACGTATGGACCGGATTATATGCAGTTATTCTGAGGTCTAATATTGTTATAAATCAAGGGCCAAATGCAACGGATATAGACGAGGGTGTGAGAAATGCACTTATTGCAGAGGCTAAATTTACAAGAGGTTGGGCCTATTTTGAATTAGGTAGTCTTTGGGGTGGTGCTCCTATTTATACAGTTCCTGCAAGTACTTTTGAGGATAGTGCCCCTAGGTCTACCCAACAAGAGGTGCTTAATCAGGCCATACAAGATCTGACAGAAGCCGCTGCAGGTTTACCGGTAGCATCTGCAACTGAGCAGCCCGGGCGTTTTTCAAAAGGATCAGCTCTCGCTATGTTGGGTCGTGTTTACATGTTTGTAAATGACTACGCAAGTGCAAAAACAGCTTTCAACGAAATAGTTCAATCAGGTGAATATGAATTAGTACCTGAATATGATGATAATTTTCAAGAAGAAAACGAGTATAACAAAGAGTCTATTGTAGAGATAGGATATGCCAATGTTGGTGGATTCAACTGGAACGGAACTGGAGACGGAGTAGGAAATGAGCAATCTGTTAGAGGACAGGAATATTCCGCTGTTGGATGGCGTAATCTTATTCCGTCGGATGGTTTATTAAACGAGTTTGAACGTACCTTAAAAGGAGATGCCAAAAACGATCCCCGCTTTGCCAAAAGCTTTTATAAGTTAGGTGATACTTTCAATAACGGCCAATCCGTCCTTACTGATGTCCAGGGAGAGGAGACCACTTTTGAAGGAGAGACTACCAAAATAAGCTGGAGAAAATACTCGTATATGTACAAAATGGATCCGGGTGGATTCTTCACAGGAGGAATTAACATGAGAGTAATTCGCTATGCCGAAGTGTTGATAAATCTTGCTGAGTGTGAATTGGCAACCGGAAATCCAAGCGGAGCAATTACCCTATTAAACCAGGTAAGAAGCCGCCCAAGTGTTGCAATGCCACCTTACCCAACAGCATCCTTTCCTGTTGGTAGCGACGCAGAGATTTTCGCGGCAATAGTTCATGAAAAGCGTGTTGAATTAAGTTCTGAACAAGTGAGAAACAGAGACATTTTGAGATGGAGACAACAGGGTAAACTTACAACAGAACCTATTGCCCACTTTGTGCCAAGGCTTCAATTACTCCCTATTCCACAATCTGAAATAGATAACAATGCTAATTTGTCCGAGACCGACCAGAATCCCGGATATTAAAAATAAATTTGAGTTAGTTAGTTTTGAGTTAGTTTTTATCATTGGTGCCAAAATCGCAAGGTTTTGGCACCTACTTTTATAGTTTATACCGGTTTATTTTATTACATTTCTTTATGTTTAAAATCCAATCCATTCTATTAATTTTCCTATTGGTGAGTTGTCAGTCTAAAGACAGTACAAACCTGCTCTTCACTAAAGTTTCTTCTAAACATTCTAATTTAGATTTTAGCAATAC
>CAZIXN010000306.1:0-2685 GCA_964543215.1 uncultured Phycisphaera sp.
GACCGCGGCGTGAACGAAAACGCCTGGTCAAACGGCGTCTGCCCGCCGGTGACGGTCGCGGGCGTCGGGGTGCCCGATGGCCGGGGAATCGGCGGCGGTTGAAGAATGAACCGGTCTTCGTCATCAACAAACACGCGGCCGGGCATCCCGTTGGCCGCACGCAGATTGCCGTCCGGCGTCGTCGTCACTTCATCCTCTTCCAACACGATCTTGTCGGGGATAAGGGTTGAGTAAGCCCGTTCCGCGAAAGTCGGAAACTGTCTGGACTCTTCAATCAGATCCTGGCGGGTGAAGAAATTCGGCCGTGTCCCCGCCGGGAAGAACTCATAAAAGCGGTTGTCGAAATCCGTTTCAAACTGCGGCTGGAACACCGCCTGAGCTTCCGGGGCGGCCAGCACGGCCGAAACCGTCGCCACCCCGGCCATGGCCAGGCCCGTGCGGAACTGCGTGCAAAGGGACGACAAGCGGCCGATAAGCGGAATTGCGTTCATGGGCAGATCGTAGCAAAGCGACCGGCAAACCCAAACAACGACGCACCGTAGATTTGCGGAGGTGTTCAACTCGATCCGATGGCGGTGACTTCCGCGTTTTCCTCGCCGGTGCGGATCCCGCCGAGCCAGTAGCATCGACGCCGATGAACGCCCCGGCCGCCGCTTCCCGCGCCCCCTCATCCCGCATGGCCCCCTCCCTCGAATTCGTCGACTGTTCCCTCCGCGACGGCCACCAGTCCCTCCTCGCCACGCGTATGTCCGGGTCGCAGTGTCTCGCGGCGCTGCCGCACCTCCGCGACGCCGGATACCGCTGCCTGGAACTCTGGGGCGGGGCCGTCCTCGACGCCTCCCTGCGCTTCACGAACGAAGACCCCTTCGAACGACTCGACGCCCTCCGACGCTGCCTCGACCAAGGCTCATCCGCCGGTCAACCCATCCAGATCCGCTCGCTCTGCCGCGGCCAGAACCTCTTCGGCTACGCGCCCTACCCCGACAACGTCGTCTCCGAGTTCATGAAAGAAGCCGTCCGCGCCGGCTCCTTTCCCGCCAACGCCCCCGGCCAACCCACGACAAACCTCAACAAAGTGAAACTTCCGGGGGCCGGGGGCGGCGCCCACCGCATCCGCATCTTCGACGCCCTCAACGACGTCCGGAACCTCGTCACCGCCCTCATGGCCACCAAGGCCTTCAACGGCGTCGCCGAGGCCGCGCTCTCCTACACCACCTCGCCCGTTCACGACGTCGACCATTTTGTACGGTTTGCTCGCGCGGCTTTGGACTGTGGGGCGGATGCCCTCGCCATCAAAGACATGGCCGGCCTCCTCCACCCCGCCGACGCCTTCACCCTCATCGAATCCCTCAAACAGCAGTTCCCCGGCGTCGAAATCACCCTCCACTCCCACTGCACCACCGGCCTCGCCGCCGCCACCTACATCGTCGGCATGCTCACCGGCGTCGAAAAACTCGACACCGGACACGGCCCCCTCGCCGGCGGCACCGCGCAACCCCCCGTCGAACTCATGCAGTGGTTCGCCGACGCGCTGGGCCTCCAAACCAACGTCGACCCCCGGAAGTTCGCGGAAATCGATTCGGTGTTGCGTGGCCTGCGAAACGAACTCGCCGACATCGACAAAAACCAAAACCACATCGGCAACCCCTGGCCCGCCCAACCCACCAAAGAACAAGCCCAGCAGATCAAACGCGTCATCGACCTGCTCAAGCAGCGCGACCGGCACGCCTGCGACCTCGCCGTCGCCCTCCTCGAAGAAAAGTTCATGCGGGCCCAGAACTATCCCCCCGCCGACTCCGCGCAGCTCGAGTCGCAAGTTCCCGGCGGCATGATCTCCAACCTCCAGTCCCAGCTCAACGACCAGGGCAAGCTCCACCTGCTCCCGCAAATCCTCGAAGAGATCCCGCGCGTAAGGAAGGCCGCCGGCTACGTCCCGCTCGTCACCCCCACCAGCCAGATCATCGGCTCCCAGGCCGCGTTCAACATCATCCTCGGCGAACCCTACAAACAAGTCTCCATCCCCTTCCGCGACGTGGTCATGGGCAAATTCGGCAAACTCCCCGGCCCGGTCGACGCCCGCGTCCTCGAAAAAGTCTCCGGCGGCGAACCCCCGTACCTCGGCCGAGCCGCCGACCTGGTCGACGATGTCGACCTCCCCAAAGTCTTCGCCTCCAACGGCAAACTCATCCGCTCCCACCGCGACCTGCTGCTCCTGCTCCTGTTCCCCATGCCCGCCCGCACCTTCCTCGCCAAACGCAACGCCGAGCCGGCTTGAAACCACGGATGAACACCGATGAACGCGGATGCGGCGGTCGGCCGTGTGCCACACTTCACGGCCCCCCGTGACGCGTGCCGGTTTGTCGTCACGGCACACATCTTCCGGGGCCGAGGGCCGAAGACGGCGAGGGGTGGCATCCGGCTAATCTTTTCTGATGTCGTCAATCAAGATTTCGCGGCGCAGAAGCTTGAGGAAGGTTGCCTGCCCCCCGCTACCGGGGGCAAAGTTACGAGAATTAGTCGTCCCTGAAGAACTCATTTCGCGCTACATTCTCCGGTGATTTCGCGTCCCGGCGTGGTGCTGGGATTGCAGCTTTTGGCGGATGACGGTTCGATTCCTTGCAATTTCGGAGGCACGGATGCAGCCCAGGAAGACCGCTGAATCGGCCGGTGACTTGTTCCGGGCTC
>CAZIXN010000307.1:0-2674 GCA_964543215.1 uncultured Phycisphaera sp.
TCAGCCTGTCGGCGAATCCGCCCGCAAATCCAGATACGCCAGTTCCTGCTCGCTGAGTTTCACGGACAGGGCGGGCATCGACGTGGCGGTTTCTTCGAGGGTGCGGGGGCCGATGAGGGCGAAGCTGGGGAAGGGTTGGTTGACGACGTAGGCGGCGGCGATGTTGATGGCCGAGACGCCGTATTGCTCGGCGAGTTCGAAGGCGCGCTGCCGGCGTTGTTTGTTGTCGTCGCTGATGAACGGGCCGTCGGCTTCCCAGGGCGTCTGCATGCCGACGGCGTCGCGGGAGACGAAGAAGCCGCGGGCCTGGCTGGACCACGCGAAGTTGGCGAGCTGGTGCTGCGTGAGGAACGCGACGCTGTCGGGGTCGCTGGCCGCGACGCAGCCGGTCCACACCGGCTTGACCATGCGAGCCAGCGAGAAGTTGTTGGACGACGCGGCCATCTTGCGCTTGCCGTGTTGCTCGGCGTAGGCGTTGGCCTGGGCGATGCGCTGCAGCGACCAGTTGCTGCCGCCGAAGGCGCCGATGCGGCCGGCCTCGGCGAGGTCGTGGAGCACGTCGATGAACTCGCCGACGGCAATGGCGGGGTTGTCGCGGTGCATCAGGTACACATCCGCGTGGTCGGTCTGCAGGCGGTCGAGCGACTGGTCGAGTTGCCAGCCGATGTGCTGCGGCGCGTCGAAGGGGGTGTGGATGCCCTTGGCGATGATGACGGCCTGATCGCGGACGCCGCGCGACTTGATCCATCGGCCGACGAGCTGTTCCATCAGGCCGCCGCCGTAGATGAACGCGGTGTCGAAGGCGTTGCCGCCGCGTTGCCAGTAGTCGTCGAACATGACGGCACAGTGGGCAAAGGTGGTCTGGTTGTCGCAGCCCATGATGAGCTTGGCGATGGGTTTGTCGAGGCCGGCCAGATGGCCGTAGGCCATGGGCTTGTCGGCGGTTTCGCCGACGGTGCCGAGCGGCTGGCCGTTGATGGGCGCGGTGAAGCCCTCGGGTGTTTCGTGCGGGTATTGCAGGCCGATCTGCTTCCGCCATGCGTCGAGGGTCGCGGCCTGTCCCAGCGAGTCGGCCCAGGTCATGTGCTGTCCCTGCGTCTGTCCGTTCGCGACGGCTTGGGCGGCGGCGAGCGCTTCGTAGCCGAAGGCGGAGTACTTGGCGTCGATGGTGTGCGTCACCGTGTCTTCGCCGTTGCGATGCACTTCGATGTGCGAGGCGGTCGCTTTCTCGCGGTCGTTGAGCCAGGGGTTGGGGATGCGCAGGTGGCCCTCGCTGCCGTAGACCGCGACGACGTTGTCGAGGTTGGCGCGGATGGCGGTGGACACTTCGGCGATGAAGCCGCTCTTGAAGCGCAGCGACGCGGAGGCGACTTCGTCGATGCCGGTTTCGCCGAGGTGGCCGACGCCGCGGACGTCGACGGGATCGGCGAAGGGCTGGTTGACGATGGCGCCGGCGATGGCGCGGGCGTATTCGATCGGGTAGCAGCCGACATCCAGGATGCCGCCGCCGGCGAGGTTTTTGTCGAAGAGCCGGTGCGTCGGCTCGAACCACGCGCCGCCGAAGCCGAAGCTGGCGTGCATGAAGCGTGGCTGGCCGATGACGCCCGCCTGCAACAGCTCGCGCACTTTGGCGAGCTGCGGGTGGGCGCGGTCCTTGAAGGCTTCGAGGAACAGCGTGCCGTTGACGCGGGCGGCTTCGACGGCGGCCATCACTTCGGGGTGGTTCAGGCCGGCCGGCTTCTCGACGAACACGTGCCTGCCGGCGTACGCGGCGGCGATGGCCAGGCGCGCGTGGTCGGGGTGGAGCGTGGCGATGTACACGGCGTGGATGCGGTCGTCGGCCAGCAGCGCGGCGTAGTCGTCGTAGATCGTCGGGCTGTCGAGCTTCATCTCGCCGGCGAAGGCCCGCGCCCGATCCGCCGAGCGCGAGGCCAGGGCGATGATTTTCCCGGCACCGGCCTGCGCGACGCCGCAGGCAAACGCCTTGGCGATCGTGCCCGGACCCAGGATGCCCCAACGGACTTCGTGTGCTTGCATGGCGGAACTCTACCGTCGGAAAATGTTCGAAACAGACACGAAGCAAAGAAAAACCCCGGGGTGATCCGGGGCTTGGCTTGGACTTCGCGTGACGCGTGGCTCGTGACTCGTGATTCGTGGCTCGTCACCGGTCACTCGTCACCGGTCACTGGTCACTGCTCACTGGTCACTACTCACTGGCCACCGGCCACGCGTACTCAACCCTTGTTCCACGTCACGCTGCCGTACACCGCCGTGTCGCCGAGCTCTTCGGCGATGCGGATCAGTTGGTTGTACTTCGCGTTGCGGTCGCTGCGGCAGGGCGCGCCGGTCTTGATCTGCCCGCAGTTGGTCGCCACGGCCAGGTCGGCGATCGTCGCGTCTTCGGTCTCGCCGCTGCGGTGCGAGAGGATCGCGTTGAAGCCGTTGCGGATCGCCAGGTTCACCGCATCAAACGTTTCGCTGAGCGTGCCGATCTGGTTGACCTTGACCAGGATCGCGTTGGCGCAGCCTTCATCAATGCCGCGCTGGAGGAACTTGCTGTTGGTCACGAACAGGTCGTCGCCGACGAGCTGCGTCGTGGTGCCGACCTTGTCGGTCAGCGCCTTCCAGCCGGCCCAGTCGTTCTCCGCCAGGCCGTCCTCGATGCTGCGGATCG
>CAZIXN010000308.1:0-2643 GCA_964543215.1 uncultured Phycisphaera sp.
GGCGCGTACGAACACGCCGTGGGGACGTTCGTGACGTCGTTCCATCCCGATGGACGGGTGACCGTGGCGTACGACTTTGCGTGGACCGGCCCCGAGCAGATCAACATCCTCAGCGCCGGGCTCCGCGTACCCATCGCCGCCGAGCTGGACACCTTGTCGTGGTCGCGACGAAGCCAGTGGAGCGCGTATCCCGACGACCACATCGGTCGGCCGGTGGGCACGGCCCCGGCGCTCGGCCATCCGACCTATCGCGCCCTCCGCGACGGATACACGCCGCCAACGACGCAGGGCGTGGCGCTGAGCATCGAACCCTGGCCGTGGTCGCAGGACCTGATCTCGGGGGTCACGCGGGATTTCCGCTCCAGCAAGTTCAACGTCTTCGTGGCCGGACTGGCGGACGCCGACCACGCCGCGGGCATCACGGTGCTGGGTCGTGGCGTTCAGCACGTCCAGGCCGTCCCCGCCCACGACAACCTCGGCGGCGGATTGCGATTCGAGTCGCCCGCCGCAGAAACGAACGACCCGACGGGCTGGCACCTCCACGTGCTGGACTTCCACAACGGCGGAACCGAGCCACACCTCACCAAGTCGCTGCGTTACGGGCAGATCATCACCGACGCAGAAACCCGATTCGCCGGCCAAGCGGAGTTCCGCCTGATTCCGCCGACGATCCAACAGCCCTGAGCGCCGCGTGCACGCCGCTTTCGTCCGACCGTCCCCCCGATTCTCCGAGACCGCCAAGCGATGCCGCAACTGGACCGTGTCGTCATCCAGAACCTCGACCCGCGACGTGACATCCACGGCGACATCATCGACTGCCACGACGGCTGTCTGCGCTTCTTTGAGGATGCGTACTACCTCTACGGCACGGCCTACGGCGACACCGACGGATTCACGCCCGCGAATCGCTACGTCGTGTACCGCTCGGCCGATCTGATCGCCTGGGCGCCGCTGGGCGATTTGCTGGAGGCGCCGCTTTCGGGCGTGGGGTATCGGCCGTACGTCGTGTTCAACCCCACCACGCGCAAGTACGTCCTGTGGTTCAATTGGTACCCGAAGCTGTGGGAAGGGCGCTTCGGCGTGGCGCTTTCGGACACGCCCGCCGGACCGTTCAAGGTCTACGAAGGTGATGTGAAGGTGGCGCAGCCGCGGCCGGGCGATCACAACCTGTTCGTGGATGACGACGGCACGGGCTACCTCGTCTACACCTCCATCGAGAACGGCGGCGGCGCGCCCGAGCCGGACAACCACCACGGCGTTTCGGTCGAGCGCCTGGGCGAGACCTACACGCGGTCGTTGAAAGACAACTCGGGGATCTTCGTCAGCGCCGTCGAGTCCCCTTCAATGTTCAAACGGGCGGGGCGGTATTTCTGCGTGGTCGGTCGGTGCTGCTGCTTCTGCCCGCAGGGAACCAACGCTGCGGTCTATGTCGCGGACCATCCCCTTTCGGAGTGGCGGCTCGCCGGCGAGATCAATCTCTCGCCCAGCGGCGAAGCGGGTCGGGACCTTTCGCCGATTGTGCCCGGCCAACAAACCGATGTCGCGGTCCTGCCCGGACCCGGCGGGCAGGACGTGTACCTGTGGATGGCGGACCTGTGGGGTTCGCGTCCCGATGGCATCAAAGGCCATGACCTCCAGCACTGGGAGCCGATGCGATTTGATGAACAGGGCTTGCCGAAGCCCTTAAAAGGGCTGAGTCGTTGGGAACTTTTACGATGAATGAGGTCGACGAGATCAGGCACACGACCACGCTTACGCCCGTCCGCGTCGGGCTCTTCGGCATCGGGCTGGATGCCTACTGGCCACAGTTTTCGGGCTTGAAAGACGCTCTGCTCGCCCATCTCGCGGTCACGGCCGATCGGCTCGCTCGGCCCGGAGTCGAGGTGGTGAACCTGGGGCTGGTGGATTGCGTCGACGCCGCGTTCGCCGCGGGACGCGATTTCCGCCGGGCGGACGTGGACCTGATTTTCCTGCACGTGACGACGTACGCGTTGTCCTCGACCGTGCTGCCGGTGGTTCGACGAGCGAAGGTCCCGGTGGTGATCCTGAACCTCCAGCCCGACGCGGCGATCGACTACGCCGCGTTCAACAAGCTCGGCGATCGCACCGCGATGACCGGCCACTGGCTTTCGTACTGCGCCGCGTGCCCGGTGCCCGAGATCGCCAACGTCTTTCGCCGGGCTGGCGTGGCGTTTCATCAGGTCACCGGCACGCTCGACGCGTCGGACCCCTGCTGGCAATCGGTCGAGGCGTGGATCGAAGCGGCACGGGTCGCGCATGTCATGGCGCACAACCGACTGGGCGTGATGGGCCACTACTACGGCGGCATGCTCGATATCTACACCGACCTGACCACCCACCTCGCACGGTTCGGCGGCCACGTGCAGATGATCGAGGTCGATGAGCTGACGCAGCACTGCGCATCGGTCACGGCCACGCAGACCGCACAAAAGCGGAAACAATTCGCGGACCACTTCGATGTTCAGGCTGACTGCCACGATTCGGAGCTCGACCGCGCGGCCCGGACAGCGGTGGCGCTGGATACTCTCGTCGCCGAGCATCGGCTGGGTTCGCTCGCCTATTTCGCACACTCCGCCCCCGGCCACGCCAACGAGAACGTGTTGACGTCGATGATTCTCGGCA
>CAZIXN010000309.1:0-2643 GCA_964543215.1 uncultured Phycisphaera sp.
CAGGTTGTTTTGTCCATCCTTGCCTATCTGTGATATTTTGGGCCAGCCATATTGTATCCGTTCATCCAAGCCCATATTTGGGATGTCGTCCTGGGTAGCGACCTTTGCCGGGGGGGCTTGTTATGCGTTTTTAAGGTAAGCGGGCGTCAGGCTCCGGGGCGTGTTCGCCGGGCTTCCAATCCAGCCAGGGAGGCAGGTGCGGATTGGGTTTCCATCGGTGAGGCAGGAGTTCTTCGATGCGGTTGACAGGGTGGTTGGGGATGGTTTCGAGGAGGTCTCGGAGGTATTCGACGGGCTTGAGTCCCTGGACTTTGGCTGCTGCGAGCAGGGCGTAAAGGTTGCCTGCGTTAATGGCGGCCTGCTCTGATCCGGCGAAGAGATAGTTCTTTCGTCCCAGGGCAAGGGGGCGTATTTTGTTTTCGACCCAATTGCTGTCGATCTCGACGCTTCCGTCATGGAGGTAGCGTTCGATATAGGGGAATCGTTTGAGTGCGTGGTTGACGGCCTTGCCGAAGCTGCTCTGGGGCAGGACGCGGGGGTCTTTGGCCTGCTGTTGGAGCCATTCTTTGGCGGCGTGAACCAGGGGTTTTGCCCGGCGTTGGCGCAGTTCGTAGCGGAGTTGCACGGCGGCTTCGGGGCTGGGGGCCTGTTCCATGCCTTCTTTTGCCCATTCCTCAATGGCGTAAAGCAGTCGGATGAGGCGCAGGGCAGTCTGCACCTCGTTGGGGTAGCTGCCGGTTTGTGCCTCGAAGAATTTTCGGCGCACATGGGCCAGGCAGCCCAGGAGGGTGATGCCGGGGCGCTTGTCAAAGGCTTCATAAACGGCGTATCCATCGGTCTGGAGGCTGCCCCTGAAGCCATCCAGGGTGGCATGGGGGTATTGACCGCCCCTGCCGGGATGGTAGTCGAAGAGAGCCAGGCCCCGGATCGGGTCGCAGTACACCCAGTAGTAGCCGCGATGGGACTTTCCGGGAGGCGGGGCTTTGGCCTTTTTGCCGCTGTGTTTGGGCCGGGCCTTGAGGGGGTCGAGTACCTGGATGCGGGTCTCATCGACCTGGAGGTAGGCGGCGCTGAGCACCAGGCGCCGGTTGGCCTCGAAGAGGGGTTCGAGCAACTCGCAGACGGCCATCACCCAGCCCGAGACGGTGGCTTTGGCCAGTTTAACGCCCAGGCGCTCGAAGCGTTGGATCTGGCGGTGCAGGGGCAGGTGGTCGAGAAACTTGTCGCAGATGATCCGGGCCAGCAGATACATGCCCACGCTGAGTTTGGGCAGGGGGCGCGGGAGGGGCCGGGCAGCCAGGAACTTTGGCTTCGGGGTCTGATCCTGTGCTACGACTTCAGGTTTACGCAGCAGCCTGGGGCGACGCAGTTGACGGACGTAGAGCTTTTCGGGCTGGCATTCGAGTTCCTCGGTAATCTCGTAACCGAGGATCACATAATTGTCCAGGTCATCGACTTCAGGGTAGAGGTCGATGACCACCCGGGGCAGATCGGCAGGCCAGGGTTGGCGACCGCTGGGCTTGGCCAGGGGCTTTTTCTTTTTCCGCTCATAGCTGATCTGCTCGGTTTCCGCGGCGGGGGCTTCGATCTTTTCCACGCCCAACTCAATCTCCAACTGGTTGGGATCAGCGGGAATGAAGCGCTCGCGCTTCTGCCCGAAGACCTGCCGCTCAAGCCAGGCCAGGCGCTCTTTGAGGAAGCTGATTTCGTCGCAGAGCTGCGCATTCCGGCCCGTCAGATCACGGATTTGTTGGTCTTTTTCGAGGAGTGTCTGGCCTTTGTTCACCCTTTAAAAATAGGAAAAAAACCGCGATTTTCCGCATCTGAGGGCCTTTTTTTGACTTTTTTCCCTACTTTTTTTCCAGCGAATAGCGCCTGCGCTTTTGCACCGAGGCCAGGGCCACCCCCTCGATGATCAGCACCAGTTCTGACCAGCGAATGGGCGCCGAAGTGCTGCCTTCCCGCACACCCGGTAGCTCGAAGGTGCCCGCCTCCAGGCGCTTGTGCCACAGCACCAGCCCCCCTTCCTCCCACAGCAGCAGCTTCATCCGGTTGCGACCCCGGTTGACAAAAATGAACACATCGCCCGACAAGGGATCGCTGCCCAATTCCCGCCGTACCAGCCCGCTCAGCCCGTCGAAGCCCTTGCGCATATCCGCCGCTCCGGCGTAGAGCCAGTAGCGCTGCGAGGCCCCCAGGCTCAACATGGCCCCGCCAATTGACGCACCAACTCGGCTACATAACCCGGCCCGGCACCCTTGAGACCCAAAACAACCCCGCCATAGCTCAACTCCAGGCACGGGGCCGATTCCCAAACCGCCATCTCCGGCTCCAACGCCACGAAACCCGCTGCCTCACCGCCCTGTGATTGCCGATACCGACGCCACCAATACTGAAACGTCGCCAGCTTGAGCCCATGCCCCGCACAAAACGACGCCTGCGTCTGTCCGCTCTCTACATAGACGGCCAGCAACGCGTACATCTCTTCACGGCTGCGCCGAAGGCCGCGCTGACTTGCTCTTTGATCCATCATGTCTTAGCTTTTGGCGCAAAGGTCTGCACCAGAGGCCCCGCCTGCAACATGGGGTTCGCCGAACGGATACTTTGGAGCGGGAGAGCAGCCTGCCTGCGCCGTGCGAGGCC
>CAZIXN010000310.1:0-2642 GCA_964543215.1 uncultured Phycisphaera sp.
TTGGATTATGCTGCGGCGGTGACCAAGCGAAGCAAGGAACCCAAGCCCGAGGATCTGTCGTTCGAGGAAGCGCTCGAGACGCTGGAGTCGCTGATTGAACGTGTCGAGTCCGGCGAGATCGGCCTGGAAGAAGCGATCGCGCAGTACGAGCAGGGGGCGGCGCTGGTGAAGCGTTGCCGATCGGTGCTGGACACGGCCGAGCGGAGGATCGCGGAGCTGACGGCCGGGGATTTGCGAGATTCCGGCGCGATCGACGATGCGGCCGATGAGGGTTGAGCCATGACACTCAGCCCCGAAGCGTTTGCGGTGATTCTGATGGGCCTGTGGGGGGCGTGCGTGGGGAGTTTTCTGAACGTGGTGATTTATCGCGTGCCGGCGGGTTTGAGCGTGGTGTCGCCGCCGTCGCGTTGCCCGGGGTGTGAGAAGAAGCTGGCGTGGTACGACAACGTGCCGGTGTTGGGCTGGCTGTGGCTGCGGGGGAAGTGTCGCAACTGCAGGATGAGCATCAGCGTGCAGTATCCGCTGGTGGAGTTGTTCACGGCGGTGATGTTCGCGGGGCTGACGTGGGTGTATTACTTCACGGGGTTGCGGCCGGTGTTTTCGGAGGCGGGGTTGGCGGCGACGTGGCCGGTGCTGGGGGTGCACCTGACGCTGCTGGCGTGCATGATCGCGGCGTCCGTGATCGATGCGAAGCTGTACATCATTCCGCTGGGGATTGTGTGGTTGGCGAGTGTGGTGGCGCTTTGCTCGCCTGCGGCGGGGGCGGCGGGATTGCTGGGTGAGCGTTGGTTAGAGGTCGGTTCTTGGTGGGCGTCGTTGGTGCCGGTGGCGGGAACGGCCGAAACCTTCGCGGCATTGGGCGCGGGGTTTGGCTTATTGATCGCTCTGTTGCTCCTGAAAACGGGGAAGTTTCCGCTGAGCTTTGCGGAGGAGCCAGACCTACCCGAGGGAGCCGATCCCAATGATCCGAATCTGCTGATTGTGCATCCGCATCCACGGCGTGAAGTACTCAAAGAAGTTCTGTTCCTGTCGCCGGTCGTGGTGTTCGGCGTGTTGCTCTGGTGGTTCATGGGGCAACCTTTCGCGGTGGTTGATTCGTTGGGTGCGTTGCCACCAAAACCGCAAGTAATGGGCGCTTTCGCTGGCGTCCTCCTCGGCTACCTCGTCGGCGGGGGTGTGGTCTGGGGAATTCGTATCTTCGGGACGCTGCTCTTTGGCAAGGAAGCGATGGGGCTGGGCGATGTGCACCTGATGGCGGCGGTGGGGGCGGTGATTGGGTGGCGGGATGCGACGCTGGCGTTTTTCATTGCGCCGTTCATCGGGATTGCGGTGGTGGTGTGCATGACGCTGGCGGGGACGCTGCTCAAAGGCAAGGGGTTCCGGGGGCGGGTGATTCCTTACGGGCCTTCGCTGTGCGTGGCGACGGGGGTGGTGATGGTGTTTCGGAACCAGATCTGGGCGTATCTGTTGCCGACGTTGGGGTAGGTGTTTGCGTGCCCGCTGAATCGGGCACGGCGGGATGGAGATCGGTAGACTGCGGCTTCCCTCAGATCAGGAGCTTTTATGCCGCGAATGTTTGCCGTTGCCGTCTCGTGTGTGCTTGCGATGTTGATTTTCGTCGGGCCGGGCTGTCAGTCGCTTTCGAGCCTGACGCAGGAGCGGGATGCGCTGTACCGGCAGAATCGGGCGTTGCAGGCGGGATTGGATCGGCTGGCGGCGGAGAACGAATCGCTGCGGAACGTGCCGGCCCCGGTGGCGGCTGCGCCTGCCCCAACTTCCGGGGCCGGTGGGCCGGCGTTTCTGGCGCTGGACGGGGGCGGGTTCTCGGGGATTGGTGGGGTGGAGGTGGATACGTCGGTGGCCAATGAGGTGACGGTGCGTGTGCCGGGCGATGTGCTGTTCGCGGCGGGTCAGGCGACGCTGAGCGAGTCGAGCAAGCGGACGCTGCGTCAGGTGGCCGAGGCGCTGACGGACAATTACGCGGGGCGCACGGTGGTGGTCGAGGGCCACACCGACAGCGATCCGATCCGCAAGAGCAAGTGGGCGAGCAACGAGGCGCTCAGCGAAGCGCGGGCCAAGGCGGTGGCGGCGTATCTGTCGGAACGAGGCGTGAGCAGCAACCGCATCACGACGGTGGGCCTGGGTGCGAGCGAGCCGCGGGGCAGCGACAAGAGCAAGAACCGTCGGGTGGAGATCGTGGTTCGGTGAAGGCGTGATTTTGGATTTCTGATTGGGGATTTTCGATTTGCGAGGATGCGATGATGCCGGCTAGTGCCAATCCACAATCCGCATTCCAAAATCAAACATCCCCATGATCGCCATCCTCGACTACGGCATGGGGAACCTGCGTTCGGTGCAGAAGGCGTTGGAGCACGTCGGGCACGACGCGGCGATCGTGGGCGATGGTGCGGCGGTGCGTGATGCGGAGCGGTTGATCCTGCCGGGGGTGGGCAACTTTGCGGACGGCGTGCGGCAGCTGCGGGAGCGCGGATTGTTTGAGGCGGTGCGGGCGTTTGCGGCGTCGGGTCGGCCGATGCTGGGGGTGTGTCTGGGGATGCAGTTGATGTTCGAGTCATCGACCGAGGATGCGCCCCCGGAAGGTGAGACCCCGGAAGGTGAGACCCCGGAAGGTGAGACCCCGG
>CAZIXN010000311.1:0-2622 GCA_964543215.1 uncultured Phycisphaera sp.
CCCCAGCCCCGACACCAACACCAATCCCGCCAAGGTCGCATACCCCACCACATGCGCAAACTTGTCCAGCGACAGCCACGCCGGCGGCCCCTCCTGCGTTAACGCCAGCCTCGGCCAGTGCGACGACGCAAAAAGCACCAACGCAAACGCCGGCAACCCCAGCCGCGCCAGCGCCCGCACCCGCCCGGGCAAACGCGAAAGGGCCGAGTTCAAATTGACTCTCCGCGGGCCCGACGCCGCCGCTCGCGGACCTGCAGCCCGATCATGTACTCGTAGACCGCCATGAGCAGGCACGCGTGCCAGCCCGCGCGGCCATCCAGAAACCCACGCTTCACGACATACATGTGCCCGAACTTCAGCAGCGGCCGAAACGGCAGGTCGTAGCTCAGCCGCTTGAGCGCCTGCTGCCGACGCACCGCGTCCAACCCAACCAGCCCCTTCCAGTCGTTGGGCGCACCTTCCACCGCCTTGATCCACTCGGCTGCTTCCAGCCCGGCGTACATCGCGTGCTTCTCAAACCACTGCCGAAACCCCCGGCTGAAGTGGTAGTGCGGGAACTGGCTCTTGAGGTACCCCATCGGCCCGTCGATCGCCGGCTGCACGCTCATCATCCGCTCGAAACGCATCGTCGCCGGCTGAAAGAAACGCATGACGTAGCCGCCGGCCATGCTGCGCTTCAGCCACGTGCCGAACAGAAAGTTTTTCCGCGCCGCGAAGTACGCCTCAAACGGCGGGTCGCCCAGCGCAGCGATCCCGGCGATCTCCTCGCGCAGCTCCGCGGTCATCCGTTCATCCGCATCCAGATAAAACACCCAGCGGTGTTTGAAATCGATGTGCTCCATCGCCCAGTTCTGGTGTGACGCCCAGTCGTCGAACGGCCGGGTCACCACCCGGCAGCCCCAGGCCTCCGCGATTTGCACGGTGTCATCCGTGCTGCCCGAATCAAACAGCACCACATCGTCAAAGCCGGTGAGCGTCTCGAGCAGCTTCGGCAGGTGCTCCTGCTCGTTCTTGGTGAGGATGAGGATGGAAACCGGGCCGGCCACGGAAGAGGTATCGGCCCGATGGAGCGCGCCGGTCGTAGGTTCTGCGGAAGATGGCGGACTGGGAGGATCGGGCATCGCGACGATTATGCCGGGCCGAGCGTGGTTTGGCGCGGTAGGGTTTGCGCCCTTGGATGCCCCGCCCGCTACTCGCCCGCGCCCGTGCAAACCGCGATGCCACCAAACCCGAATCCAACCAACTGGCCAACGGCTCCCGTTTCCGTTGTCATCTTGACGTACAACGAAGAAGTAAGTCTGCCCGGTGCTTTGGAATCCTGCCGGTGGTGTGACGATGTCCACGTTTTGGATTCGGGCTCCAGCGACCGCACCGTCGAAATCGCTCGGCAGGCGAATACACCGGTGCATCATCACACGTTCGAATCCTTCGGACGACAGCGGAACTGGGCCATCGATCACATCCCAACCATACACGACTGGGTTTTTCATCTGGATGCAGACGAACGCTTCACGCCGTCCCTGGTCGGCGAAATGGCGCACCGGCTTTCCGCCAAGCCGGATGTGGACGGCTTTCTGGCGCCAAACAAGCTCATCCTTGGCGGTAAGTGGCTGAAGCGGAGCGGCGGTTATCCGATCTACCAAACCCGCCTGTTTCACCAAGAGCGCCTGCGCTTTTCGGATCACGGGCACGGACAAAGAGAAGCCGAAGGCAGCCGGTTGGAAAAACTGCAAGAACCCTATTTGCATTTCGCGTACAGCAAGGGGCTGGACGACTGGCTGGTCAAGCACGTGAGATACAGCTCTCAGGAAGCGGCCGAGGTTCTACGCGGTGCAGGTGCAGATTTTCAACTAAGTGAGCTGCTTACCCGCGATACGCTTCGACGTCGTCGAGCGCTCAAAGCGCTGGCGTATCGGCTGCCGGCCCGCCCGACGCTGCGGTGGGCTTGGACGCTCTTCGTGCAAGGCGGGATTCTTGAAGGCAGAGCAGGGAGGACGTACGCCGACATGCTGCGTACATACGATCGATTGATTCAGTTGAAATTGGATGCAGCTCGCCGAGACGTCTTTTCAGTAAGTTGCAGCAAGCCGCAAACCGGCGAAACCGTCAAGGAAGATTCGTGAGCCCACGATCCCGACACGTCAGCCCGTACACCTTCCGACAGAAAGTCGGCCGTGTCCTCTGGGGCTCCGTGCAGGCCACGCTGTTCCGATGGTCCTGGCCGACGTGGTACGGCTACCGCAACTGGCTGCTCCGACGATTCGGAGCCGATGTCCATCCCACCGCCCGCCTACGCCGCAACGTCCGCGTCACCTGCCCGTGGAACCTCACGGTCGGGCCCGACAGCGCGGTCGGAGAGCACGCTCACCTATATTGCCTGGGTCCGGTGACGCTGGGCGCACGCGTGACCGTCAGCCAGAACGGCCACCTTTGTGCCGGTAGTCACGACCACCGCGACCCGACGCTCATGCCGCTGACCCGCGAGCCCATCACGATCCACGACGACGCGTGGGTCGCCGCCGACGCCTTCGTCGGCCCGGGCGTGACCCTCGGAGCCGGCTGCCTCCTGGGCGCACGCGGCTGCGCCTTCAAAGACCTCGAACCCTGGACGATCTACGGCGG
>CAZIXN010000312.1:0-2621 GCA_964543215.1 uncultured Phycisphaera sp.
CACGGTCAGCCGCGTCTCAATCGTGAGGCCGCCGAACGTCCAATCCGACCGTTGGCTCGGCGCCTCCACCCCGACGTGATAAAACCACCTCGCTCCCTTCGCTTCCGTCGGGCGTCCGGGGCGGCCGCGCCGCCCGCCGGTCGGCTCGCTCAGACTAAGCCGCACCGTCGAACCCGGGCAGGCCGTCAGGGTCACGACCGGCGCCACCCGCGGCACCGCGGCCAGCCGCGCCCGCTTGCGCAACGGCGTCAGCCCCAGCTCCTCCCGCTGCGCATCGCTCGTGGCCGCATTCGCCCGCACCGCTTGGGCTGCGCTTCTGAACAGCGGGATCATCAGGCCCCGCGCCGTGTCCTTTCCTCGGACGGCCGGCGACGTGCGCGTCACCGGGTCCAGCGCGAGCGCCAGGGCCGCCGCGAACGCCCGCTGGGCCGCGTCCAGTTCCGCCACCTGCGCTGCGGTGAGGCCGAACTGCGCGGGCGACCGGTCGGGGTGCTCGGGCGATGGAGACACGCCTCGAACAAAGCGGCGCGTCCAGACTTCCAACGAACGGTCCGAGTGCGGCAAGTAATCGCCCATCGCCTGATCTCCCAAGAGCCCGCCAGACATCCCGCACACGCGGTATCGCCTCGGGGGCGGCCATCGAACCCCCCGTTCATCGTCACACCCCCCCCCCGGAAGAAAAGGCACACCGCGCGATGCGCTCGGAAAACCACGGCTTCCTCCTTCCGGGCGTCGTCGGGAAGCTTTTATGGGGCTTCATGCACGGTCCATGAACGCCCCCGGAAGCTTGATGAAGGCCCCCGGACGTTGGATGAAGGTTCCCGGAAGTTTGATGAACGCTCTCGGAAGTTGGATGAACGCCCGCGGAAGTCTGATGAACGTCCCCGAAACACCCTTGAACCTTCACGGAAGGCCGATGAAGGTCCGCGCTCGCCGCGTGAAGCTTCATCGAGGCCCGGCGAAGGTTCACGAACGCGCGAGCCGTTGGAACAAAACCGCTCAAAGCAAGTGCCGGCTCTCGCCCCCCGCGGTCGTCGCCCCCCGGCCCGAGCATGTTTGAGCCATACAGAACACAAGTAGGACAAAAACGGGAGCAAAGGCTGATCTGCTTCTTTGTCCTTTTTGTGCTTCTTGTGGCCACTCTCTCTTACTTGCCGGAAGATGGATGATCCTGCAGCCGGCTGAACGCCCGCTGCCGCTTCCGGGGGTTGGGTTTAGTCGCGGATCATGAGGCCGGCGGGGGAGAGTTCGAGGAAGCGGTGGGTCTGGAAGGCCCGGTGGAGGTCGGCGATGCGTGGGGTCAGGAGGCTCTCGAGGCGGTCGTTGGAGAGGTTGCCGGTGGAGATGAGAAGCAAGCGTGTGGGGCGGCCGTGCATGAGGTGGGCGTCGACAAAGTCGGCATCTTTGGTGACGACGACCCGTTGCTCACGTTCGGCGTGATCGATGATCTCGGCGTCGGGGGTGCGGTTGCCCCCCGGAAGGTCCAGCGTGTGGATCGCGTGGCCGTCGTAGGTGGAGAGCCAGCCGGCGGCGCGGCGGGGGAGTTGGGCATCGACGAGGTATTTCATGCGTCCGTCGCCGGGTCATCCCTTTGAGGGTCAGGAGGCCGCGGGGTCGAGGCGGCGGGTGTGCGTGAGGCGGGCGGCGTAGGCCAAGGCAGCGCGGAGGTCGTCGCGTTCGAGGTCCTGGTAGTCGGCGAGGATGTCGTCGAAGCTCATGCCCGAAGAGAGGAGTTCGAGGAGGGTCTGGACGGGATAGCGCAGGCCACGGATGCAGGGTTTGCCGTGACAGACGGCCGGGTCGAGGGTGATGCGGTCGAGGAGGGCGTCCATAGGGCAATGGTACGGCGGGGGAAGGGAACCAAATGGCGTCGTGTCGGTTGGCGTCAGGAGATCATGCCGGCGTTTCGGGCGTAGGCGAAGACGCCGCCGGCGTCGACGATGGGTTTGACGTCGCCCAGGGGGGGGCACTGGTAGGTGGTGTTGGTGCGGTGGTTGTGGATGGAGCCGGATTCGAGGTCGACGGTGCAGGTGTCGCCGGTCTGGATGTCGCCGTCGATGAGGCGCTGGGGCGCTTCCATGGGCAGGACGTAGCCGCCGTTGATGCAGTTCCGGAAGAAGATGCGGGCGTAGAACTCGGCGACGATGACCTTGCAGCCGGCCTCGGCGAAGGCGAGGGGGGCGTGTTCGCGGGAGGAGCCACAGCCGAAGTTTTTGCCGCCGATGACGATGGGGTACTTCGAGTGGAACTGGCCGTCTTGGACGTACTTGAGGTTGCCGGTGGGCAGGCCGGAGGCTTTGGGGGGGACGCCGACGCAGCAGTACATGCCGAAGAACTTGCGTTCTTCATCATCGGAGGGGTTGTAGGCGAGGTACTCGGCGGGGATGATCTGGTCGGTGTCGATGTCGTCGCCGAGGACGAAGGCGGGGCCGGTGATGGTGCTCATGGGGGAGATGATAGATGATGGATGAGAGATGATTGAAGAGGTTGGGGGTTGGAATCTCCAGCGGTTTCCGGGGCTCGGTGCCCGAAATCATCGCTCATCATTCATCTATCATCGACCTTCTATGGACGCGTTCTGGCATTTCGCCCGGGGGTTGCTGGCGTACAAGCGGTGGCTG
>CAZIXN010000313.1:0-2607 GCA_964543215.1 uncultured Phycisphaera sp.
GATGCAAGTCGATGTGCCCGCCCTTGAAGCGAAGCCCGGCCTCGAAGACATCAACGAGGCCCCGTCGCGGCCGGTGCCCGCCCTATCGGTCGTCGAAGAGGCCGCCGCCGAGCACACCAACGACGACACCACCCGCGGTTCGGACGATGCCGAGCCCTCCGCCTTGGTTCGTCAGACCCCGCCGACCCATGGCCTGCACGCGTTGAAGGTCGGCGACACGCCCGGCATCACCTTCGACGGCCGACCGCTCCGCGTCGCACAGATCCTGCGGATGAAGACCACCGCCTACAGCCCCGACGAGAAGTCCTGCGGCAAGTGGGCCGACGGCCAGACCGCCTCGGGCAAGAGCGTCTGGACCAACGCCGGCAAACTCGTCGCCGCCGACACCACGCTGCTGCCGTTCAACACGCTCGTGAGCATCCCCGGCTACGACGCCGGCCAACCCGTCCCCGTTCTCGACCGCGGCGGCGCGATCAAGGGCCAGCGCCTCGACCTGCTGTATCCCACGCACGAAGTCGCCCTGCAATGGGGCGTCCAGCACCACGACGTCATCGTCTGGGAATACGCCGACTGATTCGGCCTGCGCCGCACCTCGCGGATCAACCACGCTGAAAATTCTCCATGAGCGTTGCGGCGTCGCGGCATATGCTCGGGTCCCCATTCCGAGCCATACCGAGCTTCCATCATGAACCAGCGTGCTTCCAACGGATCGCTTTGGGCGGTCGCCATCGGTTGCCTCGCCCTGTTGCTGGGCGTGGTCGGCGGATTTTTCGTGGGACGCGGCACCGCCCCGGCCACGGCCCCCGCCGGAGAGGCCGGCCCCGGCGGCGGCGGACCGCCGCCCGCCATGGTCCAGGTCGATACCGCCCGCATGCAGCCGCTGGAAGAACGCCTCGCGGTCACCGGCCGGCTGCGCGAGTTGCGCCGCGTGACCGTCACCGCCGAAATCGCCGGCAAGCTCATCGCCCTCAACGTCGAACAGGGCGACCGCGTGGTCGGCAACGAAACCGTTCTCGCACAGATCGACCCGACGTGGACCGATCTGCGCGTCGCCTCCGCCCAGGCCGAGCTCAACGAAGCCCAGGCCAACCTCACCCAGAGCGACAACGACCTCGCGCAGCTTGAGCGCCTGCGTGACCAGGGCACGGCCAAGCAGAAAGAAGTCGACGACGCCCGCACCGCCGTCGCCGCCAACCGCGCCCGCCTCGCCGCCTCCGAAGCCAACCTCGACCGCGCGAAGGCCGAGCAGGAACGCCTCGCCATCCTCGCGCCTTTCGATGGCGTGATCACCGCCAAGAACGCCGAGGTCGGTCAGTGGGTCGAGCCCGGCGACGGCGTGATCGACCTCGTGTCCGTCGGCCAGATTGACGCCGAAGTCGATGTGCCCGAACAAGCCATCAACGCCGTGGCCAAACTCGCCGCTGAGGCCGCTCCGATCGTCGTCACCCTCGACGCCTTGGGCGAAGAACACACCGGCACAATCGTCGCCGTCACCCCCGACGGATCGTCGGCATCGCGCACCTTCCCCGTCAAAGTCCGACTCGACGATCGCCAAGGCACGCTCAAGCCGGGCATGTCCGTCACCGCACGCTTCCCGCTGGGGACGCCCCGGCCCACGCTCACCGTGCCCCGCGATGCCGTGCTCTTCAGCACGCTCACCCCGCAGGTCTGGGTCGCCATGCCACCCGACCCGCCGCCGGCGCAAGGCGACCACGCCCAAACGACACCCGCCGCCGCAGACAACGCCGCACCGGACGTCTCACAACCGCCACCCATGCCCATGGCCCTGCCCGCCTCGGTACGCATCCTCTACGGCCAGGGTGATCGCTTCGCCATCGAAGTCCTCGACGGCCCGCTGTTCCCCGGCGCCACCGTCGTCGTCGAGGGCGCCGAGTCCCTCTTTCCCACCCGACCACTTCAGTTCGACACAACCCAGGCCTCCGACACACCCGGCCCCACGCCCGACGCCACCGCCGAGCAACCCAACGGCCAGCCACCCGTCTGATTTCGCCGCACAACACGTCGCACGTCGCCGTTCATTCACCCGATCCACCATCCATCCGAAACTTCCCATGGACCCGATCCACTTCGCGATCCACAACCGCGTCAAGGTCGCCGTCGGCGTCATCCTGCTGGTGCTCTTCGGCCTGCTCGCGCTGCGCAGCCTGCCCATCCAGCTCACGCCCGACGTGGACCCCACCATCATCACGGTCACAACCGAGTGGACCGGCGCTTCTCCCGAAGAAGTCGAGCGCGAAATCGTCGAAGAGCAGGAGGACGTCCTCAAAAACGTCCGCAACCTCGTGAAAATGGTCGCCACCGCTAGCCAGGGCCAGTCTCAGATCGAATTGGAGTTCGTCACCGGCACGCCGCTGGAATCCGCACGCGTGGAAGTCTCCGACGCCCTGCGCGAAGTGCCCGACTACCCCGACGACGCCGACGAACCCGTGCTCGTCACCGGCGAAGCCGGCCCGGGCTCGCCGGTCGCGTGGCTGCTGCTGACCACCGATACCGAGAACTTCGACGTGCAAAGCCTCGGTGACGCCGCCGAAGAACGCATCAAGCCGTATCTCGAACGCGCGCCCGGCGTGTCGGAGGTCCGCGTGT
>CAZIXN010000314.1:0-2599 GCA_964543215.1 uncultured Phycisphaera sp.
GATTCTCGAAAACTTCGGCCTGTCCCCGCGCCCGCCGGCGACGCCTTGAGGGGAAGTTCGGGCTTCCCGCTGTCCGCCTTGCGGCCCGGTCGGCGACTTCCTACACTCTTCGATTCGACCCAACCCCCGATTCCCCCACCTCCCGAGGTGCCTCATGCCCCGCGTCTGCGATTTCACCGGCAAACGAACGTCCACCGGCAACACCTACACCCTCCGTGGTAAGAAGAAATACCTCGGCGGCGTGGGTACCAAAGTCACCGGCAAGACCAAGCGGCAGTTCAAGCCGAACATCCAGACCGTCAAGACGGTCGACGAAAACGGCGCGGTCCGCCGGGTCAAGGCCTCGACCTACGCGATCAAGAACAACCTGATCACCAAGCCGCTGAAGCGCAAGTACGCGTACACGCACAAAGCGGACTGATTTCCACGGGGTTCGGGGAACGGGGATCAGGGAACGGGTTGCGGCACGGAGGTCGCAGGTATTTTGGAACACGGTTGGACGGCAACACGCTCCCGGCGTGTTGTTTTCGTAGTGGGCTTGGTCTGATTTCGGCCCGATCCCTGGTCCCTGATCCCCGAACCCGCGCCCATGCTCGACCGCAACGCCGATCGCGACAAGGTGCTCGCCGCTTCCGACATCGTCGAAGTGGTCGGCGAGCACGTGCAGCTCCGCGCCAAAGGGCGGGAGTTCGCCGCGGTGTGCTGCTTCCACGACGACAGCAAGCCGTCGATGTTCGTGAGTCCGCAGAAGCAGATTTTCAAGTGCTTCGCGTGCGGGGCGGGGGGGTCGGTGTTTGATTTCGTGATGCGGTATCACAAGCTGACGTTTCCCGAAGCCCTGAAGTATCTCGCGGACCGGGCGGGTATTGCGCTCACGCCGTGGAAGAAGCGGGGAACGGGGAACGGGGAACAGGGATCGGGGAAGCAGGATGGGCCGTCGTTGCGGGAGCGTTTGAGCGAGGCGAATCGGCAGGCGGTGGGCTTTTTCGCGGCGCTGCTCAAGCACGACGAACACGGCCGGGAGGCCCGCGACTACCTGAAACGCCGCGGCGTCTCGGCCGAGATGATCGACGCCTTTTCCATCGGTGTCGCGCCCGACCGCTGGGACGGCCTGGCGACGATGGTGGCTCATAAGCAGTGGGACGCGGCCGCCTTCGTGGCCGCGGGGTTGATCAAGCCGCGCGGCGGGCGTGGCGGAGGCGAGGGAACGGGGATCGGGGATCAGGGATCGGGCCGGGACGCGGATGGGCAGCGGGACGAAACCGCTTCCCCGATCCCCGATCCCCGGACGCCAAACGCTGCTGACTGCTACGACCTGCTCCGCCACCGCCTGATCTTCCCGATCCACGACCAGCTCGGCCGGCCGGTCGCGTTCGGCGGGCGCAAGCTGCGCGAGGAAGACGAGCCCAAATACCTCAACAGTCCCGAGTCCGACCTGTTCAAAAAGGCCGGCACGCTCTACGGCCTGCACCTGGCGAAGAAGCGCATCATCGACACCCAGACCGCCGTCATGGTCGAGGGGTACACCGACGTGATCGCCTGTCACCAGGCCGGGGCAACCAACGTCGTCGCCGCGCTGGGCACCGCGCTGACGCCCGAGCACGCCAAGGTGCTCAAGCGCTTTTGTGAGAAGGTGGTGCTGGTGATGGACGGCGACGAGGCGGGGCAGAAGGCCGCCGACCGCGCGATCGAGGTGTTTCTCACGGCCGATCTGGACGTGTGCCTGGCCACGATCCCCGGCGGGGCGGACCCGGACGAACTGCTCAAACAGGACGGCGGCCTGAAGCGGTGGGACACGCTGGTCGCCGACGCGAAAGATGCGCTGGAATGGCAGTTCGACCGGCTGGCCGAGCAGCTGGACGCGGCGGGCACGGTGACGGGTCGGCAGCGGCTGGCCGAGGCGTTCGCGCAGCGGATCGTGGATGCGGGGTTGGCGCGGGTGGGCTCGCTGCGGCGGGCCCTGGTGGTTCAGCGGCTGGCGGAGTTGCTGGGGTTGGAACCTTCCGGCGTCGAAGCGCTGCTCAAGTCGTTCAAGCCCCGTCCGACCCGCGCGACGCCGCCGCCGGCGCCCAAGCCCGTGTCGCCGGCCGCGCCGAGTCCGAAAATCGCCGACCCAAGCGGTGCCGACACGATGCCGGCCGACATCTACGATGATCATTTGCACGACGAAGCCCACGACCTGGATTTCGACCCCGGCGTGCCGAACGACGCGTCGCCGGGCACATTTTCGGACACCCGCGAGGCTTCGGCCCCGGCGGCGGGTCCGGAAACGGTAAACCCGGTAAATCATATCGATTCTGACGTTGCTTCCCCGATTTCGCGGGGTAAACTCAAAGGACTCCACGTGGCGGAGCAGCGTGTCCTTGCGGCCCTGCTGACCGACCCGGCTTTGTTCGATGTGCCCGTGCCGAATAAGCGAAGCATCTCCGAGGAGATCGCGCCGGCCGAGTTCATCACCGAAATTCATCGCGGTGTGTACCAACGGCTGTTCGACGCGCTGTGCGACGGACGCCGACCCACGTTGGCGGGCATGCTCAGCGAGCTGTCCGATCCCGCCCACCCCGCCCACCACGCCGACCCCGCCCACCACGCCGACCCC
>CAZIXN010000315.1:0-2584 GCA_964543215.1 uncultured Phycisphaera sp.
TCGGGTTGGCGATGTTCAAGCGGCGGCGGTGAGTTCAACGAAAAAGCCCACGGATCGAATCCGTGGGCTTCGGGTGTGTTTGCGTGTTTCACTTCCGGGGGGGCTTACTGCTTCATCGCGGCGGCGAGGATCGCGCTGGTGCTGGGGCGCATGATGCGCGGGTCCACGGCCTCGCCTTGCTGCAGCGTTTCGCGGACCTGCTTGCCCGAGATGAACACGGGCTTTTCTTCCGCGTGGTTCTGCATCAGGTCCACCCGGCCGAGCGACTCGTAGTACGCCGCGAAGCCGACGTTCACGGTGTCGATCTGCAGCTCGCCGTGGAGGTTGTTGAAGATTTCCTGGGCGTCGAAGTCGCCCCAGATCGCGGTGCCGTCGGCGTAGGGGACATCGGCGTGCTTGCGGCCGATGATGATGTGCGTGTAGCCGAAGTTCTGGCGGTAGATCGCGTGCATCACCGCTTCGGACGGGCCGGCGTAGAACATCTTGAGGTCCAGGCCCAAGAGCGCAACGCGATCCGTGACGCTGCCGCCGACTTTCTGCCAAAGCTCCGCATCCTTGTCGCCGTCGCCGAACTCACCGGAGGCGATGAGCTTTTCGTAGGTCTGCATGCGGATCTCGGCCGACACATCGTCGCCCTTGGTTTCGCCGATCAGCGGGTTGAGGATCGCGCCGGCGTTGCGGCCTTCGCGGAGCAGCACTTCCAGGCCGTAGAGCAGGGCGTACTCGTGGGCACGGTGCAGGGGGTTACGCGTCTGGAACGCGACGCAGGCGTCCCAGCCTTTGCTCGCGACGAACTCGCGCGTCTCTTTGGGCGACAGGACGTACTGGCCGAACGCGGGGTTTTTGGGTTGGGGCAGGGCTTCCAACTCGCCGCCAACTAAGAAATCCTTGCCCGCGTCGTTCTTGAGGACCATGTCGGCCCCGGCGTGGTCGGTCCGCTCGGTGCGGTACACGCTCTTGATGTATTTCGGTTTGTCCCACTTGAAGACGCTGCCGACGACCAGGCTGCCGATCACTTCATCGTCGGGATTGGTGAGCGCCACCGTCTGCCCGACGGCCAGCTTGCCCGCGAGGGCCGCGTCCACGGGGAAGGCCAGGGGAATCGTCCACGCCAGCTTTCCCCCGGAAGCGGCGTCATCCCCGGAAGCGGCGTTGATGGTTTGCGTGTCGAGCACCTGGTGGTAAACGGCTTCGTTCATCGGCCCGGTGAGCGGCGAGAGCGTGCCATCGGCGATGCGGTACACGGTGGCGACGTCCGCGGCCGACAGCGGCAGGCGGAGCTGGTCGCCTTTGGCCGCCGCGGCCGAAATCTCGGCGGCGCGGTCGGGGCTGGCCTGGCGGTTGATGAGGGTGCCGCCGTGGGGCGCAATGAGGTCGGGCATGGGGTTCTCCGGGGTGGGTTCGTCGTTTCGGGGCCGCAACGGTAGTGGCGGGCATGCCCACGGTCAATGACCGTGGGCTTCGCGGCGAACTGAGTTACGCCTGGCCGTTGAAGATGCGGTCGAGGTAGGCGTGGTGGAGTTGGGTGGTGAGGGGGTGGGACTGGCCGTCGCCGATGGGGGTGCCGTCGACCGAGGTCAGCGGGCTGAGCATGGTGGTGGAGCAGACGAAGACTTCGTCGGCGGCGAGCATCTCGGCGGCGGTGAAGGGTTGCTCCTTGACGACCAGGCCCAGGTCGGCGGCGGCGGTGTCGAGCAGGACATCGCGGGTGATGCCCGGGAGGATCCATCCGTCATTCGGATGCGTCACGAGTTCGCCATCGCGGACGATGAAGACGTTGGTCGAGCCGCCTTCGGTGATGTGCCTGACGTCCGAGCCGCCCCCGGAAGATCCGGGCTTGTGGCGTTCGAAGATCGCTTCGACGGCCCCGGCCTTCTTCGCGGCGGTCTTGGCCAGCGATGCGGGCAACAGCATCAGCGACTTGATCCAGCAGCGCGTCCAGCGACAGTCCTCGACGATGTGCCCGCCCCCGGAAGTGGGGTCCTTGGTGCGATCGACGGGTTGCGCGGGATAAGCGATAAGCACGACGTTGGGGGTGTGCTCTTGCTCGGGGTCGATCAGGAAGTCGCGCGGGCCCAGGTTGCCGCGGGTGACCTGCCAGTAGACGCGGGCATCCTTGAGGCGGTTGCGGGCCATGAGTTCATCGGAGAGCTGCGCGAAGCGCTGCGTGTCGACCCCCGGAAGATCAATGCCTTGAAGCGACCGTGCGAGGCGATCGATGTGGGGCTGCATGGCGAAGGATTGGCCACGGTCGTAGCGGACGACTTCGTAGACGCCGTCGGCGAAGAGGACGCCGCGTTCTTCGAGGGCGAAGCGGGCGTCGTGGACGGGGCGGAACTGGCCATCGAAGTAGACGATGGCGTCGGGGGGCAGGGGGGTGGGCATGGTGAAGAATTTTGGATTTGGGATTTCAGATTTCAGATGTAGGAAGGTTGGAACAAGAGGTCGCTTTTTTGGTGTTGGATAGTGCGTGTCGGTTTGCTGGACATCTGAAATCTCAAATCTGAAATTCCAACATTCTCGCACCGGCGCTGGGGACGGTGATGAAGGCGTCGGGGGTGACGCCGGTTTTGGCTTGGTATTG
>CAZIXN010000316.1:0-2583 GCA_964543215.1 uncultured Phycisphaera sp.
GGCGCGTCCGCCCGCACCGGATGCTGCTTCGCGGGGCTCTTGTCGCTGCCGACCAGTTCGGCGTTGGTTTTGAAGCGTTCCAGGGCCTTGAGCAACTGCTCGACCTGCATCACCGGCTGCATGTTCATCAACCGGCGACGCAGCGCGGTCACCGTGTCCAGTTCGGTCTTGGGCATGAGCAGGTGCTCGTTGCGCGTGCCCGAGGCGGCCAGGTCGATGGCGGGGAAGACGCGCTGCTCGCTGATCTTGCGGTCGAGGATGACTTCCATGTTGCCGGTGCCCTTGAACTCCTCGAAGATCACCTGGTCGCCGCGCGAGCCGGTGTCCACCAGGGCCGAGGCGATGATCGTCATCGACCCGCCTTCTTCGAACTTGCGGGCGGCGCCGAAGATCTGCTTGGGGATCGACAGCGCCCCGGCGTCGAGGCCGCCCGTGAGCGTGCGACCGGTCTGCGTCATTCCGGGGGCGGTGTTGAACGCCCGGCCAAGGCGCGTCAGAGAGTCGAGCAGCACGATCACGTCCTTGCCGGTTTCCGCCCAGCGCTTGCAGCGTTCCGAGGCGAGCATCGCCAGGCCGCAGTGGCGCTCGGGCGCGTGGTCGTTGGAGGACGCCCAGACGATGCACGGCACGTTGCGGCGGAAGTCCGTGACTTCCTCGGGCCGTTCGTCGATGAGCAGCGCGATGACGATCGCGTCGGGGTGGTTCTGCCGCAGGGCAAAGGCGATGTTCTGGAGCAGCGTGGTTTTGCCGGCCTTGGGCGGGGAGACGATCATGCCGCGCGTGCCGTAGCCGATCGGGCAGAACAGGTCCATCAGGCGACACGACGGCGGGCCGCCGGGGTGTTCCAGGTCCAGCCGGGGCTGGGGCATGATCGTGGTGAGGTCGTCGAAGTGGTGGTCGGGCTTGTAGTCCTCGGCCGGCGCGTCTTCGATGAGGTCGATGGACTTGGCGCGGCGGGCGTCGGGGGCGATGGCGTTGAACTTGGTGCGGTGCTTGTTCTTCTTGCCCTTCTTGCCGCCGCCCTGCTGGGGGTGGGGCGGATGCTGGGGTTGGCCGCCCATGGGTTTGCCCAGCGTCACCGTGAGTTTGAGCCCCGGGCGGAGGCCGTGCTTCTCGATCAGGTGGATGGGGATGACCGGGTCGCTGGGCTCGGCGACATAGGTGCCGTCGAGTTGGCGGAGTCGACCGTCGGCCTTGGCCGTGAGTTCGAGGATGCCGGAGACGGTGTCCATAGGCGGATTCGCAGGATGCAGGCCCAGGGGCAGTGAAGCGGCCGGGGGTGGCGTGGGGGCTTCCGGAGGTCGGACGGCAGATCCGAAGAAGCCGCCGCCGCGGCTCGGCGACCGCGAGCGGGGGGAGAAACCTGTACACGATCGGATCGGGGCCGAGGCCATAAACGGCCGGTCGATCACGGGGACGCGGGAGGTGGGTCGCGCGGTGCCCGGGTTCCGTTCAACGCCCCGAATCGTCGCGGCGAAGTCGCCGTGGGGGGGGTCGGAACGGCCAGCCGGTCGGCCTCGCTGACATGTTTGTACCCCCGCGGGCGGATTTGGGCAAGCCCGCCGTATTTCCCGCCGATGCACCGATACAGTGAGCCGTCCCGTGAACGACCCCAGCCCGCCATCCCGAGCCCACGCCGCCATCGTCCGAAATCGGGCCTACGCCGCCTACCCCCAGCGGCAGCTCGAGCTCCTGATGGACATCTATCGGCCCGACACCGACGACGACGTCCCCGTGGTCCTGTGGTTCCACGACGGCGGATGGCGGGCCGGCTCCAAAGACCACTGCCCCATCCGCTGGCTGGTCCGTTACGGATACGCCGTCGCCACCGCCAACTACCGCCTCCTGCCCGCCGACCACTACCCCGCCCAGCTCCACGACGCCCGCGCCGCCGTCCGCTTCCTCCGCGGACACGCCGCCGAGTTCGGCCTCAACCCCGCCGCCATCGCCGCCGCCGGCGCCTCCACCGGGGCTTACCTCGCCCTGATGCTCGGCGTCGCCGCGCCCCTGCCCGAACCCGACCCCGCCCCCGAGCCCGCCGAACACCACCAACTGCCCGCCGACGTCCAGACCGTCATCAACTTCTTCGGCTTCAGCGACTTCCCCGCGCTGCAAGGCCTGCCCAGCCGACGCGACAACGCCGGCCTCACCAGCCCCGAAGCACGCTTCCTCGGCACCCCGCCCCGACTCAACCCCAAGCTCGCCGCCGAAGCCTCGCCCATCACCCACATCCGCCCCGGCGTCGCGCCCGTCCTGCACCTCCACGGCGAGGCCAACGACGTCGTCCCCCTCGACCAGTCCCGACGATTCCACGACGCCCTTCGCGTCCAGGGAATCCCCACCAAACTCGTCCTGCTCAAGGGACTCGGACACCACGGAAGCGCCATCTACAACCACGAAGCCGCCCGCGGACGCGTCGTCGACTTCCTCCACCTCCACCTGGCCGGCTCCGTCCCCGCCGCCGCCCGCTTCCACGGACAACGCCCGAAAGATTGAAACGCCCCTCCCCCCAAGAGCCCCGCATGTCCACGCGGGCTTCTTGACGCGCGCACCGCTCCCGCCACGGATCCTCTCGATTTTCGA
>CAZIXN010000317.1:0-2579 GCA_964543215.1 uncultured Phycisphaera sp.
AGCGGTTGCGGGGTTACGGGGCGTCCGGGGCGTCCGGGGCGTCCGGGGCTTCCGGGGTGGGGCCGAAGAGGGTGCGTCGGATGAGGGGGGCGATTTCGGTGTTGTCCATGGAGCCTTGGACGCGGTGGGCGTTGAGGCCTTCGGCTCGGACGAGGATGCCGCCGGTGACGTCGTCCTGGGCGGCCCACTGGATGCGGAAGGGCATGGACAGGCCGTTGCGGTCGGGTGCGGCCATGAAGGGCGTGGAGCCGGGGCCGTCGAGGCCGTCGATGGGTGAGCCGTTGTTGTCGTGGTGCGGGAGGGAGGTGCGGTTGGGTTGGCCGTTGTCGTGTCGTTCGCCGATGAGTCGGAGGCCGCCGCCGTCGGAGTCGGCGGCGGTGAGGATGAGGGTGTTGGGGTGGGTCTGGAGGTGCTGCCGCAGCAGGCCGTAGGTTTCGTCAGCGCGTCGGCAGGCTTCGAGGACGCCGGCGGCGTTGTTGTTGTTGCCGAAGTTGTCGGTGCCTTCTTCTTCGACGACCAGGAGGAAGCGGTCGTTGGCGGCGGCGAGGAAGCGCAGGGCGGCGGCGGTCATTTCGGCGAGGGTGGGCGCGTCGGGGTCGTAGAGGGGCAGGTCCAGGGCGGCGAGGATTTCTTCGGGTCGGTCGTTGAAGGTGGAGGCGGTGGCGAAGAGGCCCAGGACTTTGGGCGTGTCGTCGGGGAGGTTGGCGAGCTGCTCGCGGGTGTAGACGACGGTGTAGCCGAGTTGTTGGGCGCGTTCGATGAGGTTGAGGTCGTCGCTGCGGACGCCCGGGCCGTGGACGCCGTCGGTGCCCTGGGGGAGGAAGTAGCGTTCGCCGCCGCTGAGGAGGACGGCGACGTTGGACTCGACGAGTTGCTGGGCGATGTCGTCGTGTTGGGAGCGTTTGGGGACCGAGGCGACGAAGGCGGCGGTGCCGGGCTCGGTGGCGACGCCGGACTGGACCAGGCCGACGGGGAGGTTGGCGGCGAGGGCCTGGTGGACGACGGAGAGGGATTGGCCGTCGGCGTCTTTGGGTTGTTGGAGGGAGCGATCGCCCATGTCGGTGCCGTAGGTGCCGAAGGCATCGGCGGCGACTTTGACGCCGTAGGCGTGGGTGGTGGCCCCGCCGTTGGAGGTGGCGGTGAGGTTGTTGGCCATGTGGCCGCGGTAGACGGCGATGTGGGGGAGTCGGTCCCAGTGCAGATCGCCATCGGGGCCGACGAGGAGGTTGCGGGCGGCGGCCCAGGTGGCGGCGGAGGCGCCGTCGGGGTGGATGAAGACGACCGAGCCGGTTTGAGGGGAGTCGTCGGCGGCGACGGTCGTGGCGGGCCAGACGCCGGTGAGGCAGAGGGCAAGGAGCGTGGCGGCGAGGGATGCGATCAGCCGAGCGGTCGCGGAGGCGGGGGCGGTCGCGGGGGCGGGGGCGGGTTGAGGTGCGTGGTGGTGCGTGTTCATGGCAGAGGATGGGGCTTGATGGGTGAGGGATGAGAGGGGAGAGTCGTAGCGTAAGCGTTCGCGTGGGTGATCAAACCGGATGTGCGGCGGGATTTGCGCATTCTGAACCGCGGCGTTGGGGATTGGGGGTTTGGCGGGTGAAACGTTGCGGAGGTCGCGGCGGGATCAGCGGGGTTTGAGGGCGAAGATCTTCATGGAGGCGGCGTAGTGGTTGATGTCGTGGCGGGCGAAGAGTTCGGCGAGGTCGCGGTGCATGGGTTTGCCCCCCACGGAAGGTGCGTTGGGCGGGGCTGCGGGAGAGCAGCAGGATGAGCCGCTGTCGGAGGCTTCCGCTTCCGGGGCGGCTGCGTCTGCCGGGGAGGGTGGGGCGCAGCAGGCGGCCTGGCCTTCCACCTGGGTGTAGGCGGTGAGGTCGGCGTGGGTGTCCAGGAGGGCGACGTCGGCGAAGCCGGCGGCGGTGAGGCCGGTGTGGTAGTCGTCGGCGGGGATGGCGCCGGCGATGCAGCCGACGAGGGCGGCGACGCTTTGGGCGAGCTCGTCGGGGAGGGTTTGTTTGAGGACGATGTCCGAGACGGCGACGCGGCCGCCGGGCTTGAGGATGCGGAACATCTCGGCGAAGACGGCCTGCTTGTCGGGGGCGAGGTTGATGACGCAGTTGGAGAGGATGACGTCGGCGCAGGCGTCGGGCAGGGGGATCTGATCGATGCGGCCGAGCTTGAAATCGACGTTGGTGTAGCCCCCGGAAGTGGAGCCGGCCTGGGCGTTGCGTTGGGCCAGGGCGATCATGTCGGGGGTCATGTCGATGCCGATGGCCCGGCCGGTGGGCCCGACTTTGTGCGCGGCGAGGAAGACGTCCAGCCCCCCGCCGCTGCCGAGGTCGACGACGGTTTCGCCGGGCTGGAGGTTGGCCAGCGCGATGGGGTTGCCGCAGGACAGGCCCATGTTGGCCTGCGCGGGGATCGCGGCGAGTTCTTCGGCGGAGTAGCCGAAGGCCCGGGCGACGGCGTGGACGGACGGGTCGTTGCTGGACAGGCCGGCGCGGGCGGTCTGGGCGTAGCCGTCGCGGATGGCGTCGGTGAGTGGGGTTTGCGTGGTGACGGAGGTGGCGGTGGGGACGGTGGGGGCG
>CAZIXN010000318.1:0-2523 GCA_964543215.1 uncultured Phycisphaera sp.
GGGCGTTGCTGCTGCCCCAGTTGTTCAGGACGCGGTCGAGTTCTTCCTGGTCGACGCCGGTGGTGGCCAGTCCGTCGGTGTTGGCGACGAAGCCGGCCGTGCGGGGTCCGCCCCAGTTGTTGAGGACCAGGTCCAGGTCGCCCTGTTCGACCGAGCCGGAGCCGTTGAAGTCGCCGGCCAGATTGCCGACGACGACGGCGTCGATGAGTTCGAGCAGGATGTTGTCGACGAGGATGCCGCCGCCGGCGGAGGTCACGCCCGAGGCCCCGCCGAAGCGGAGGTTGTCGAAGGCGGCGGCGCTGGAATCGATCTGGTAGGTGACGGACGCATCGACGCCGGGGATGGTGCCGATGATGCCGGTTTCGTCGCGGCTGTTCACCAGGCCGTCACGGAACAGGTCGAGTTCGAAGGTCATTTCCGTGGGCGTGATGAGCACGGAGTAGGTGTGCCAGCCCGCACCGATGTCGGCGATGGTGACGATTTCGTCGAGGTCGTCGGGCCGGTCCAGCGATGCGTCGAGTGCGAAACCCTGCCAGTTGGGGTTGGGGTTTTCGACGGTGCCGGGGAACAGGATCGCGCGGTGGGCGTAGCCGTTGGCGGGATCGGAGTTCCAGAAGCCCAGTTCGATGAGGTTGGCGGCGGAAGGGGTGGTCTGACGCAGGCCGACCGACATGCGCTTGTTGCCCGCGGCGTTGTCGAAGATGTCCACCGACAGGCGGATGCTCTGCGACTCGGTGGGGGTCAGCGCGTTGGCGGAGGTCAGGCCGTTCCAGGTCACGACCGGGTCGCCCGCGCGGCCCAGGTGCGAGGCGGCGATTTCCGTGAGCCCGGGCCAGAGCGCTTCGGACGTGGGATCGCCGGGCATCTCGATGAACGAGACGGCGAACGAGTCGGCCGGGCTGATGCCGACGTTCCACTCGGTTTCGAACTGGGCCTGGGTGAGGTCGTTGAAATCTTCGAACAGGATGGTGGTGTCGGCGGCAGCGCCGGAGGCGATCGCCACCAGCGACAGGCCGGTCAGGCGGGCAAAACGGGGATTCAACATGGTTCCTCCAAGGGTGAAATGGGATTGGGTAAGGCGTTCAATGGCCCGAGCGAGCCGAAGTCTTGTGTAACAATACCCGAGAATTACATTCTTACAACGCAAAATCGATCGTGAAGTGTCGATTTTTCGTCCCGCAGGCGGCTTACGGCCTGCTTCGTCGACGGGTGAGCCCGACCACGGCCAGCCCGCCCAGGCCCAGCATCGCCGGCTCGGGGACGGGGCTGCCCTGGAAGTTCGGGGCCGAGACACTGCCCCAGTTGTTCAGCACCGCGTCCAGGGCCGACTGATCCACCGCCCCGGGCCCGTAGCCGTAAAGCCCGACCGTGGCCCGCGAGCCGGCCTGCCCCCAGTTGTTCAGGACCAGGTCCAGGTCGCCCTGCTCGATGCTGCCGTTGCCGTTGAAATCGCCTTCGAGCACCCCGAGCGCAGTGATGGACTCGATGAACACCACGTTGCTCCGCTGGATCGTATTGTTCACGAGCGGGGGGAGGTACGGCAGGTTGTTGTACGGCGAGCCGGCATTGATGTTGGGCAGGGCGGCGATGGCGTCCACCACGCTCATGCCGTTGCCGACGACCTTGGCGAACACGGTGAACCCGCCGTTCTGAGCGTCCAGGTTGTTGACGCTGGTGGCGTTGTTGTTCACCAGGTTGAAGAAAAAGCCGCTGGTGGCGCTGTTGGGGTCGCCGCCGAGCTTCGCGTACGCGATCGTGCCGCGGGTGTTCGAGATGCCCGGCTCGTTCTGGACCGGAGCAAACGTCGGCACCGCAACTCGTGTGGAACCTGCCGCCCAGGTGAAGCTGCCGCCCTGTACGACGAAGTTGTTGATCTTGCGGTGGAAGAACGAATCGATCAGCCGATTGGTATCGACGTAGGCGAGAAAATTGTCCACGCTCAGCGGGGTCGCTTCGGCGTAGAGCGTGAGGTCGATGTCGCCGAGCGTTGTGGCGATGCGAAGGGTGGGGTTGACGACGTTGCCCGATGCGGTCGGGCCGATGCCCGCTGAGGCGGCGCTCAGGGCGAGTGCCGCGATCCATCTCCGGTTGGCCCACGTGCCCTTGACGCTGATCATGCTTGACCCTGCTCGGAGAAACGGATGAGCGCCGCAAACCAAACGCGGCGACCCCTATCTATACCCCGGCACGCCGGAAACGCCAGCGGATTTCGGGGCCACCCGGAAGTCCCGGCGGTCAAGCGGAACGCCGCGGCGTTCGTCCCCGGCCCAACCCGCACCACCCGCACAAACCCACAGCCAGCAAGGCGAAAACACCCGGCTCGGGCACGGCGTGACCCGCGGAACTCGCGGCGGCGCTTCCGCCCCAATGGTTCAGCACGCGGTCGAGTTCTTCCTGATCCACGCCCGCCGACGCGAAGCCCGCGGCGTTGGCCCAGTCGCCGCGCGGCTGGCCCCAGTTGTTGAGCACCAGGTCCAGGTCGCCCTGTTCGACGCTGCCGTTGCCGGTGTAGTCGCCCGCCAG
>CAZIXN010000319.1:0-2523 GCA_964543215.1 uncultured Phycisphaera sp.
CCTGGACGCGCTCAGCTTCGCCAACGGTGAAGGCCCGGAAATGGTCGTCGATGACGGTGGCGACGTGACCTTGCTGATCCACAAGGGCTACCAGCTGGAACTGGGCGACAAGTGGGTCGATACGCCCAGCGACAGCGAAGAGGAAGCGGTCATCAAGCGGCTGCTCAAGCGCGTCGCGGTCGAGCGCCCGGGCTACTGGCACAAGGTCGTCAAGGGCTGGCGCGGTGTCTCCGAAGAGACCACCACCGGCGTCAACCGGCTGTATCAGATGAAGGCTCTCGGCCAGTTGCTGGTGCCGGCGATCAACGTCAACGACTCGGTCACCAAGAGCAAGTTCGACAACCTCTACGGCTGCCGCCACTCGCTGATCGACGGGCTCTTCCGCGCCTCGGACGTCATGGTCTCCGGCAAGGTCTCCGTCGTCTGCGGCTACGGCGACGTCGGCAAGGGTTGCTGCCAATCCCTCCGTGGCCAGGGCGCCCGCGTCCTCGTCACCGAGATCGACCCGATCTGCGCCCTCCAGGCCGCGATGGAAGGCTACGAAGTCACGACGCTCGAAGAAGCGCTCAAGGAAGCCGACATCGTCATCACCACCACCGGCAACTTCAACATCATCACCTTCGAACACCTCTCGAAGATGAAAGACAAGACCATCGTCGGCAACATCGGCCACTTCGACAACGAAATCGAAATGGCCAAGCTCGAGAAGAATGCCACCCGGACGCGGATCAAGCCGCAGTACGACGAGTGGACCTTCGAAGACGGACACTCCGTCCTGATCCTCGCCGAAGGCCGACTGCTCAACCTCGGCTGCGCCACCGGCCACCCGTCGTTCGTCATGTCCGCGTCCTTCACCAACCAGACCATCGCTCAGATCGACCTGGCCCAGAACATGGACGGCGTCGAAACCCTCTCGGGCAAGACCTACGAGTCCGGCAAGGTGTACGTCCTGCCCAAGATCCTCGACGAAAAGGTCGCCCGCCTGCACCTGGACAAGCTCGGCGTCAAGCTCACCCAGCTCAGCCAGGAACAGGCCGACTACATCGGCGTCCCCGTCGATGGCCCCTACAAACCCGAGCACTACCGCTACTGATTCCATCCTGCATTGCGGTTCGGAACAAAACCTCAGAAGCCCACGGACAACGTCCGTGGGTTTTCTTTTCCCGCCTAAACTGGAGCCCCATGTCCACGACTGCACCCGCACTCCACACGAGCACCCTCCACCACGACCTCCGCATCGACGATGTTCTGGCCGGTAAACACCGGCTGCAACTTCCGGGGGCCGTCCGGCTCTTCCGCGAAGCGTCGTTGCATGACCTGGGCACCTGGTCCTCCGCCGTCTGCGACCGCGTCCACGGCCCGGCCCCCGCGCCGCGCACCTACGTCCTCGATCGCAACATCAACTACACCAACGTCTGCTCCGCCAACTGCACCTTCTGCGCTTTCAAACGCAACCTCGGCGACGAAGACAGCTACGTCCTTTCCACCGAACAACTCCACCAGAAAATCCGCGAACTCGTCGCCGTCGGCGGCACGCAGATTCTCCTGCAAGGCGGCATGCACCCCGAGCTCGATCTGCGGTGGTACACCGACATGCTCCGCGCCATGAAGGCCCAGTTCCCGCAAATCCACATCCACGGCTTCAGCCCGCCGGAAGTCGTGGAGTTCGTCGCCGTGCTCAACCTGCCCGGCTTCCCCACGCCCGGCCCCCGGAAGTCCGACGAACTTTCCCCCGACACCTGGCTCGCCAAGTGCGAAGCCATCCTGCTGGAGCTACGCAACGCCGGCCTGAACAGTCTTCCGGGGGGCGGCGGCGAAATCTTCGCCGACCACGTGCGCTCACGCATCGGCCTGGGAAAAGCCACCGCGCCGCAGTGGCTCGACGTCATGACCGTCGCCCACAAGCTCGGCCTCAACACCTCCGCCACCATGATGTTCGGCCACCTCGAAGGCTTCGCCGACCGCGTTCACCACATGCTGACGGTCCGCGATCGTCAGGACCTTGCAAAAGAGCGTGGCTACACCGGCCAAACCAAAGCCTTCATCAGCTGGCCCTACCAACGCGAAAACACGCCGCTCGGCAAACTCCCCGATTGGGAACCCATCGACCCGGGGCTGGCCGGTTCACCGGCCAGTGACCTCTCCGCGTTCCCAGGCGACCTCGCCGCCGACGCGATCCACCTCCACGGCCTCGACCCCCACGACAAACGCGCCCTGGCGCAAGCCTCGCCGCGCTTCGCCAAATCCCTCCGCATGGCCGGCGCTCACATGTACCTCCGCACTCAGGCCATCTCCCGCCTCGTGCTCGACAACGTCCACTCCATCGGCAGCTCGTGGGTCACCATGGGCCCGCACATCGGCCAGCTCGCGCTGAAGTTCGGCGCCAACGACATGGGCTCGATCATGATGGAAGAGAACGTCGTCAGCGCCGCCGGAACGACCTACCAACTCAACGAGGCCGTCCTCTGCCGCCTCATCCGCGACGCCGGCCACGTCCCCGCCCAGCGCAACAACGCCTACGAA
>CAZIXN010000320.1:0-2509 GCA_964543215.1 uncultured Phycisphaera sp.
TCCGTGGGCTTGACCGTGTTGACCAGCTTGGCCAGGCAGTTGCCGTCGGTGAGGTCGCCGTAGTGCAGGTGCAGGCGGGCACCGGACTCATGCGGGTCGCGGTAGATATGGTCGATGCGGTCGGTGCCGAAGGTCGAGCTGCGGCGGACGACGCCGTGGACGTCATAACCCTTGGCCAGCAGGAACTCGGCGAGGTAGGAGCCGTCCTGGCCGGTGATGCCGGTGATGAGGGCGCGATGGTCGGACATGATCGAGGTCTCGTGATGAAGAAAGAGCCGCGCCGACGGTGACTCGGGGCCAAGGAACATACCACGGCCCGGCGATGCGACGCCCCAATCGGCCCGACGGCTCGGCAATCGCTCGCCAGCCGCCCTTCCACGCCGGACGGCCCGCCTATCTTCCCCGGTCCACACGGCCGCGATCACCCGCAACACCCACACACCCCCGGAGCCCGCCATGCCCACCGACAACCCCGCCCTCCCCGAACCCGGCAGCAAAGCCCCCGCCTTCACCCTCGCCGACCAGACCGGCAAAACCCACAAACTCGCCGACTACGCCGGCAAGCACGTCGTCCTGTACTTCTACCCCAAGGACGACACCTCCGGCTGCACCAAACAGGCCTGCCAGTTCCGCGACGACCTGCCCAAGTTCGAGAAGCAGGGCGCCGTGATCCTGGGCGTCAGCCCGCAGGACGAAAAGAGCAAGGCCAAGTTCGCCGGCAAGTTCGACCTCAACTTCCCCCTCCTCGCCGACGACGACGCGAAGGTCTGCACGAAGTACGGCGTCTGGCAGGAAAAATCCATGTACGGCAAAAAATACATGGGCGTCGCACGTACCACCTTCCTCATCGACCCCAAGGGCAAGATCGCGCACCGCTGGGACAAGGTCAAGGTGCCCGGGCACGCGGAAGCGGTGCTCGACAAGATCAAATCTTTATCGTGAAGCAATGAGCAAACGAGAAACACCGATGACCCGCTGGTACTGGCAACAGATTGGCGGCACATTGATCGAGGAGTTCTGTGCCGTAAGTCGATCGAAAACAACCGGTGTTCGCCTGCTTGACGGAGTCATCATCCGAGGCGGAGTGCACCGCATTGCCAGGCAAAACGAGGTCAATGTTGCGGGGGAAGACATCGTCGTCGTTCAGACCAAAGCCAGCCGTCTCGGCATGTACATCATGGGTCAGACGCTCTTCTCCGCAAGATTGATGAAACAGTTTGAGCCGCGTTCCATCGAATCCGTCGCCTTGGTTTCGAAAGACGATGAAATTCTCAGGCCGTTGCTGGAAGAATTTCCAGGAATGCGAGTCGTGGTTGCACCGCCTGAAGCCTTGCACTCAATAGTTACTGGATGAGTTCAGATCATTGTGAACTGACCGTCTTGGCCCAGTCGATGCATCGGCCCCAAACTCAACGGCCAGAAGTCCGGCCCGTGCGACACCGGCAGTTTCCACGCGACGGGGAAGCCGTGCTTCTCGGCGATCGGCACGGTGATCCGCTGCATCGCTTCGCGCTCGTTGAACGTCTGCCGCAGCGGCGCGGTGCTGGGCTTGGGGTGTTCGCGTGTCGGCTGATGCGCGAGGCGGATGGACTTCTCGTCGGTGCAATCATGGAACCCGCCGAGCACAATGCCCGCGATGCCGTCGAAACCCCCGGCCTGATCGAGCTGCGTGAAATACGCATCCATCTTGTAAAAACCCTCGCCGATGTCCTCAAAGAACAGCAGCTTGCCGGCCAGCTCTTCGGGGGTCGGAGCGTAGGGCGTGCCCGTCAGATAATTCCACGTCGCCAGGTTGCCGCCAATGACTTCCGCCTCAATCGGTGAGGACGGCGCATTCGCAAAGAACTCCAGTTTCGCATCGCCGAACGTCCGCCCCTTGTGCGTGGGCACGCCGGTCTTCACGTAGGTGAGCGTCGCGCCGCGTTGCTCGGAATCCATCGACACAAACGACGCGGAGGCCGGCATGTTCGCGTGCAGCGTCTCCCAGCCCCAGCGCGTCCGCACGTAGTGATGCAACACCGTCACATCCGAATACCCCACCAGCAACTTCTTCGGCGGCGGCCCGTGCTGCTTCGTCAACGCATCGAGCAGCGGCAGCAGGTGCGTGCACCCGTACCCGCCGCGGGCACACCAAACGACATCCACTTCGTCTTCGCCCGTGGCAGTCGCCAAATCCCACATCGCCCCCACCCGCTGCGCATCGGTGCCCGCGAAAATGAAGTCCTGCGCGACCGCCTGCTCGTGCACCCGCACCGCAAAACCCGCTCGTTCGAGCACCTCCACGCCCATCTCCAACTCCACCGGCCCGATCGGCGAAGCGGGCGTGAAGACGCCGACACGGATGCGTGATTCGTGGCTCGTTGCTCGTGACTCGTGTTGCAACATCCTGAATTTTCCTTTGGTTCACTCTGCTCCCGTCACCATCACAAAATCCGTCAACAGCAGCATCTCTACTCACTGGTCACTGGTCACTGGTCACTGGTCAAACGTACTGCTTCCGCTGCCGCGC